>JBEGPW010000042.1:0-19497 GCA_041181225.1 Actinomycetota bacterium | reverse complement strand
CCGGTCTCGTTGAACTCGCCGAAAGCATAGGCAAAAATACTTGCCGCTATCACAACAAGGTAAGCCCCGGTGACTTTGAAGAACAGACCAAGGTTGATTCGAACCGAGCCCCGATAAATCAGATAGCCAATGACCGCCGCCGACACAAGCCCTAAAATCGCACCTAGCACTGAGTCTTGTTGCCCTCCGGTCGCCTTTGCGGCGGTCCAGAGCGAGATTGAGGTCTCGATTCCTTCGCGAATCACCGACACAAATGCAACGGCGACCAGACCAAAAGCTGACCCCGCTAGTGCTTTGTCGACTCCGCCCCGCAACGTGGCAGAGAGTTTGTGGCTGTTGTTTGCCATCCAAAAAATCATCCAGGTAATGAAACCGACAGCCAGAATGGAGGCGAAGCCGGTGATGTTTTCTTCGGTGTGTGGGGGTAGGTCATTAAGGCTGAGGCTTAGTGCTAGGCCGATCACGATTGATGAAACAATAGCCGCAACAACGCCTGTCATCATCTGACGCATCTGGTGTTTTTGTCCGACTTTTCTTAGGTAACTGGCGAGAATGCTGATGATTAGCGCGGCTTCGAGGCCTTCGCGTATTCCTATTAGATAGCTACCTACCAATGACAAGTTGCCTCTCGTGTTCTGTTTACCTCAATCCTAGGTTAGGTAACCCTAACCTAACAAGGGGTAATGCCAAACGGTTTCAACTTCGCCTAAAGTTAAGGCATGGCGAAACCAGTTTTTAACTACCGACGCGTTCTTTTTGTGCATGCACATCCTGATGACGAAAGTCTTTCGACCGGACACGTTATTGCCGACCGAATGGCCGCTGGCGCAGAAGTTATGGTTCTCACTCTCACGCGTGGCGAGCGCGGCAAGATGAAACTCTCGGAACTCAAAGGTTTAGAGGGCAACCTAGGCGCGATGGGCGCTTTTCGCACCAACGAGTTGCTAAACGCGCTCAAGGAATTTGGCACAGCCGAGGCAAAAGTTCAACATCGTTTTGCCGGCACCCGCGCCTATCTCGACTCGGGAATGCGCATCAACGCCTTTGGAAAGCCCGCAAAACGCAAAGACCTAGATGAAATGGCTCTAGCGGCCGTCACAACTTCGGTAATTTCCGACGAAGTGATCAAAGCAATAACTGATTTTCGCCCTGAAGCTGTCGTGACTTACAACCGGAACGGTGGCTACGGTCACCCAGATCATAAGGTTGCCTTTGAAGGAACTGCTCTTGCACTGCGCAAAATCGCAAAAGCAAAGAACGGGCGGGCTCCTAAGTTTTGGGTAATCGCTGAGCCAGGTGAAAGTTTTGACGTGAGTGTCGGAAACGAAACCACCACCGAGGTTCGCAAAGCTGCGATTAGCGCTCACGCGAGCCAAGTAATTTTGAACGCTGAGACTTATGCGGTGGTTCCAACTCAAGAGCACCGCTACGATGCCCCAGATCGACTCAAATTGATACGGCGCCCGAGCGCTTGGTTGCCGGCCCGAAAGCTACTTCTGGGGCTTTGGGGGCTGCCACTTGGTGTGCTGCTGGCACTCGCCGGCACAATGCTTCACAGAACCTACACGAGCGGTGCAGACCAGATACCAATCGGATTGATTGTTGCGCTTTTGATGACCGGCTCGTTGGGTCTCGGGCTCAGACTGCTGCGAAGTAGTCTGGGTGCCCTTTATCTCATGACTTTGGCGTTCTTTGTAAGCATCTGGTATTTCAGTCAGCCTCACACCTCTGGAATCTTGATTGCGGGAGATTCGCTCGGAAACTGGTGGGTGTTCGGTTCGATTGGTTTGTTAGCTCTCATAATTTTGTTTCCGCGACTCCGCCCAAAAACTTGGAGCAAGAACGCTTCTGGCCACCGCTAGACATAAAATATTGTTTAGTTAAAGCAAAAGGAAAATCCCTGTGACCTATGTAATCGCACTGCCTTGTGTCGACGTCAAAGATAAAGCCTGCATCGATGAGTGCCCTGTGGACTGCATCTATGAGGGCGACCGCATGCTTTACATTCACCCAGACGAGTGTGTTGACTGTGGTGCCTGCGAGCCGGTTTGCCCGGTCGAGGCGATTTATTACGAGGATGACCTGCCGGCCCAGTGGTCTGACTATTACAAGGCCAACGTCGAGTTCTTTGAGACCATCGGTTCGCCCGGTGGTGCTGCAAAGGTTGGGCTAATCAACAGCGATCACTCTGTAATCACCGCCTTGCCATCTCAGGCTTAGTCGCGGCTGGTGTCGATTGTTTGATCGTCTTCCGGAGTATCCCTGGCAGCTACTGAAGCCTTTTGCGGCAAAAGCTGCCTTGCACGCTGGGGGAGCAGTCGATTTGTCAATCGGGTCACCGGTTGACCCTACGCCTGAGGTTATTCAGCAAGCCCTCGACAATTCTTCTAACGCACCGGGGTATCCCTCAACTGCTGGCACGCTCGAGCTTCGGCAGGCAGTTGTCGATTGGTTTGCGCGCCGGCGCGGGGTTTCGGGTCTCAATGCCGCTCAGGTGATGCCAACCATTGGTTCTAAAGAGTTCATCAGCTGGTTGCCTCTGATGCTTGGCCTTGGGGCTGGCGACGTTGTGGTGCAGCCAGAGACTGCCTACACGGCTTATGCCGTAGGCGCAGCTTTTTGTGGCGCTGAGATTGTTTCTCAAGATGATCCCGCCTTTTGGCCGGCTAACGCCAAACTAATTTGGCTTAACTCGCCGGGCAACCCTGACGGCAAAGTGCTCGATGTCGAGTTCTTGCGCACCGCGGTGGCTCGTGCCCGCGAAATCGGTGCGCTGCTTGCAAGCGACGAATGCTATGCAGAGCTCGGCTGGTCGGGCAATTGGGCAACCGAACGAATTCCGAGCATTCTCGACCCGAGGGTTATCGGCAGCGACCTCTCTGGCGTGCTCGCGGTTTATTCGCTCAGCAAGCAGTCAAACCTCGCCGGTTATCGCGCCGCCTTCGCAGTTGGCGAGGAGTCGCTGGTTAAAGACCTAGTGAACCTGCGCATGCACGCTGGCATGATGAGCCCGTGGCCGGTGCAGCAGGCTATGACTGTTGCGTTGGGCGACGACGCCCATGTTGCAAAGCAACGGGAGCTCTATCGCGCTCGCCGCGAGGTGCTCTTGCCAGCCGTCCAGGCCTATGGTTTTGAAGTTGGCCACAGCGAGGCTGGTCTGTATCTTTGGGCTACTCTGGGCGAAGACTGTTGGGCTACCGTTGAGCGCATGGCCGAACTCGGAATCGTGGTTGTGCCGGGCAGTTTCTATGGTGATCCAGCCAGCAAATACGTTCGTTTTTCGATCACGGCAACCGACGCCGACATCGCTGAGGGCTCGGCTCGCCTGCTCAATGCCATAGGCTAGAAACACCCGCAAAGAACCTCAGGAGCCACCATGACCTCCAACGAAAAAGTCACCATTACATACGGCAACAAAACTGCCGAAATGGATGTCTTGCAGAGCGTTGATGGCCCTTCGGCCGTAGACACCTCAAAGCTCCTCGCCAACATTGGCCTGACCAGCTTTGACCAGGGTTTTGTCAACACAGCTTCTACGAAGTCGGCCATCACCTATATCGATGGTGAGCAGGGAATTCTGCGTTATCGAGGTTACCCAATTGACGAATTAGCCGGCAACAAGAGCTTTCTCGAGGTTGCCCACCTTTTGATTTATGGCGAGCTCCCAACTGAGTTCGAACTTTCAAACTTTGACGGCCGCCTGCGCCGCCACACCCTGCTTCACGAAGACCTAAAGGGCTTCTTCGACGCATTCCCGCAGAACGCCCACCCGATGTCGGTTTTGGCTTCGGGAGTTTCCGCGCTGTCGACTTTTTATCAAGATTCTCTGAACCCGCACGACGCCGAACAGGTTGAACTTTCGACTATTCGTTTGCTAGCCAAGATGCCAGTTCTAACCGCATATACCCACAAGCGCGGCTTGGGTCAGGCACTGCTTTACCCGGACAACTCGCTGAGCATGGTTGAGAACTTTTTGCGCCTCAACTTTGGCAACATGGCTGAGCCTTACATTCAGAACCCAATTATTACCAAAGCGCTCGACACGCTTTTGGTGCTTCACGCCGACCACGAGCAGAACTGTTCTACCTCGACTGTGCGCCTAGTCGGTTCAAGCCAGGCAAACCTCTTTGCTTCGGTTTCAGCTGGCATCAGCGCGCTGTTTGGCCCGCTTCACGGTGGCGCAAACGAAGCCGTTCTTGACATGCTCACTCACATTCGCGAGAGCGGTGAATCGGTTGAGCGCTATGTCGAGCGCGTTAAAAATAAAGAGGATGGCATTCGCCTAATGGGCTTCGGCCACCGCGTTTATAAGAGCTTCGACCCGCGCGCCAAGATCGTTAAGGCAACCGCCGACAGCGTTCTTGCCGAGCTTGGCGTCAATGACCCGCTGCTTGACATTGCCAAGCAGCTTGAGGCCGCAGCTCTAGCCGACCCTTACTTTGTTGAGCGCAAGCTGTACCCAAACGTCGACTTCTATACGGGCGTTATCTACAAGGCCATGGGGTTCCCGCCAAAGATGTTCACCGCACTATTCGCGATGGGCCGTTTGCCAGGATGGATCGCCCACTGGCGCGAAATGATGGTTGACCCAGCGACCAAGATTGGCCGCCCACAACAGGTTTACATCGGCGAGCCTGAGCGTCACCTTTACTAAAAAGCTTTAGCCGATGTTGAGCCAGTGCACGGCGGTGTCGCCATAACTCTTGGTTTCGTCCAGAACCAAACCGCTCGGCAGCGTCGGCAGCTCGGTGCGGCTTGAGCGTTCGAGAACCACGGTCGCGTCTGGCTTGAGCCATCCGAGTAGGTTTTGAAGGTTTTCGGTGACCTCTTCGTTGGTCACGTCATATGGTGGGTCAATAAAAACCAGGTCAAAAGTAGGGGCGGCGTCGCCAGTAGTTAGAAACGCGTTGACGGTTTGAATCGCGACTTTGATGCGCACGTCGATGCCTTCGGCAAATAAGTTTTTGTCAACTTTCTTGCAGTTGATTTCGCACACGGCGGCTGCCTGGCGGTTGCTCTCGACGAGAACGGCGTTCACTGCTCCGCGGCTAAGAGCCTCGAGGCCAAGGGCCCCGGTGCCGGCATACAGGTCGGCGACGATTGCGCCCTCGACAATGCCACGCGCGTCGATGCGACTGAAGATGCTTTCGCGAACGCGGTCGCTGGTTGGGCGGGTTGATTTTGCGGGGGAGGCCAGCTTTAGAGAGCCGGCGGCACCAGAGATGATTCTTGTCATGTTGATTAGAGCTTAATGCCAACGTCAACCCAGCTTGTCGGCGAAGATTGTTTTATGTTGTTGCCACTGACCAAACTCGACCGCCTTTTGGGCGATCGCACGGCCAAGGCTTTCGCCCGCCACCTGAGTTTGGTGACAGTTGCCGACTTGCTTCAGCACTACCCTCGACGCTACGCGGTTCGTGGAGACCTGACGCCGATTGCCGAGGTTCCGATTGGTGAACCGGTGACGGTCGTGGCCGAGATTGTCGATTTTAAAGAACGACGGATGTCAGGCAAGACTTCGCACCTTCTTGAGGTTCGCATCACCGACGGGTCGGCTTTTTTGACTTTGACGTTTTTCAACCAAGCTTGGCGTCAGAAAGATTTGAAACCTGGTTCGCGTGGTTTGTTCGCGGGCAAGATTGGTGCCTTCAACGGGCGTTTGCAATTGGCTCACCCTGAATATGAGCTTTTTGACGACGAAGTTGATTCAGCTGAGGCGTCACGCTGGGCGTTGCAGCCGATTCCGATTTACCCAGCCGCTTCGTCGGTGACTACCTGGGCGATTGGTCGAGCTATGGGCGTTGTGTTAGACACTTTGCCTGCGCTTGTTGATGAGCTGCCAGCCGAAGTCGTGGCAAGTGAAAGTTTGCTCAGCCTCGATGATGCTATTCGCAAGATCCATCAGCCGACAGTGACTCACGACTGGCAAAGTGCCCGCGACACCCTGCGTTTTCACGAAGCATTTTTGTTGCAGAGCTCTTTGATTCGCCGCAAGGCAGAACTCGCGCACGTTGCGACTGAGGTTCGATCGGTTGCCACCGACGGGTTGCTAGCTCAGTTTGACTCGAGGCTGCCTTTTGAACTCACTAACGGCCAGCGCGAAGTTGGCAACGCCATATTAGAAGACCTCGCATCGGGGCATCCGATGAATCGGCTCTTGCAAGGCGAGGTTGGCTCGGGCAAAACTCTGGTTGCGCTAAGAGGAATGTTGGCGGTAGCCGAATCGGGTGGGCAGTCAGCCTTGATTGCTCCAACCGAGGTTTTGGCTGCGCAACACCTGGCTTCGATTCGGCGCACCCTTGGCGAAGACCTTGCCGCAAAACTTGGGTTGACACTTTTGACCGGTTCGCAGAACACCGCCGAGCGAAAGCGTGCGCTCTTGCAAATCGTGAGCGGCAAGGCCCAGCTCGTTGTTGGCACCCACGCCCTGCTGGCCGACAAGGTTGAATTTTATGACCTCGCGATGGTGGTTATTGACGAACAGCACCGGTTTGGCGTCGAACAGCGTGAAACCCTGCGCCAAAAAGGTCGCACCGCTCCGCACGTTTTGACGATGACCGCGACGCCGATTCCGCGCACGGTAGCCGTAACTATTTTTGGCGACCTTGACATTTCGACGCTAACTGAGCTGCCTGCCGGGCGCCAGGCAATAACCTCTCACGTGGTTCAGCTCTCTCAACCCGCGTTGATTGCCCGCACCTGGACTCGCGTTGCCGAGGAGGTTGCTAAAGGTCACCAGGTGTTTGTGGTTTGCCCGCGCATTAGTGAAACGCTCGACGAACCTGAGGCGCTGCTCGAGCTTGAAGCCGACGACGACTTTTTTGCTGATGGCGCCGCTGCGAGCAACCTGAACGACGCGCCTAAACCACGCCGACCGTTGGCCGCAGTCGAAACCATGGTTGAGGCTCTGCGCGCCAACCCCGTTTTAGTCGGGCTGACGATTGAGCCGATGCACGGGGCGCTAGCATCCGAGTTAAAAACTGAAACCATGGCGCGTTTTGTTGCTGGCGAAGTGAAGGTTTTGGTTTCAACAACCGTTATTGAGGTTGGCGTCGATGTTCCTAACGCCACCCTCATGGTTGTGCTTGACGCCGACCGTTTTGGCGTGTCTCAACTTCACCAGTTGCGCGGGCGAGTGGGCCGTGGTGGCAACGCTGGCCTTTGCTTGCTCATGACCGGCGCTGAGTCTGGTTCTTTGGCGCTTGAGCGCGTGCGGGCCGTTGCCGACACCCTCGATGGTTTCAAGTTGAGCGAGATCGACCTCGAGTTGCGCGGCGAGGGCGATGTTTTGGGTGAGCGTCAATCGGGCGGGCGCTCGGCTCTAAAACTGTTGCGCGTGGTTCGCGACGCTGACCTTATTGCGAGGGCTCGAGAACTTGCTGCGGGGGTTCTGGCTGCCGACCCAACTCTTGAAAAGCACAAGATTCTCGCCGAAAGTCTCGATAATTTGGATTCTGCCCGCCAAGAGAACCTAGCCAAGGGATAACCTAGTTTTATGTCTTCAATCGCTGTGTACCCTGGCTCTTTTGATCCGCTAACTTTTGGCCACCTTGACATTGCGGCACGAGCCGCCCACCTGTTTTCAGAGTTGCACATCGTTGTTGTTCACAACCCGGCAAAGAGTGCACGTTTTTCAAGTGATGAGCGAGTTGACCTGATTCGAGCTTCACTTAGCGAGGCGGGCCGTTTCGGAACACCGATGCCTTCGAGCAGTCAGGCCAAAATAGTAGTTGACACCCTTGACGGTGGGTTGTTGGTTGACTACTGCCGAATGGTTGGCGCCAAGGCTTTGTTGAAGGGTGTTCGTAACAATGCAGACCTTGAATACGAGTTGGCGATGGCTTTTGTTAACCGCGACCTTGCCAATGTCGAAACAATTTTTATGCCGGCCAACCCACAAAACGGTTTTGTTTCAAGCTCGCTGGTAAAACAGGTTGCTGACCTAGGCGGTTCGGTTGACAAATATGTTCCGTCGGCCGTCGCTCGAGCCCTTGCTGCTTCGGCAGCAAAACGCAAGAACTAGGCCTGAGCATGACTGAAACTTCTTTCAAAACAAGCGTTCACGACCTGATTAATCGGCCCGGCAATCTGCGTCGCTTCGATTTTGATCTTGACTTGGATGAACCGTTCGGCGCGGGTGCCGTTACGCTGCCGAAGGGCACGCAATTGACTCTGAGCGGTCGTTTTGAGTCGGTTCACGAGGGTATTTTGGTCACCGGTTTGGCCGAAGGACAAGCAATAACTGAATGCAGTCGTTGCCTAGATGCACTGACATTGCCTGTCGAAGTGGATTTTCAAGAACTTTTCGCTTATTCTAGTTATTCAGAAGATGACTTTGAAGTTCAAGACGAGCAAATCGACCTTGAACCTGTTGTCAGAGATGCGGTCGTTTTAAGCCTTCCATTTCAACCCGTTTGCAGCCCAGACTGTTTAGGTCTTTGCGCTGAATGCGGTTTGAAGGTAGCTGACAACCCAAATCACGTTCACGAAGCGCCAGTTGATTCGCGCTGGAGTGAGCTCACTAAGCTTCAGATTAAAGAAGAGGACTAACATGCCAGTACCAAAGCGCCGCCTGTCGCGTTCACGCACCCACGCTCGTCGTTCACAGTGGAAGGCTGAGCCTGTTGCTCTAGTCAAGACCGTTGTAAATGGCAAAACCGTTTACAGCCTTCCTCACCGTGCAAACGTTGTCGAAGACTCAAATGGCACCCCGCTATTCATGGAATACAAGGGTCGCAAAGTAGCCGACGTCTAGTCTTAAATGACTGCTTTAGAGCTTCTCTCGAAGAAACTCGGGGTTCACATCGAACCTCAGTTGCTTGGGTTGGCTCTAACTCACAGCTCATATGCTTATGAGCAAGGCAACCTACCCAACAACGAACGTCTAGAGTTTCTAGGCGACTCGGTGTTGGGTTTTGTTGTTTCGGCGCACCTTCACCACACCTTTAGCGACTTGCCCGAAGGCGAGCTAACCAAGTTGCGCTCTGCTGTAGTCAGCGCAAAAGCCCTTTCGCTTGTGGCTGAGTCGATTGATCTAGGGCAACACATTTTGCTTGGCAAAGGCGAGTTGCAAACCGGTGGTCGCGAAAAGACCAATATTTTGGCTGACGCGGTTGAAGCTATTTTTGGCGCGGTTTATGTGAGCGCCGGATTTGAAGCGGCCAGAGAACTCATTGGTCGATTAGTTTTTCCGCTTCTCGAAAACCCCGACCAACTGCGTGAACAGGCTGACCCAAAAACTACGTTGCAGGAGCGCGTTCAACAAGCGAAGTTGGCACCCCTTAAATATGAAACCGGCTTTGAAGGCCCTGACCACGATCGGGTTTTCTTTTCTGAAGTCTTCAGCGGCAAGACGTTGCTCGGTGAGGGCACTGGCCGCAGTCGCCGAACCGCCGAAACCGAAGCTGCCTCTGATGCTTTGGTTCGCTGGCCGCATCCCATCCAGGGTTAAAAATGCCTGAACTTCCCGAAGTCGAAACCGTCCGCGCCGGTCTAGCCCCCGCGCTCACAAACTCTCTTGTCGAGTCGATCAAAATCTACGAGCCACGCTCGTTAAAACGTCACCTTGCAGGCCCTCAAGACTTTGTTCAAACCCTTATTGGCGCGCGCATTTTGGCTGTGGTTCGCCGTGGCAAATTTTTGTGGATGCCGCTAGCTTTGGCCGGCGACACTAACCCCGCTGAGGCTTCACTGGCGCTGGTTGGCCACTTGGGCATGAGCGGGCAGATGCTTTTGCGCGAGGCCGGCGCCGAACCCGACAAACTAAATCGCGTGACCATGACGGTTAGCTCCAACAGCAAACCGCTTGAGTTTCGGTTCATTGATCAAAGAATCTTTGGATCATTGGCAATCGACCGTTTAATAAACACCGCGGATGGCGGCCCAGGTGGCTTTCAAGCGGAGTTTGGCCCTTACTCAAGTTCTGGGGTGGCGGGGCTCGACTCTGACGCTCCTTGGTGGCTCAACCTTATTCCTGAGACCGCGTCCCACATTTCGCGTGATGCGCTTGACTCGGAGTTTGACCTCAAGGCTTTCATAGCAAGACTAAATCGAAAGCAGACTGGCATCAAGCGCGCGATTCTCGACCAACAACTTGTTAGCGGGGTCGGCAACATTTATGCCGACGAAGCCCTTTGGGCAACCAAGCTTCACTACGACCAAACCGCAGCTAGCCTTAGCAACGCCAAAGTCAAAGAGCTGTTTGCGAACGTTGTAGAAATTCTCAGTGCTGCCGTGGCGCAAGGCGGAACCTCGTTTGACGAGCAATACAAGAACGTCAATGGTGAATCGGGCTATTTTGCCATTTCACTCAACGCCTACGGCCAGACCGGCCAGCCTTGCAAGCGCTGCGGCACCCACATAAAGCGAGACCAGTGGGCTAATCGCGGTTCGCATTTTTGCCCGCGTTGCCAAAAGCTCAAGGCCTAACCCGATAAAATCAAGTCTCTAAGCCCGCGCGCGCAGTTTGTGGCGTATGTGGGGTCATCCGATAAAAAATTGGCACCGAACCGAGTGTGCCCCGAGCCCTAAGGAGTGCAGCTTGTATCTAAAAAGCTTGACACTCAAGGGCTTCAAATCTTTTGCTCAGCCAACGACTTTTGCTTTTGAACCCGGTGTGACCTGTGTTGTCGGCCCGAACGGTTCGGGCAAATCAAACGTAGTTGATGCCCTCGCCTGGGTAATGGGCGAGCAGGGTGCAAAGACTTTGCGCGGTGGCAAGATGGAAGACGTCATTTTTGCCGGAACCACCACCAAGAGCCCGCTTGGTCGTGCCGAAGTTCAGCTGACCATCGACAACTCAGATGGCGCGCTGCCGATCGACTATAGCGAAGTCACCATTAGCCGAACCCTGTTTCGCAATGGCGGGTCAGAATATGCAATCAATGGCGAAGGATGTCGCCTGCTCGACGTTCAAGAGCTTCTGAGCGACTCAGGTTTGGGGCGCGAGATGCACGTGATTGTTGGTCAGGGCCAGCTAGACAGTGTTCTCAAGGCCACACCCGAAGAGCGCCGAGGTTTCATCGAAGAAGCCGCCGGAATTTTGAAACACCGCCGCCGCAAAGAAAAAACCGAGCGCAAGCTCGACGCGATGCAGGCCAACCTCACTCGACTCAACGACCTAGCCGGTGAAGTGCGTCGTCAGCTCAAGCCACTTGGCCAACAGGCTGAGGTTGCGCGTGAAGCAGCCGGAATCGCTTCAAACCTGCGCGACGCTAAATCGCGCATTTTGGCCGACGATGTCGTTGCGCTTCAGCTCGAGTTAGCAATGACCGGCAAAACCGAGACCGAACTTCGGGCTGAGCGAGTGGCTCTGCAGTCAGAGCTTGCCGACAACACAACCCGCCTCGGCGAACTTGAAGCAACTTTGGTCTCAACCAGCGTAGACAACGCTCGAAATCTGGCTTATCGCTTCGACACGATTCAAGAGCAGTTGCGCTCGCTGTTGAGCATGGCAAACCAGCGGGTGGCATTGCTGGGCAATCAGGGGCAAGTCACCGGCGCTCAGGTCGACCCGAGCCAACTTGAAACTCAGGCTAACGAAGCAGAACTTTTAGCACGGGAGTTTGAGTCAGTCGTCGCTTCGCTCAAGTTGCAGCTCACCGAAGCTGAGGGCAAGCGCGCCGACGCCCGCGCTGAGCTTGAGACTAACGATCAGATTATCGCTGAACAAACCGCGCTGATTAGCCTCTTTGACACGCAGTTGGCTTCGCTAAACAGTGAATGTGTTGCTGCCGGTTCGCGAGTTGAATCGATGCAAGAGGAATTGCAACGCAACCTAAACGCTGAAGCCCAGGCTGCCGAGCGCAATCAGCTGCGCCGCGCTGAATACGATGCTCTTGAGTCGCAGGTTCAAGGGCAGGGTGCGGGTTCAGTTCGCGGTGAAGGGCCCGAGTCGCGTTATGAGTCGGCTGTGGCTACTCTTAGCGCCATCACCTCAAACATTGAATCTTTGCGCGAGCGTCTGCACCAAAATGAGCGCGAACGCGACGCTCTGGCCGCAAAACGCTCAGCTCTCAACTTGATGCTCGACCAAAAAGATGGACCAAGCCTGATTGCGGGGGCCGGGCTTCGCGGCGTTCGCGGTTTGTTAGCAAACCACGTCAAAGCAGCCAAAGGTTATGAAACCGCCATTGCTGCAGCATTGGGTGAGCTAGCCGACGCAATCGTCGCCGACACTCGCGACGCGGCCCTCGAAGCAATTGACTTTCTCAAGAGCAATAAGGGCGGCCGCGCGTCTTTGGTTGTCGCTGACGTCGACGCGAGATCCACATTTAAGAGTTCAGGCGACACTCTCAAAGGCGGGTCATCTGCTGCTAAAGCTGCCTCAGAGTTGGTTTCAGCCCCGGATTCGGTTTTGGCGTTGCTCAAGAACATTGTTGTTGTCACAGACCTTGACGATGCTCGCGCTTTTTATGCTGCCGACAAAGCCAACGCCAGCTATCAGCTGATAACCATGGATGGCGACCTGCTCGCAGAAACCGTGCTGCGCGGCGGAAGCAACGACCAAGCTTCGAAGCTTGAGCTTATTGCCGAGCGCGACACCGCTGAAGCAACGCTCGCCGAGCTCAACTCTGCGATTGAAACACTAACGTCAGAGATGTTGGCAGCTAGGGCTTCAGAGGATCTTGCTAAAGAAAAACTAAAAGTTGCAATGGCCGAGCTCAAAGAACACGACGCCGCACTGGCTTCGAACGCCGAAAAACTTGGGCGAGCGCGAGTTGCGGTCGAAGCAACAACCGGCGAGCTTGAGCGCCTAGCCCAAGTGGTTGCTCGATCTAAGGAAACCTTGGCAGAGGCTCAGCAGAAGCTAGATTTGACCACTCAGGCTCTTGAAAAGTTTGCAGCGAGCGAGCGCCCAGCAGTTGAAATCGGCGATCGCGCCAAACTCGCTGAGGCCTTAGAAACTGCTCGACAGACTGAGCTTGACCTGCGCATCGAGTTTGGCGCAGCCAATGAGCGCCTTCGAGTGCAACAGAACACCGTAAAAGAGTCTCGCAACCAAGTTTCGGCAGCTCGAGCTGCTATTGAAAAAGCGCGAGTGGCTGCTGCCGCTGCCGCGCAACAGCTGAACTCAGCCCAACTAGTGTTGGCGGTTTTGCCAACCGTAATGAATGGCGTGGCCGAAAGCACTAGTCAGTCAAAGATTGCCCTGCGCGATCTCGAGACCGCTCGCGCAAATCAAAACGCTGAGCTGGTGCAGCTTCGAGGCGCCACCGCCGAGCTGCAGATTCGCCTCGGCTCACTCACCCAGTCAATTCACGAGGTTGAACTCACAAACCACGAAAGACGCTTGACACTTAACGGGCTATTAGCCCGGGCGCACGAGGAGCTTGGCCTAAGCCGAGAGGTTTTGGTGGCTGAATACGGCCCCGATCAACTTATTGCCTCGGTCGATGGCGAAGGCGAGGCACAGCCTTTCATTCGCGCGGCGCAGCAGAAACGTTTAGCCGACGCTGAAAAGCTCTTAGAGCGACTCGGTCGAGTCAATCCTTTGGCTCTCGAGGAATTTGCCGCGTTAGAGCAGCGTCACCAGTTCTTAACCGAACAGCTCGCCGACCTGACCAAAACTCGCAAAGACCTAATGCAAATCATTGAAGAGCTCGACGTCAAAATGCAGCAGATTTTTGCCGATGCATTCGAAGACACTCGAGTTGCTTTTGAAAAGGTTTTTCCAGTGCTTTTTCCGGGCGGAACCGGTTCGATTTTCTTGAGCAACCCCGACGACATGTTGACGACCGGACTCGAAGTGAACGTTCGCCCGGCTGGCAAAAAGATTGAACGCCTTTCGCTTCTCTCGGGCGGTGAGCGTTCGTTAGCCGCCGTGGCGCTATTGATCGCAATTTTCAAGGCTCGCCCTTCGCCTTTTTATGTAATGGATGAAGTCGAGGCAGCCCTTGACGACGCAAACCTCGGGCGCCTTCTTCAGATTTTTGAAGACCTTCGCATTAACTCGCAGCTCATCATCATCACTCACCAGAAACGCACCATGGAGATTGCTGATGCCCTCTATGGCGTCTCGATGCGTCAAGACGGAATCTCGGCCGTGGTCGGGCAGCGCATTCAGGAGTTGGCGCGCTAATGGCTGGTTTTAGCTGGTTTAAAAAGAAAACCTCGGATGCCCCTGCGGCAGCCGAAGTAACTCAACAAACCGACATTAGGCCCGCCGAGTCAGCCGTCGCTGAACTAGTCCGGCCGGTTGCCGAGCCGATTCTCTCTGAGGCCGCGAGGTCTGGTGGCAGTCGCAGTTTCGCGTCGCGCATCCGCTCGATTTTTGTCGGCAATAAATTTGACGCTAGCGATCTCGACACGCTAGAAGACATTTTGATTATGGCTGACTTCGGAGTTCTGGCGGCCGCCGAAGTTGTTCGTCAGGTGAGAATCGTCGCCAAAGCTGAAAGCGCTTCAACCGAAGGCGAGCTCAAATCCATCTTGGTGAGGGTTTTGACTGACGCACTCGAAGCCCCAAATCGAGCCCTGAACCTCGACGGCCTAAACCTTCCATACGTTTTCTTGATTGTCGGGGTTAACGGCGTTGGCAAAACCACAACCATTGGCAAACTTGCAAAGTGGCTTGCCGAGGGCGACTGGCAGGTTGTAATTGGTGCTGCTGACACGTTTAGGGCGGCTGCGGTAGACCAGATTGCAACTTGGGCGCAGCGCGCAGGGGCCAAGCTTGTGGCAGGCGAAACCGAGGGCCAAGACCCTGCCTCGGTCGCCTACAAAGCGGTTGAAACCGCGATTGCCGACAAAGCCGACATCGTGATTATCGACACCGCTGGGCGCCTGCAAAATAAGCAGGGGCTCATGGATGAGCTCGGAAAAATTCGCCGCGTTATCGAAAAGTCTTCTCAAGTGAGCGAGACCCTGCTCGTGCTTGACGCCACCACAGGGCAGAACGGCTTGGTTCAGGCCAAGGCCTTCGCCGAAGCCGCCAACATTACCGGGGTTGTGCTGACCAAAGTTGATGGCACCGCCAAGGGTGGCATCGTCTACACGATTCAAAAAGAGCTCGGCGTGCCGGTGAAACTTATCGGTTTTGGCGAAGGAGTCAACGATTTTGCGTTCTTTGAGGCCGAACAGTTTGCTCTCGGGCTCGTAGGATAGACCCGTTACACAGCTAGGAGCCTGATGTTTAACAATCTGTCTGACCGTTTAGTCGAGACTTTCAAGAGCCTGCGCAGCAAAGGCCGCCTGAGCGCTGCCGATATTGACACCACGCTGCGCGAGATTCGCCGCGCGCTGCTTGAGGCCGACGTTGCGCTTGAAGTGGTCAAAAACTTTGTGGCTGCGGTTCGCGAACGCGCGATGGGCGACGAGGTTTCAAAAGCCCTAAACCCGGCTCAGCAGGTTGTGCAGATTGTCAACGACGAGCTTGTGACGATCTTGGGCGGCGAACAGCGCCGACTGCAGTTTGCAAAGAAACCGCCAACCGTAATCATGCTCGCTGGTTTGCAGGGTTCGGGAAAAACCACTTTGGCGGGCAAGCTAGCTAAGTGGCTCAAAGACCAAGGGCAGACCCCGCTGCTAGTTGCAGCCGACCTTCAGCGACCAAACGCCGTAAACCAGCTTCAAGTGGTTGGCGAGCGCGCCGGAGTAAGCGTTTTTGCACCAGAGCCCGGCAACGGCGTCGGCGACCCGGTCAAGGTTTCTAAAGAAGCAATCAAGCACGCCGCTCAAAAGCAGTTCAGTGTTGTAATCGTCGACACCGCCGGCCGCCTCGGCATCGACGAAGAGCTCATGAAGCAGGCCCGCGACATTCGCAAAGCCACCGACCCCGACGAAGTCTTGTTTGTCATCGACGCGATGATCGGTCAAGACGCCGTAAATGTTGCAAAAGCTTTTGAAGATGGCGTCGGCATCACCGGCGTAGTGCTCACCAAACTCGACGGCGACGCCCGCGGTGGAGCCGCGCTTTCGGTTGCCTCGGTCACCGGCAAGCCAATCATTTTTGCCTCAACCGGAGAATCTCTCGACGCCTTTGAACCGTTTTATCCAGACCGCATGGCGAGCCGAATTCTCGACATGGGCGACATCCTCACCCTCATCGAGCAAACTCAAAAGAACTTCGACGAAACTGAAGCCCGTGAAATGGCTGAGAAAATCGCCAAAAACGAGTTCACTCTCGAAGACTTTCTCGACCAAATGCAACAGCTTCGCAAAATGGGTTCACTCAAGAGCATGCTCGGCATGATGCCTGGCGCTGGTGCAATGCGCAAGCAGCTCGACAACTTCGACGAAAAAGAAATCGACCGCACCGAAGCCATCATTCGCTCAATGACACCGGGGGAGCGCCGCCAACCCAAGGTTCTCAATGGCTCTCGCCGACTTCGCATCGCTCGTGGTGCGGGAACCTCGGTGACCGAAGTCAACTCTCTCGTAAACCGTTTCGAACAAGCAGCCAAAATGATGAAAACAATGTCTAAAGGTGGCGTGCCACAAATGGCTGGCATGCCAGCAATGCCGGGCATGGGCGGTGGCTCAGCTTCGGGAAAAAACAAGTCAAAAGGCAAAGGCAAGAGCGGCTCAAAGTCAGGCAACCCCGCCAAGCGTGCCGCCGAGCAAGCTGGCTTGAGCTATCAAAACCCGGCTGAGAAGCCAAACCAAAACGACCAACCTGGGTCGGGCTCGGCTTTTGGTCTCGGTCGCTAGCCGACATCCTCGATTAAAACCAAGCCAACACGCATCAAATCGGCTCTCATGTTTGCCAGTGCGAGCAAAATCTGGCAGAATAGAGCGGTTGCCTAGTATTCGACCCTCTAACCGAATGCCAACGGCAACCCCTAGAGCTTTCTTCACCGAGTGTGCCCCCACGCTCACGGTGAAACGTTCGCCCCAATACAAAAATCAGGAGCATTGTGGCTGTAAAAATCCGCCTAAAGAGAATGGGTAAAATCCGTTCACCGCACTACCGCATCGTAGTAGCCGACTCACGCACCAAGCGCGACGGCCGTGCCATCGAAGAGATTGGCCGCTACGTTCCAGGAGAGCACCCTTCGATCATCGAAGTAAACCACGAGCGTGCGCAGTACTGGCTTAGCGTTGGCGCACAGCCAAGCGAGCAGGTTCTAGTTTTGCTAAAGCTAACCGGCGACTACCAGGCCTCAAAGGGCGAGAAGGCCGAGAACAAAGTTCAGGTTAAGCCTGCCAAGGTTGAGTTCGTTGCAGACGCCGCAAAGAAGACCGTTTTGCGTCCGAAAGCTGAAATCGTTGTCAAGGCCGCTGAGCCTGTAGTCGAAGCTGTTGCAGCTGAAGCCGTTGTTGAGGCTGTCGCTGAAGAAGCACCTGCTGCCGAAGCCGTTGTTGAGGCTGCCGCTGAAGAAGCACCTGCTGCTGAAGCTGAAGTCGTCGCTGAAGAAGCACCTGCAGCTGAAGAAGCCGCAGCTCCCGCAGAAGAGGCCTAAATCGTGTTAGCCGCTGCGCTCGAACACCTAGTCAAGGGTGTCGTCGATAATCCAGACGACGCTTCAGTCACTGCACGCTCAACCTCGCGGGGAGACCTGCTCGAGATTCACGTGCACCCTGACGATCTTGGCCGAGTGATCGGGCGCAACGGCCGCACAGCCAAAGCTCTGCGAACCCTAGTAAACGCGCTGGCCGACGGCAAGAAGATTCGCGTCGACATCATCGATGGTGACTTCTAACAAAACCGCGCTTAGAGTTGGTCGTCTGGTCAAGGCCCACGGCCTAAAAGGCGCGTTCAAACTCGAGCTTTACACCGATAGCCCCAACGAGCGTTTCGTTGCCGGAGCCCTGCTCGACCTTCAAGTTCCTGAAGCCTCACCGTGGTTTGGCAAGCAGGTTGAAGTTGCCGAGCTGCGAATGTACAACGCAATGCCGGTGCTCTTTCTAAAAGGCATCGAAGACCGTGGTGCCGCAGAAACCCTAGTCAAAGCGATTCTGCTTGTGAACGCCGACCTCGAAGACTTGCCGGTTGAAGAAGACGCTTGGTTCGATCACCAGCTTGTCGGGCTCAAAGTTTTGCGCGACGGCACCGAAATCGGCGAAGTCATTCGCGTTGAGCATTTTCCGGCCCAAGACCTCCTTGTCGTCAAGACATCAACAGCTGATGAAGTTTTAGTTCCATTCGTAAAAGCCATTGTTCCGATTGTTGACATGGCTAACCGCACAGTCACCGTCACTCCGCCGATTGGACTTTTCGAAGAAGTCTTGCCCGAGCTCGTTGCAACGCCAGCCGAAGGTAGCGCCGCGTTAGCTGACGAAGCCGAAGGCGAAGACGAGTAACAAAGTGCGCATCGACGCGATCACAATCTTTCCTGAGTTTTTTCAGGCACTCGACCTTTCGCTTTTGGGTAAGGCCCAGCAGTCCGGCATCCTAGATTTCAGAGCCCGCGACCTGCGTGACTTCACAACCGACCGTCACAAAACAGTCGACGACACACCATACGGCGGCGGCGCTGGCATGCTGATGAAAGCTGAGCCTTGGGGCCAAGCCCTTGATTCAATAATCGACACGGATGCCCCTCGCCCAACCATCATCTTCACGTCACCCGCTGGCGAAGTGTTCAAGCAAGCCACCGCTCACGCGTTAGCGGCCAAGGAACACCTGATTTTTGCGTGCGGGCGCTACGAGGGCATCGACCAGCGCGTGGTCGAATACGCGGCCACCAAAGGTGACGTTCGCCTGATCAGCATCGGCGACTATGTTTTGAACGGTGGCGAGGTAGCCGCTATCGCCATGATTGAGGCGATTGCCCGCCTGGTTCCCGGAGTTATCGGCAATGCCGAAAGTTTGGTCGAAGAGTCTCACAACGAGGGTCTTCTTGAATACCCGAGTTACACAAAACCCGCGGTATGGCGCGAGCTTGAGGTTCCACCGGTGCTGCTCAGCGGCAACCACGCCGCAATCGCTAAGTGGCGCCACGACCAACAGGTTGAAAGAACCCGCGCGGTTCGCCCCGATTTGCTTGCAGACTAAGCAAGGCTTGCCGAACGGGTAGCGCATCCTCGCTAATTTGTGGCAGAATAGACAGGTTGCCGATTGCTCTGCCGCAGGGGAGCGCAACACAAACTTTTCGAAACACCAACTTACCCGTCATTGACCTGCGAGCCGTGACAGAAGGATACAAAAATGCACATTCTCGATGTAGTAGACGCAGCGTCACTTCGCAGTGACATTCCAGAGTTCCGCGTTGGCGACAACGTCAAGGTTCACGTAAACATCATTGAAGGCACGCGTAGCCGTGTTCAGGTCTTTCAGGGCGTAGTCATTCGTCGCTCGGGCGAAGGAATCCGCGAGACTTTCACCGTTCGCAAAGTTTCTTTTCAGGTTGGTGTCGAGCGTACGTTCCCAGTGCACTCGCCAGTTCTAGACAAAATCGAAGTTGTAACCCGCGGCGCCGTTCGTCGCGCCAAGCTTTACTACTTGCGCGACCTTCGTGGCAAGAAAGCAAAGATTCGCGAAAAGCGCGACAACGTTTAGTCTTCAGCTAACTTTTCTAAGCTGAGATTATGAACGAATTGGGTTATGGCGAAGAT
>JBEGPW010000041.1:0-16606 GCA_041181225.1 Actinomycetota bacterium | reverse complement strand
CAACATGCTGTGTTTTAAACTCATGTCACTATTTATGCATACTCAGTATGCAAATTGCAAATTAGCGACTTCGTGTCTTGGCTAGGCACTACCCGCGCGCGCCGAGAAGGTAGATTATTAGAGGGTGAAACCCAATATCCACCGAACTTTGCGAGGGTGCAATGGCTTCGAAGATTAGAGACTCAATCGACTCAGCGCTGTCTGACATTCACGATGGCGCGACCATCATGATTGGCGGCTTTGGTCTTGCCGGCCAACCCCAAGAACTCATTGATGGGCTCATCAGCCGCGGGGCAAAAAACCTAACGATTGTGAACAACAACGCTGGCAACGGCGAAGTTGGCCTTGCCCTTTTGATTAAGAGCGGCTTCGTAAAAAAAATCATCTGCTCTTTTCCGAGGCAGTCAGATTCGTATATTTTTGACGAAGCCTTTCTGGCCGGCAGAATCGAGCTCGAGGTTGTGCCCCAAGGAAACTTGGCTGAGCGCATTCGAGCAGCAGGGGCCGGCATCGGCGGTTTTTTCACACCAACCGGATTCGGCACTCTTCTGGCTGAGGGCAAAGAGACTCGAACCATTGACGGCAAGAACTATGTTTTAGAGTCACCCATCCATGCCGATTTTGCATTGATTAAGGCCCACAAAGCCGACCGCCTGGGCAACCTGATCTATCGCAAGACCGCGAGAAACTTTGGGCCGGTCATGGCAACGGCGGCCAAAACGACAGTCGTTCAAGTTTCAGAAATCGTCGACACCGGGTCACTAGACCCAGAAACGATTATCACACCCGCCATTTTTGTAAACCGCATCGTCGAGGTGAAGTCATGACTTCGGCTCCATTGACCCGCATCGAGATGGCTAAGCGCGTAGCCGCCGATATTCCGCAGGGTTCTTATGTGAACTTGGGCATCGGCATTCCGACCCTGGTGTCGAATTTTTTGACCGCCGAACAAGAAATCACACTTCACACCGAAAACGGAATGCTCGGTATGGGCCCTGAGGCGATTGGCGACGAGATTGACCCCGAGCTAATCAACGCGGGCAAAATTCCGGTGACCGAACTGCCTGGTTGCAGCTATTTTCACCACGCAGATTCTTTTGCCATGATGAGAGGCGGCCACTTAGACATCGCCGTTCTCGGGGCGTTTCAAGTGTCGGCTGGCGGCGACCTAGCTAACTGGCACACTGGCGAACCGGGCGCGATTCCGGCGGTTGGTGGCGCTATGGATCTCGCCGTTGGCGCTAAAAACGTCTTCGTGATGATGGAACTAACCACCAAGACCGGTGTTTCTAAACTTGTCGAAAAACTCAGCTACCCGGCAACCGGGTTGGCCTGTGTCACTCGGGTTTACACCGAGGTTGCTATTTTTGAAATCAACCAACAACTCGGCCCGGTTGTGACTGCAGTTTTTGGTGACACCACTGTTGAGGCTCTGCGCGAACTGACTCAACTCGACCTTATCGACGGAATCTAGAAAAGGAACAGCATGACCAACTCAGCGTTTATCTATGATTTTGTTCGCACCCCGTTTGGCCGTTATGGCAAAGGCCTGGCTGAAAATCGACCGGATGACCTAGCGGCGCTGGTGGTTGGCGAAATCGCGCGCAGAAACTCGGCCCTCGACCCCGACCAACTCGACGACATCTATTTGGGCGACGCCAACGCTGCCGGCGAAGACAACCGCAACGTGGCTCGCATGGCCGCACTGCTCGCCGGCTTTTCAACGAGCGTTCCCGGAGTCACGGTAAACCGACTCTGCGGCTCGGGCATGGAGGCGACGATTCAGGCCAGTCGTGCCATCGAGACCGGCGATGCCAAGATTGTGATTGCCGGCGGCGTCGAGTCTATGACGCGCGCGCCCTGGGTAATGCTCAAGCCCAAGGGCGGTTTCCCGACGGCTAGCGAAACCCTGCACTCGACAACTCTCGGTTGGCGCATGGTGAACTCGGCGATGGATTCGCGCTGGACGATTCCACTTGGTGAAACCGCTGAGATTCTCGCCGACCGCTATTCGATTAGCCGCGATGAGCAAGACGCATTTGCTGCCCGCAGCCACCGCGCTGCAACTGCGGCTTGGGCCAACGGCACCTTCGACAATCAGATCGTTCAGGTGCCGGGTGCAAACCTTGCGGCCGACGAGAGCATTCGCGCCGACACAACCGCAGAAACCCTTGCTGGGCTCAAGACCGTTTTCAGAGCCAACGGCACGGTTACCGCTGGAAACTCAAGCCCGCTCAGCGACGGAGCCGCTGCGATTCTCATAGCTGGCGAAGACGCTGGCTTTGGCGAGCCGCTCGCCCGCATTGTTTCACGCGCCGTCGCGGCCAACGACCCAGATGTGTTTGGCATAGCGCCGGTCGAGGCCGCAAACCTTGCTCTGGCTCGAGCCGGTAAAACCTGGGCCGACGTCGATTTTGTTGAGATTAACGAAGCTTTCGCCTCACAGGCGCTCGCGTGCATCAACCTCTGGAAAGACCTAGACCCAAACAAAGTCAACGTGGATGGCGGCGCCATCGCCATCGGACACCCACTTGGCGCTTCTGGAGCGCGCATCATCGGGCAACTAGCGCGCAAGCTTGAGGCAAAAGGTGGCGGCGTTGCGGTTGCGGCGATTTGCATCGGCGTAGGTCAGGGCCTAGCGGTAGTTCTCGAGCGCTAGATCACCTCGCGCGCGTCGGCCGCCTAAGCAGTAGGCGAACTCGGCAGGCTGCCACCCGACCGGTAAGTGTTGCGCTGAAATTCTTCGAGGTCAACAGCAAACCCAATTTTGCGATTTGTGACTACCAAAAGTTCGGCCTCAAGCGTTGCAAAAAGGTGTTCGGTTATTTCGGCCTGTAATTCTGGTGACCGGCCCGGAGCGATTCGAACGGCGACCTGAACGTATCCGAGTTCTTGGTCTCCATCTGCAACGCTAGAGGCTTCAGCCATGTTCACAAATACTCGGATTCCCCAAGTTGGAAAAACTCCAAGTTCAACCGCGCACTCAGCGAGAGCATCCGCAAGTTTTTGAGGGTCAAACTCGCCTTCGAGATTGGGCGAATAGGTTACCGAAATTGAAGGCATGCCTAGTTGTCGATGCTCGAATTTGACGAATACTTGTATCCCACCGGAAACAGTTCGACTCGGCCCTTGCGCGAAACCAAGCCCCATATTCCGCCGCGAACAAACAAAACGAATGCGATGCCGATTGCACCGAGGCAAATCAAATACAGCGGTCCATAGTCAGCGAGCAGCTGTTTCAGAATCCAAAATACGAGAACACCAAAGATTGGGCCTTCGAGGGTTCCCACCCCTCCTACCACCACGATAAAAATCATGAAAGCCGACCATTGAACCGAGAAAACGCTGTCGGGTTGAACGCGAAGACTCGATATTGCGATCAGTGCTCCGGCGATGCCCGCACCAGCGCCAGCGAAAACAAACACAAGCCGCTTAATGGCGGTAACCATTACACCTGAAGTAGAAGCTGCCGTTATGTCGTCACGAACCGCAGTCAGCGCCAGCCCGCCCTTTGACCGAATAAGCAAGACGCAGGCAAGCAAAACCAATACCACAGCGCCAAGAGCTATCCAATAGCTGGTGGCAATGCGCAGCTCTTTTGACATATCACTCATCGCGCCAAACGAGGCCCCAGCGCCGCCACCGATTTCTGGAACCTGAACTACCGTCAGGCGAACAACTTCAGAAATCACCCACGTGCCTACCGCGAAATAGCCGCCTGCTAAACGGAAGACCAAAAACGAAATTGGAATCGCAAGCAGGCCACAAAAAACCGCCGACAGGGCAATCGCAAAAAAGATGTTCATTCCCAAGTGGTCGGCAATCACAACCATTGAATAAGCGCCGACGCCAATGAAGGCCTGCTGACCGACCGAAACCATTCCTCCGTAGCCAGCAAGCATGTTCCAGGTCATAGCCAGAATCAACAAAATGAACAGGTCAATCATCGAATAAACCAGAGACAGGTTCACCATGTAGGGCAGTGCCGCTAAAACCACGAAAACCGCTAGGAATGAGCTCGTTCCGATGATCGAAGTGGGCGCCCAGCGCCGAATCGTGAACGACTGCCCGGCCAAAGGCGTTTGGGTCTGTATCTGGTTCATGCGCGAACCTTTCTGCGCGAGATTCCATTCGGCAAGAAAGCCAGAAAGATCAAGAAGACGAGGTGACCCGCGAGAATCTGCTGCGCAGGTGCGAATGCTGCGCCGACTGTTTGGGCGACACCTAAAATCATCGCTCCGCCCAATGTGCCCCAAAGACTGCCGAGGCCGCCGATGATTACTGCCTCAAACGCAAAGATCAAAAGCATTGAACCAGAAGATGGGTTGAACGAAGTTTGGATTCCCGCCGCAACTCCGGCAACCGCAACCAACCCAAAAGCTATGGCTGTGGCCAGCGCAAAAATCTGTTTTGGGTTCACTCCCTGAAGCTCAACAGTTGCGGGGTCGTCGCTAACTGCTCTGACTAGACGGCCATACTGCGTGCTTGCCATGAACCACGACAGTGCCGACAAAATCACAATGGCCAAAACAAAAACAGCCAACGGAAAAACTCCGATGTGAATGTCGAGAGGCAAGATTATCGATGCTGTGTCGATGTCGCCGAGCGTTAGACGCTGCTGGTCGGCCGAACCAAACATGAGCAACAGATTTTGAACGATGATTGAAAGCCCAAAAGTCACTAAAAGTGAAGGCAGCGGCGAGAGGCCCAGGGTTCGTTGCAAAATTGTGCGTTGCAAAACGTAGCCAATCAAAGCCATTGCGGGTGCAATGAAAACTAGCGCTACCAGCGGGTTCACCAATGCTGCGTTCACAACAACCAGCGAGGCATACGAGGCCAAAACCGCGAAGTCGCCATAGGCGAGGTTAACGATGCGCATCACGCCAAACATCAGCGAGAGGCCGGCAGCGAAAAGCGCATACAGACCACCGAGCAGAATTCCTTGGATGATTGGGTCTAGCAGATTCATGACTTCACCTCAGTGCCAAAGTATGCCGCCGAAATGGCTGCCATGTCGAAGTTTTTACCGGCCAGCGAAGTTGATCCTTGAAGCAGGCAGTGAACCTCGTCAGACACTTTTAGCGCCTGAGAAACGTCTTGCTCGACGAGCAAAATGGAGGTGCCTTGGGCCAAGATTTTAGGCAGGATTGCATAAAGTTCGCTAATGATTGCAGGAGCCAGACCAAGGCTCACCTCGTCAAGCAAAAGCAGCCGGGGGTTTGCCACCAGCGCGCGAGCAATCGCCGTTGCTTGCTGCTCGCCGCCCGAGAGGTTGCCGGCACGGCGGTCTTTGCGCTCTGCAACTAGCGGAAAAAGGTCATAGACGGTTTCGAGATTCCAAAACCCTTTGCGCTTTGAGGAAAGCGCGGTTTGAAGGTTTTCGTGAACCGTCAAAGAAGCAAAAAGTCGACGGCCCTCGGGCACCATCACAACTCCGCGCCTAGCTCGCTCAAATGCAGGCAAAGCCGAAATATCTTGACCTTCAAAGTGGATGGAACCGGTTTTTAACGGAAGCTGGCCGGCGATGGTTTTTAGAAGTGTCGATTTGCCGGCACCATTGGCGCCAATCACCGCAAGAATTCCGCCCTCGTCTATGCTCAGGTCAATCTCGCGAATCGCGGTGACCTGACCATAGGCGGCACTGAGTTTTTTAACTTGAAGCATTGTTCTTAGTTTTCTTTCTCGGCCTCGGGGTCAAGCCCCAAATAAACCGAACGTACCTCAGGTGAATTCAAAACAGTCTTCGGGTCCCCTTCGGCCAGCACCTTGCCATATGTCAGACAAATCAGGCGGGTTGCTACTGCTGTGAGGGCATGCACAACGTGTTCGATCCAAATGACGGTCACGCCATCTGCCGAAACTTGACGAACCAGCTCGACGAGCTCAGGCACTTCACTCTCGGTGAGGCCACCTGCGATTTCATCGAGCAAAAGAATGCGGGGGTTTGCAGCCAAAGCTCGGGCAACCTCTAGACGCTTGCGATCAAGCAACCTAAGAGAGCTTGCCGGTTGGTTGGCAAATCGTTCAAGACCGGTTTTAACCATGGCCTCGGTTGCCAGGTGCTGAGCTTTTTTGCCACTTGATTGCCCAGCAAAAGTTGAAGCGACCAGCAGGTTTTCGAGAACCGTCATCTCGGCGAAAGGCTTAGGAATCTGATAGCTCGTTGCGATGCCGTGCTGTGCGCGCCAACTCGCTGATTTTTTAGTGATGTCTTCGCTGTCTAGAAGGATTCGACCGGTAGAAGCGCCGATCGAACCTCCAAGCACACTAAGAAGAGTTGATTTGCCGGCACCGTTTGGGCCAATTATGCCGAGGACCTCCCCGGCTTCGACCTTAAGATCGAAGCCGGAGAGAACCTGCAGCTGCCCAAACTTTCGACCCAGGTTTTGGGTTTCAAGAAGTGCCGCTTTTGACATGATTACCAGACAATCTTTTCCATAGTGCCGCCCAGCGGAATCTGTGGAGCTTGGCTGTTTGAAACGATGACTACCTTGTATGTGCCGTCGTCTTGCAAACGCCACTGACCGCCAACAAGTGGTGTCTTTGAAACGTTTGGAACCGGGCCCGAGGTGAAGTCAACCGGACCAACGATGGTGTCGGTCTTTAGTGTCGACAGCGCAGCCTGAAGGTCGGCAGCGTCTAGGCTGGCTGATTTCTCAAGCACTGCGGTTGCAACCTCAAACAAAGCTTCTGCGAAGCCAAGAGGCTGGGTCCACTGCTTTGAGGTGCTGGTTTCGTAGGCCGTAGCAAGGTCTGCTGCGCTCTGGCCGGTTAACTTGCTGCTGTAAGGGCTTGATGGTGACCACCAAACTTCTGACGACAGGTTGTTTCCGGTTGTGCCAAGAGCCTCAAGAGCCGATGGGAACAAGATTGCCTTGCCGATGGTCGCAACCTCAGGCTGATAACCCTGCTGAACGGCTTGCTTCCAGAAAGTAGTGAAGTCTGGAGGAATTGGAACACCGAGCAGAATCTTGCTGTCTGAAGACTTGAAGGCTGAAATCTGAGCAGAGAAATCGGTTGTTCCGTTTGGATACAAACCAGGGTTCTTCTCTTTTAGACCGAGTGCAGCAATCGCAGGTGGGAAACCGTTGACTTTGTCTGACCAGGCTTGGCCATCTGGGTCGTTTGGCCAAAGTTCGCCAACGCTCTTCGATGTGCTTCCTGATTGCTTCCACATGTCGGTGTAAACAGCCGAGATGTCTTCAAGGCCCCAGAAGAAGTGATAGGTCCACTTGAATGGCTTCGCTGGGTCGCCACCGCGACCAAAGAAGTAGGCCTGCCAAGGAGCCACGGTTGAGATACAAACAACCTGGTTCGCTTCACACTGGTCTGATACTGGGTTGACAGTGTCTGGAGTTGACGAAACCAAAATCATGCTCACGCCATCTTTGAGAATCAAATCAGAAGCAACGTCAGCAGCTCGCTTTGAGTCAGACTGAGTGTCTTTTGAAATGATTTCAACGCTGTGCTTTGAACCGTCAGCGAGGGTTACACCGTTGTCTTTGTAGTATGTCGCCATTTGTTCTAAGACATAGCTGTCGGCTTCGCCGAAGGCGGCCAATGGGCCAGTCTGAGGGGTGACATAACCGATTTTGATGACATCGCCGGTTGCACTGTCGCCGCCAAGACCCGCGCAGCCAACAAGTGAGCCGGTCACGACTGCGAGGCTGGCGATTACGCCAACGCTGCGAAGCCATGTAATTTTTTTGCTTGCCATTTGCTTTTCCTAACTTTTGAGAGGACTAATAGGTTTGTTGCGGTTTGCTATTTCGTGAAACAACCGGCCCTCGAAATGAGAGTCGGGAACTGCAGTAGCTACTCTGGTGCTAATACGATGTCAAACTCGACTCGCGACCATGAGTGCCCGTTGAGGTTGCGGCCATTTGGCGTTGCAACATCACTGGCTTGATAGTGAAATTGCTTCACTAAAGATTCTTTTACGCCAAAGACACTGTCACTCTTTAGCAGTTCGTCGCCTGCGACAAAAATATGAGTGACTAGTTTGCGCTTATTTGGCGCAGTCACCATGAAGTGCAAGTGAGATGCGCGCATTGGCGAGCGCCCCGTTGCCTCGAGCATTTTGCCCACTGGGCCATCGTGAGGAATCGGGTATGGAGTCGGGGTTAATCCCCAAAAAGAGTATTTTCCTTCGGCGTCAGAAAACAGATGCGCGCGCCCTGCAACGCGGCCGTCAGTGTATTGAACGTCATAGAAGCCATCGTCGTCGGCTTCCCAAACTTCGATGCGCGCACCAGCAACCGGGTTTCCGTCGGAATCTTTCACGGTGCCTTCAACCCAGCAAGCCTGGCCCGAACCATCGCCGGCGATGTCGCCGCCGTTTTCAATCAAGGGTGCGTCGTTGACAAAGAACGGGCCAAACACTGTTGCTTCGGTAGCGTTGCCGTGCGCTTCGTTGTTGACCGCAACTGTTTGCATCGAAATGCCGAGCACGTCTGAAAGCAAAACGAACTCTTGACGGCGATCATCGGTGATGTGGCCGACGGCAGTCAAAAACGCAATGGCTTTCTCCCACTCGGCTTCGCTTAGGCGAACATCCCGAACGAAGTTGTGAAGGTTTTGAACCAAGCTCTGCATAATCTCTTTTAGGCGGGCATCCGGTGTGTTTTCAAACGACGCCTGAACCGTTCGAACGAGTTCTTCTTCACGTTGGGTTTGCTCTGCTGAAATTTGCTTCGTCATTTACTGTTCCTTCTTTGAGACAGGTGTTTGGCCAGACCAAGCTGCCGTTAGCAACTCGGTAAGGTTCTCAGCGGTAACTGCGCGCGGGTTGCTCGCCGGAATCAACGGCAACGCGATGCTCACGGCTTCTGCGATGTCTGACTCTTGAAAACCCAAGTCGCGCAACGATTTCGGTGCGTCAAGGGCCACACGCAATGCATTCAAACCCTCGAGGCCAGTGGTTGAGCCGAAGGCTGCAGCTATGCGCTTGCCCGCCTCTGGCGCAGACGGCTCGTTGAACGCCAAAACATAAGGCAAGACCGTTGCGTGAGTTTGGGCGTGAGGCAGGTTATAGGTGCCGCCGAGAACGTGGCAAATCTTGTGATGCATGCCAGAGCCAGCCGAGGCAAAAGAAACCGCAGACAGATAAGCCCCATAGAGTGCGAGTTCGCGCCCGGTGGCATCCGTTGGGTTGTTTGCAATTAGCGGCAAGCCTTCAGCCAGCGCTCGGATGCCTTCGGCTGCCAAAGCCTGGTTGATTGGGTCAGCCCTTGGCGCCCACATCGAGTCAACACAGTGCGCCAATGCGTTCATGCCCGATGCCACCGAAAGTGCCACCGGCAGGCTGTAGGTTAACTCGGCGTCATAGATGACCGTGACGGGCAAGACACGATTGTCAACACCGGTGGTTTTGCGGGCGGCCTCGGTTAGACCCCAAACGTTGGTGGCTTCAGAACCGGCATAAGTTGTTGCCACCGCGACAATCGGAATGCCCGTGGTCATTGCTACAGCTTTTGCAAGCCCGGTGGTTGAACCGCCGCCCACGCAAATCATTAGGTCAATGTCGTTTGCGAGAGCCACTCGGCGGGCGTCTTCAGCTTTTTCGATTGGAACGTGCTGCACGACATCGTCGTAGGTCAACTCGACTGAGATTCCAGAAGTAATCTGCTTGGCGAGCTCAGCTTCGAACACGGCGGCGATCAACATGACGCGCTTGGCGCCCAAACGGGAAACCTCTTCGGTCACGTTTTGGATTGCCTTGCCACTGCCAAAGAGCAATCTTTGGCCGAGGGTTTCGTGTGCGAAGCTCAAGCTCACGATTAGCCAGCTTTTCGGCTGAGCACTGAGTTTAGAACTTCGGTCAGAGTTGCGGCCGGGTTGTCAACCGAAGTCTTTGAACGCCAGGCGATGATCTTGTCTGGGCGAACCAAAATGACGCCGTCTTCTTCAACCTCGCGCATGCGCTCCCAGTCAAAGTAAAGGTCAGTCACCTCGCGGCCCGGGCCAATAACCACGGCTTTTAGGGGAATGCCCATTTCGGCGGCAACCTTTCCGGCCTCTGTAGCCCAAGCCTCACCCGAGATTCCTGTGATCAGAGTGAACTGCGAACTAGGGCACAAATCTAGAGTTGAGAACTTGTTAATGTTGTCGCCAACCCAAACGTGAGGCAACGGTGAGCCAGGAACCGTCGACGCTTGGTAGTAAAGCTCGGCGTCTCTGGTTGGTGCGGCCTTCTTGGAGCCATCCGATTTAACAGCACTTGACTCATAGAACTGGCCCATTTCAACGCCGTGGCAGTTGAACTCATAATCTTTGAGCTTTAGTGCTTTGGCGAGAGCAGCGCGCTTTAGTCGAGCTGCAGGCGTGTTGTCTTTGCGGTTGCGAATCTCTTCAGCCATCTGCTGTTCGTTCTCGGCTTTGTCGAAACCCAAGGCCGTAAACATGTCGGCGAACTCACGTGCAGACTTGTTGGCACGAAGCACAATCTGCTTGGCTACTGGCGCGCGCTCCGCTGTGTAAGTTTCAAGCAACTCAGGGCCAGCGTGACCCTTGATAACCGCGGCCATCTTCCAGGCCAGGTTATAAGAGTCTTGAACCGACGTATTTGAACCCAAACCGTTGCTTGGCGGGTGGCGGTGAATAGCGTCGCCTCCACAGAAAACGCGGCCGCTCTGCAACTCGGTGGCATACATTTCGTTTACTCCCCAAAGCGAGTATCCGGTGATGTCGACCTCAAGATCTGGCATGCCAAGCAGGTTTCGCACAATCTGGCGAGCCATGGTCTCGTCAATCTCAGGCGCTGGGCCATTGATGTCATAGCCCCAAACGATTAGCCACTCGTTCCAAGGGCGAACCATGCGCACCAGTCCGGTGCCAATGCCACCAACGTTTGCACCAGGCTGAACCACCCAATAGAGAACCGAAGGACGGTGGTTTACAAAAGGTGAGATGTCAGCTTTAAAAGTAATGTTCATCGAACCAGCGATGTCCATGGCACCTTCAAATGGCAGACCGATTTCGCTGGCAACTTTTGAGCGAGCACCGTCAGCGGCATAAAGGTATTTGGCCCGAATCGAGTATTCCGACCCGGTGACCCGGTCTAAAACCCGAACTGTCACGCCATCGGCATCTTGGGTGTGCGAAACGTACTCGCTTGAAAAACGTGACTGCGTGCCGTGAATCGTGGCGTTCTTCACCAAGATTGGCTCTAGGTAGTTTTGTGGAATATCACAGTTCAGAGTTGGCGAAGAAGCCTCATAGTCGGCGTGACGCTCGGGGCTGGTGCCCCAAGTGAGAACACGACCTAACTCTTCACCTGCGATTGAAGTGCAAAAAACCGTGTCACCGATTAGGTGGTGCGGAGTTGCATCGGCATTGACCTGATCTTCGATTCCAAGGTCGCGAAAGACTTCCATCGCTCGCTGGTTGGTGATGTGGGCTCGTGGCGTGTTGGCTGTCCAGCGATATTTAGTCAGCATCATGTTTTTGATGCCGAGCTTCGAAAGCGCAAGCGCCATAGTTGCGCCCGCTGGGCCCGAGCCGATTATGACCACGTCAGTTTGAACAAGGCCCTCGTCTGGCAAGGCTGTGTCGATAATTCCATCGTTGAAAATCGCCATCGAATTTCCTTCCGCAAATGTCTGTCACACCGCTTCAAGTGCGCTATCCCGAGATTTTCAGTTAGTCGGTAACGACTTGGTTACATGGCTATTTTTATCAAGGATTTGGCGCAAATATGCAAATGCTCGTTAGCTAGACCAAGTCTTTTCTTCGCAATTCCGAAGGCGAGAAGCCGTGAAACTCTTTGAAGGCCCTCGAAAAGTGAGAGTGCGAACTGAAGCCCGCAAAAGTAGCCACATTGGTTACAAACATCTGGTCAGAGTTTGCCGACAAAAGCGCCCGTTTGGCTAGCTCTAAACGCTTGGCCAGGATCAATCTCGGAACACTCAATTCTTGGTTTGCAAAGATTCTTGAAAGCTGCCGCGTGCTGATTCCGAGCGCGCTCGAAACCATAGAGGCTGATAATTCAGGGTTTCGAAGGTGACGATCTATGAACGCAACCGCGGCCCGAAACTGAGCGGATTGGTTGGCGGCACCAGTGCCCCCAAAAATTCCTCGCAACAGGTCAAAAACCGTGTCTTCGATTGTGGCGAGCGATTCGCGCTCGGGCTCGTTCAGCGCACCAGCCATAATGTCTGCAATGTTTGTGGCAAAGTCATTTGCCTTCGTTGATTTTCCAAAATTGAGAACCTGCGGTTCACCGCCCGAAGGCAACTCGCCCTCGGCAATTGCGGTGAAGGCATCTCTCGGAACCATGAGGACTAGCTCTTTCAAACCCTTGGCAAAGCCGCGCATAAAAGGCCGGTCTGTGTCATAAACCAGCACGCTCCCGGGCGAGAGTGTGCGAACGCCATCCTTGTGATAAAAAAACGATTCACCGTAGAGCGAAAAGTAAAGCACCACTGAGTCGGCAGGTGTGGAGCGAATGTGTGCTGTGGTTCGCTCAATGATGTGGGGATTCGCCTCGACGTGTGCAAAGTGCAGCGTCGGTAAATGCAAGTTTATTTCTGTGGCCTCGAGCGAAGAATCGTTGATAGTGCGGGCGCCGAGACCCACCAAAGCTTTGGCGTTGTGGTCTTCCCACTTTTCGACTCGCTCTTGAACAGCCAACCCGTTTGTGCTGAATCGTTCGGATCTCACTTGGAACTTCGGCGAAAGGTCTTCGGTTTTAGTCGCGAATGGGTTCAAATCACTATCTGAAATAAAAGGTGATTCAGTGAACGACATGAACTACTCCCAGCTTCACTTGTGGCATTAACTGTATTCCCCTTGCCAACGGGGTTGCCTAAAAGTTATGCAACTGCAACTCTGGGCCGAAGGGCCGGTATCCGGTTTAAATTCAAAAAAGGGTGAGAGCCGAAGCCCCCACCCTTTCGTGATGTTTATTTATTTGAGCAGAGCTGCTGCGTCAACGCCTGGTGGCAACAAAACAGAATCAATGACGTGAATCACGCCATTCGATGCCATGATGTCGGTGCCAATGACGTGGGTCGTCTTGTTCAACACGACTGAGTCGCCAACCTTGATGTCGATGGTTGAACCCTCGACCGTTGGGCAGTCACCACTGGTAACTTCAGCGGCGCGAACTTTGCTGCTGAGCACGTGATAGGTGAGCACTTTAACCAGAGTGTCGTGGTTCTCTTTTTTTAGCAGTGCAGCAACTAGCCCTTCAGGCAGTGCGGCAAAAGCGTCATCGTTGGGAGCAAAAACAGTGAAGGGCCCGGCCCCTTGAAGGGTTTCAACTAAACCTGCGGCAGTAACAGCCGCAACTAAAGTACTGAACGAACCCGCGCCGGTTGCTATTGCGACAATGTCGCCTAGACCTTTGCTGGTGTCGGTCGAGCTATCGTGATCGTTGTTCATTTGCTTCTCCTTAGAAGCACCAGAAAAAATTGTCGTCTCGCGAGGCGAGATGAAACCCCCAGCGCTCTAGTCCTGAACCTACGCCTGCATCTGAAGGCACAACCTTGCAGGGTTATCTTCAGGAACCGATGGCTGTGTTAGCTATCGAACACCGAGCGCAGCGCCATTTGATCTGAGTTAAATGTAAAAACCCACTCGGCGAGGAGTGGGTTTTTGTGGCTAGTGAGGGATTCGAACCGGAGCGCAAAATCGATGCGCGTCAGCGCATTGATTGCGCGAGACCTCCCAGAAACTTGAGAGTTTGAATGACCGATCGGGAGCCAGAAACCCCGAACGTAGCCAAACGAAGAATGCCCACCAGTGATGGTGGGCATTTTCGTTTCGTGGCTAGTGAGGGATTCGAACCCCCGAAGGCTGAGCCAGCCGAGTTACAGTCGGATCCCTTTGGCCGCTTGGGTAACTAGCCTTGCAGACTGTTTGTTCAACAATCAACTTTTCAAGAATACAAGAATCGCGGGGTGTTCGCTAATCGGGGTTGGCTGTCGGCGATATTTGGCATGTGAGCTCACTTAGCACTAGATTTGGAAAACGCTTACACTTTTACATTTTTTGAGGAAGATTATGGCCGGAATTGAAGATGTTGCAAAACTTGCAGGGGTCAGTACCGCTACCGTTTCGCGAGCTTTGAGTGGAAAGACTAGCGTTTCTGAAAAAGCAAGGGCAAAAGTTGAGGCGGCTGCGCGCCAACTGAACTACACCGCTTCTGCAAGCGCATACACTTTGGCTACTGGCCGCACTCGAAACATTGGTGTTGTGATGCCATTTGTTGACCGCTGGTTTTTTTCGGTGATTTTGCAGGGGATTGAAACTGAGCTGATTGATCACGGTTATGACCTAACTCTTTATAACTTGAGTGGCGGTCTTGAGCAGCGTCGCAAAATTTTCTTTGAGTTTGTAAACCGCAAGCGGGTCGACGCCTTCATCACGGTGGCTGTAAAGCCGAGCGAAGAAGAGCTCGCGCAACTTGCTGTTGCGGGTATTCCAATTCTTGGTTTGGGTGGTCCGGTTTCTGGCGCTAGAACCGTTGCGGTTGATGAGGTTGAAGCTGGGCGGCTTGCTACTCAGCACCTGATTGATTTGGGCCACACTAAAATCGGCATTATCTCGGGCACAATTGGTCTTGAGATGGAGTTTCATCAGCCCAACCTGCGCAGGCACGGTTACCTCGAAGCACTGAAGGCTGCCGAGCTCAGCGTCAAGGCAACTTGGTTGGCCGAGGCTGATTTCACGATGGCACATGCATACGAGGTTGGAACACAGCTTTTGAAAGATCGTGCTTCAGCCCCAACGGCAATCTTTGCCGTAAGTGACGAAATGGCAATCGGCGTGATGATGGCGGCGCGCGACCTTGGGCTCAGTGTTCCTAAGGATGTTTCTATCGTTGGCATGGACAATCACGACCTGGCCGAGTTTTTTGGCATCACCACGGTTTGCCAAGATGCGCCGGGGCAAGGCACCAATGCTGCTAAACGTGTGATGGAACTCTTAGACAACATGGATCCATCGGAGCCCGTGAACATCGAAGAGAACCAAGAGTGGCCGGTCGAGTTAATCGTTCGCACCAGCACGGCAGCACCTGCAAAGTAATCTCGGAGCGCTTCATGACACGACACCGAAGCTAAACTAGGCTCATGGCTGATTCATCATTTGACATTGTTTCTAAAGTTGACAAACAAGAGGCTGAGAACGCCCTCAACCAGGCTGCTAAAGAAATCGAACAGCGCTACGACTTCAAAGGCGTTGGCGCTTCGATTGAGTGGAGTGGCGAAAAAGTTCTCATGAAGGCTTCGACCGAAGACCGTGTCAAGGCCGTTCTCGAAGTTTTTGAGCAGAAGCTCGTTAAGCGTGGCATTTCAATCAAGAGCCTCGACGCCGGTGAGCCTTTCATCTCGGGCAAAGAGAGCCGTATTGAAGCCAAACTCAAGCAGGGCATCGAGCAAGACCAGGCTAAGAAGATTTCAAAAATCATCAGGGATGAAGGCCCCAAGACCATCAAGTCTCAGATTCAGGGTGACGAACTGCGCGTAACCAGCAAGAGCCGTGATGACCTTCAAGAGGTAATTGCTTTGCTTCGGGGCTCTGGGCTAGACATTGACCTGCAGTTTGTGAACTTTCGCTAAACCCGAACCACTTCAAAAATCATTGCCTGCTCTGGTTGCAAAATCGGGGTGCGCAAACCCGCGCTCATTAGCCAGGCGCCACTAACCTCAACGCCGTGAATCCACGTGGCACTGTCAAACTTTTGCATTTTGCCCGGTGTTCCGGCTGGTTCAACCTCAGTGACGCGATAGGTTGAGCCGGCGTCAAGCCCAGCAAAGCGCATTGCATTTGGCAAAATCAGTTTGGCAGTGCGCAGCTGAACATAGGCAAAGATTGCGCGTGAGCCGTCTTGTGCAACCACACCGTGACTCCAAGCGTTTTCGTCAATCGCGTCGACGCGAACCACGCGACCAGAGTGAAGCAAATCGCGGTTGGCTTTATAAAAACTGATGAAGCCGGCGAGCTGTTCGAGTTCGAGTTCGCTGGCTTCGGTGACATCCCATTCGATTCCCGCGTGACCCCACATGGCGGTGGCCGCTCTGAACGAAATGCTGTGCGTACGGCCGCTCGAGTGGGCTTTGGTCGGCCCAATGTGAGTGCCCAGCAACTCAGGCGCAATGGCGATGCTGGTGTTGCGATAAATCTGTTGGCGCTCGAGCGCATCGTTGTTATCGCTTGCCCAGAAGCGGTCAGCGTGGTCGATCATGCCAAGGTCAATGCGGCCGCCGCCCGAAGCGCAAGACTCAATCTCAAGGCCTGGGTGGCGACGCTTTAGTTCATCAAAGAGTCGATAGATTGCCTGAGTCTGAGCGCGAACGGCAGCTCGGTCAAAATGGCCCGAGTCGGTGATTGGTCGATTGTGGTCCCACTTGATATAAGCGATGTCATTGTCGTTCAAAATCGCGTCGACCTGACCGAGCACGTGTTCGTATGCTGCAGGGTGAGTCAGATCAAGAACCTGCTGCCAGCGCGCCTCAACCGGAGTGCGGCCATCGGCCTGCATAATCCACTCTGGGTGGGCGCGATACAGGTCGCTGTTTGGGTTGACCATCTCGGCTTCGAACCAAAGGCCAAACTCCATGCCGTTGGCCTTCACCACGTCAATCAGCGGCTTCAAACCATT
>JBEGPW010000040.1:0-7733 GCA_041181225.1 Actinomycetota bacterium | reverse complement strand
CATCGCCCGCAAAGTCGGCGGCGAAACGCTCGAGGTTTTGGGTTTCGTGAAAATAGTCGATTTCTTCGAGGGTGGTTTTGGCAAACTCTTCGACCAGAGCGGGGGCATCGGTGCGTTTTGAAACGAGCTTGACGCGCGCCAGCCACTTGCCAATTCTGCGAAGCGCTTTGAGGTCAACTTCAACGATTTCTTCGATGCCGGGGCGCAAGACCTTGACGATTACGTTGCTAAACCCGAGCTCGTCGGCAAGTCCAGTCGACAAAGTTGCCCGATAAGCCTGGCCTAGCGAGGCAGCGGCAATCGGCGTTGTTTCAAGATTCAAAAACGCAACGGATGCTGACATATCGAGATCACGCTCAATAAGGCTCAAGATTTTGTCAAAGGCGTCGGGAGCAACTTTGTCTTGCAACCCCTCAAGTTCGCGGGTGATTTCAACTGGCAAAACGTCGATCCGGGCCGAAAGAAACTGGCCCACTTTAATCATGAGCCCGCCAAGGTCAAGGGCTAGGTCGTGAAACCTGCGGGCAATCTTGGTGGCACGTTTGATGCGACTGCTCTCGGCCAGTTTGGCGAGGCCAATACGTGGCAAAACAATCTCGAACCACCAGGTTTGAGCTAAGGCCATGCCGGCAAAACGCGTGATTCGACGGTAACGAGCCTTGAGGGCGTTGGGGTTTGCCCATCCGCCTGCGGTTAGTGCTGCTTTGGGCACTATTTAGCCCTCGGCAAGAATCACATGCAGCTTGCGGCGCGCTTCTTCAAGCACTTTGCTCGCCTGTTCTTGCTGTGCTCGCGTGCCGGTTTTGGCAACATCGCTAATGGCTGGGGCTAACTTGGCAGCGCTCTTCATAAAGTTTGGGTCAAACTGCAACCAGTCTTTAGCCGAATCCCAACTCGGCTTCGAACCGGCGCTTGCAGAGTCAGTGGTCTCTTCGTTCAACTTTTCGCTAGCGGCAGCGCCAGCTTCAGCTAGAGCCTCGCGCCCTAGGTCGGTGATGCTGAACTCTTTGCGGTCATCCTTGGCTTTTGCCTTCAATAAGCCGGCGCCTGAGAGCTTTGCTAAAACTGGATGAACCTGAGCGGCTGTCAAAGAAGCGCCACCTGCGCTCGCGAGTGAAATCGCTGCAACAACCTGGGCCGCATTCTTCGGGCCGGCAGCCAGCGCAGCTAGCACTGCTGTCTCTTGTTGTTGAGAAGATGGCTTGTGTTGTGGCTGAACGTTCATTGCGCCAACACGGGCGCGAATGAAGCCCTTCAACTCATCAAGAGTTTCTTTCAAATCAAAACGGTTTGTTGCTTCAGCCATTTCTTGCTCCTCGACACAGACTCACATTGTTGCCTTTTAGAGCCAAGCCTCAGCAGGCTGTCTTTATTCCGTTTTAGGCCGCTAGCGAACCCTCAAATCGGCCGAGCTGTCATTGACCCAATCGATGACGCCCTGCCATTTGCCCCAGCCGTCTTGAAGCGAAAGGTGCTTGCCACCTTCGATAATCACGGGTTCAAGCCCGAGCGAGTCAGCATATTCTGCACGGATGCCCTTCGGCAGCCAAACATCGTCTTGGCTCGCGACCAAGGTAACTTCGCCGGCAGACTCGGCTATAGCTGCTCGCATCTCGGTTTGGGCCGACGTGATTGCAACGCCGAACTCAAACGTGGGCACCGCCCCTAGCTTCTCTTGGCTAGCAGGTGCCACCAACAGGGTTCGGTTTGCGCGAAGCTCGGGTCTAATCAGACCCTCAAGTGCGCTCTTCATGATGTTTACGCAACCAAGCGAATGCGCCACCAAAATCAGCTCTGCGTTTCGGTCGCCGCTTAGCTCGCGAAGTTCAACCAAGTGCTCAAGCTCAGCAACGAGCAAAGCCGACCACTCGTCAAACAACGGGCTGTCAGTTCGCGGGAACTGCACATAAGAAACCTGATGACCCTGAAGCCGAAGGGCGTGTGCCAGGTTGCGCTGCCAGTGGTCGGGTTGTCGAGTGTTAGTCCATCCGTGGTGAATTAAAACGAAGCTCATTGAATTACGCTACGACGCCAGCGAAGCGCCCGATTGCGACGACGAGGCAAGCAATCGCGAGAACGATTGTGGTCGCGGTTGCCGATTTTGGGTCCCCGAGTTTTTGGTGGGTGCGGGCCGCGCCGACCATCAAAATAGCTAGGCAGGTGGCTGCGATTGGCGTGAGCACAGGTGCGATTCCGGTTGCCAACGGAACATTTAGCCCCACTGCGCCCAGCAGCTCAGCGATGCCGATGAGGCGAATCGAAACCTCGGGCATGGTTGCGGCCCAAGGCATTTTGCGAATCTCTGCAATCGTCCGAAAAGTTTTCATAAAGCCGGCTGCAACAAAAAACAGTGCGAGCAATGCCGCGAAAATCCAAAGTGTGACATTCATGATGCCAGATTACTAGGCTGCTCAGTTAGAACCTTTGAAGACAGCCTCGAGCTGCCAGCCGTCTGGATCTGTTAGGTAAGCCGCATAGTAATCAGGCCCAAAGTCATCCCAGATTTTTGGAGCACCTCGGTCAGCGGCGCCAAGTGAGAGTCCCGAGGCGTGCCATTCATCCACCGCCTGTTTTGAAAGCGCTGAAAACGCGAGGTGAAAGCCCTGCCCGGGCGCCAAACCCGCAGAATGACGTTCTTTGATGGTGAACTTGTCTTCGCCGAGCACGAAACCATAGCCAATTGCCTGGTGGCGCTCGCCGGGTCGCAGGTCTTGCCACACTCTGAAATAGCCGAGTGGCTCAAGAATCGCGTCATAAAAAGCGCCTGAACGGGCGAGGTCAGAGACGCCAAAGCTGATGTGATGAAGCATGCGATAAGAATACTTGTAGCCTCGGCGAAAGCACCTGAGGTTTTGCCCCCGCGAGTGGTTATTGCGGCTCCGGTGCATTAGGCGGCCGCATCGGGTCACTACTCCGCGATTCGTTCCTGTGCTAGTTTGTTTCTGAACTTTGGACGATGGGACTAACGTGAACCGACTAATCAACTTTGCGACCGGCAAGCGCACTTTTTGGGTGATGCTGATTCTAGGCATCGCAGCGGCAGGTCTCACCTTTGGACCATTATCGGTGGCCAAAACTGACGTGTCACCTACCAGTGGAGTGCCAGCTTGGGCGCAGTCGTCGAAAGTCACCGAACTTCAAAAAGACCTCCCGGGTGCAGATGGCACATCGGCCATCGTTTTGTATTCATCTGACATCGCTCTTAGTGACGCAGATAAAGCATTCATAACCGAAGCCCAAACGCGCCTCATGAAGTTCTCAGACTCTACGGCACAGTTTGCCCCACCGATTTCATATTCGAGCGATTCAACCACCGCATTGATGATTGTTCCTCTCGAAAAAACTGCGTCAAACGAAGAAATTTCGACTCGCGTGGCAGACATGCGAGACGTATCTAAGGCAGAAATGCCGGCTGGACTCAAGACTTACCTAACCGGCCCTGAAGGTTTTCAGGCTGACATCGCCGGAGTCTTCAAAGGCGCCGACATAACGCTTCTGGCAACCACCGGAATGGTCGTTATTCTCTTGCTCTTGATCACCTACCGAAGCCCAATCCTCTGGATTTTTCCGCTCATCGTCGTCGGAACCGCCGACGGAATGTCGGGCATCCTCGCAGAACGCCTCGCAACAGCTTTTGACATTCAACTTGACGCCTCAGTTACCGGCATCCTGTCAATTTTGGTCTTTGGTGCCGGAACCGACTATGCGCTGTTGCTGATCTCGCGCTATCGCGAAGAGCTGCTCAAAACCTCGAGTCGTTTCGACGCAATGGGAACCGCACTCAAGGCCGCCAGCCCGGCAATCTTGGCTTCGGGCATCACCGTGATTTTGGCGCTGCTAACGCTCTTGCTAGCAAACATTGAGGGCACTCGTGCTTTGGGCATCGCCTGTGCAACCGGTGTTTTCGTCGCCATGATTGCTGGTCTCACAGTTCTTCCGGCAGTTCTGCTACTTGGTGGTCGTTGGATGTTTTGGCCGGTCGTGCCAAAGCTCGGCAAACCCAACAAGTCAGACACTGGTGTTTGGGCAAAACTTGGTAAGGGCGTTAGTGCCAAGCCAGCTCGCGTTGCACTGGTTGGCGGTTTGGTTTTGGTTGCACTCGCTTCGGGCTCACTGGGTCTAAAAACTGGTCTTTCTAGCACTGAGCAGTTCTTGAAATCACCCGAGGCAGTAACCGGTCAGAATGTTTTGGCCGATAAGTTTGGAGCCGGCATCGGCAATGCAACACAGATTATTTCAAACAACGCCCTCACCGGCGAAGTGCTGCTGGCAGCAAAGTCGGTCACCGGTGTCGAGTCGGCTGTTGTCGGAAAATCGAACACCTCGATTACGCAGATTGACGTAACCATCGATGCTGAGCCACAGTCAGCTGAAGAGTTCGCAGTCATTCAAGCCATTCGTGACAAAGTCGCAACCGTGGATGGCGCCGACGCGCTGGTCGGTGGCCTGAGCGCCACAGCCTACGACGTTCAGCAAAACTACGATCGCGACCAGGCACTCATCATCCCGCTGATTTTGGCCTTGGTGTTTATTGTTTTGCTGGTCTTGTTGCGCTCGATTGTTGCACCGATTTTGTTGTTGCTAACCGTGGTCGCTTCTTACTTCGCAAGCCTGGGGGCCGGCTGGTTGCTGTTCACCCAGGTCTTTGGTTTTCCGGCGCTCGCTCAAAGCACGTTCCTATATAGCTTCTTGTTCCTGGTGGCACTCGGCGTTGACTACAACATTTTCTTGGTGACGCGCGCTCAAGAAGAAGCCGTTGGGGTGGGCGTGAAACAGGGCATGATCAAAGCGCTGTCTTCAACCGGCGGCGTTATCACCAGCGCAGGTGTTTTGTTGGCCGCGGTGTTTGCCGTTCTTGGTGTTTTGCCGCTAATCGCGCTGACTCAAATTGGCATCATCGTTTGCATCGGCGTTTTGCTAGACACACTCGTCGTGCGCACGGTTATCGTTCCGGCGCTTGCGTTTATCGCGGGCGAACGTTTCTGGTGGCCTCGCAAGTCAGACGCGCTGCAGAAGTAGTTGTTGCCCGGGGTGTCTAAACCTTCGGGTCTTCAATCGAGTATTCAAAATTGGTGAACTTTGCCGTTGAATCTTGCTCGCTGGTGCCATATAAAGCAATCATCACGCCGGTGTGAGAATCGGTCATGTCACAAGATATTTCGCGGCCGTCAAACTGTCGACTTATGCCCAGTTGGGGCAGGGCAATAACATAATCTTGGTCGCGCCCCGAGACTGTGATTTCGATTTGTCGAAGGTCGGTCAGAACGGTTTCTGAGTCAACGACACCTTTAGGCGAAACAAAAGTCACCGCTACTCCGTCACTGGCCGGAGACACTTGCACCGAGTGATGAAAACCACTCTTGATATAAGAGCCAAGCCCGGCAGCGTCACCGGTCTTTAGGCCATGAAGGTCGAGAGTGACTTGGCAGTTGAACTTCCACGAGGTCTGTCTCACACCGATGAAAGAATCCTCGATGGTTTCGCCCAGGCGAATCGACAGCGCCGCCGCGGCAGCATCCAGGCTGAATCGGTTTAGATTTGTGTCACGAATTGTCACCCACTTGGTTCGCAATGAGATTTCGTCAAAAAGGTAGCCAACATCGACCTGGGGGTATGGCAAAAGGTTCGGGGCATCGTATTCTGCGAGGACTCGACCGCTGTCAGGAGTGAAGAGCGGGCCCAAATCATCGGCCGGCCAGGTGACCGGAAAAGCAAACGTCTCGCGCCCGAGATTTCGGTAGTAGCCGCCGAAGGAATATTTCACGTTGCCACCGTCATAGAAACCGCCGGCCGGCCGCGACCCGAGGCAAACTCCCCACCAAGAGCCGTCTTTGAGCTCAACCATATCGGCGTGCCCAACATTTTGTATAGGGTATTCACGACTCAGATGGCGATGCGTCAGAACCGGATTTCTTGGCGATGACTCGTAAGGCCCCCAAACATTGCGACTGCGGGCAAAGGTGGTGGCGTGGTTGTGCAGGGTGCCGCCCTCGGCGACGAGCAGGTAATACCAACCGTTTCGTTTGAAAAGTCGCGGACCTTCGGGGTAGATTCCGCCAGTGCCGGCCCACAGAGTCTTCTTGTCGCCGACAAGCGCATAGGTGTCTAGGTCAATTTCGGCAATCCAGATTTCAGCGTCATTGCCATCTTTTGCGCCCGTCCGCTCACGATTTGCCAAAAAATATGACTTACCCTCATCGTCAAAAAACAGCGAGCTGTCGATGCCGGGGGCGTCTTGAATGAAGTGGCATTCGCTCCAAGGGCCTTCAATGTTAGTTGCCGACACAATAAAGTGCTGGTCAGACTTAGGCCAAACTTGGCCAACTCGCGTCGACGTTATATAGAACGTTTCGTTGTGATGCCTTATGGTTGCTGCTTGAACGCCCCCCGATGCCTTCACCTCAGACAGGTCGAGGCCTTGCGCGGGGCGATTTACTGCGTTGCCAATCTGCCGCCAGTGAGTGAGGTCTTTCGAATGCCAAATTGGAATCGCCGGAAAATATTCAAAGCTTGAGTTGACCACATAGAAATCATCTTTAACGCGCACAATCGACGGATCAGGGTAAAACCCCGGGATGATCGGATTTTGCAACATTGAACGCCCCACGGCCGGTTTGCCTAAGGGCTAAGCGCTCGCTCGCTTCGGGCTGTCGGCCGGAAAAGTGTTGGAAGCTTTTGACAAGAAGATTGCAAACACGAGTGCAACAACAATGCCTGCGCTGATTCCCAGCTCAATCACAGCTCGGTCGAACTCTTCTTGAGATTTTCCAGAGGCCAAAGTGAGCGATGCGCCAACCGTGAGAATGTGCCTCACGGCAGCAATCACGCCGATGATTAAAAAGTTCTGCAGCTGAAAAACACCATCCGTGTACCTTGCAACGACGGTTCTAAGAATCTCGAGAATAATGACAATAAAGAGGATGTCGTTGATCGCCTGAATCATGCCCGTCGGAAAAAACGGTTGGGTTTCAAACGCCCGCATCACCGAGAAATAGAGCGCGACGATGGCAATGCCCAGCAGGCAAATGCCTAGCACGATGTGAAAAACTTCTTCGATGCGTTCAACCCAGCTTGCTGGAACAAGCACCTTGCGAGGCTCATGAATTTCTCTAGTCATGTGTGAAATCTAACTCACCGCGGCTCAATTGCCTACAAAAATCTGACGAGTTCGGTTACGATTTTGTCTCGGCTTGCCACCACAAAAGGGCCCTTAGAAGTGAGCCTGACACTCAGGCTCTTGCAGTCTTACACTTAACCTAAGGAGTTCAGATGACTAAAGAACTAAATCTCAAAATCGAAGGTATGACCTGCGGGCACTGCGCCATGTCTGTGACCAAAGAACTTAGCAAGCTTGGCGGTGCCTCAGACATTAAAGTTGACCCGCAGGGCGGCTTTGCAACGATGATGGTTGACGACGCCGTGGCCGACAAGACGGTTGAAGAGGCCGTGGCAGAGGCTGGCTACAAGCTTGTCTCGGTCAATGGCTGACACTCCAAATCAAACTCAGTCTCTCGAACTAGACATCGAGGGAATGACCTGCACTGCCTGCGCACGGCGCATCGAAAAAAATCTAAACAAAATTCCGGGCGTCACGGCATACGTCGATTTTGCATCTGAAAAGGCCCACGTTTCGGCGGGTGCCGAGGTGGCTAAAGACGTTTTGGTTCAAAGCATCGAAGAGTCTGGCTACTCAGTTGGTTCAGACCGATCAGAACTAACTTCTCTGAAATGGC
>JBEGPW010000039.1:0-9661 GCA_041181225.1 Actinomycetota bacterium | reverse complement strand
GGGTTGGCAGTTGACATGGCTCCGTGATCGAAACTGAGTTGGTCAAAAGGCACAACGATGATGCGTGTGAAGGTTTTCATCGATTTGCAGCTCCCCCGCTTGCAGCCTTGCCGGCCGAGCTACCAGCAGCCTTGCCCGACTTGCACTTGTCGGAGCAATACTTTACCGACGCCCAGTCTCGTTCCCACTTTTTGCGCCATTCAAAAGGCAGCCCGCATCGCTCACAGATTTTTGGCTCGTGGCCGTTCTTAGTTTGGGCTACTCGGGGCCTGCCGCTTTTAGACTCGCTACCCCTAGCCAAGTTGCTCGGCCTTTACTTGCCCGAGCTCGGCCAGCGACCCGGTGGGCAGCGCCATCCAGCCTTCGATTTGGGCTTGTTCGAGTTTGCCAGAAGGTGCTGCAGTTGATTGGCCACAGGCAGCCGAGCCCGCTGCCAAAGCTGCAATCACAGCGTCAAATGCATCACAAGATTTCACCATTTGAGTTTCAAAACCGCCAAGCTCAAGCCACGGGGCAGCGGCTCGCAGTTGCCCTACCAGCGCCTCACGGGTTTCGACCGAGTTGCGGTATCCGTCGATTTTCAACCCCCAAATTCGCATCGACGCTGCCGGGTAAACCTCAACGACCAAGCCTTGGCCCGCCCTGTCGATTTGCACCCCGGCGTTTTGCAGTTTCGAGAGCAAGCCGGCACACCTCAACGCTGTCATTCCAAGTCGATCAGTTGAAACGCTCAGCGGCCAGCGGCCAGTGATGCGGCGCACCTCACGGTCGGTTTCGCGATGCGCCAGTTTGCGTCGCCAGTCGATGCCGCCGTCAAAGGTCTGGCCAGAAATGTCGGCGCGCGAATAAGCCTTCAAAAAGCTGGTGAATTCAACCGGCCATCCAAGGGCACAGTCGATGCCCAGTTTGTCAAAGTTGGGTGCCGCTTCAACAACAGTTTGATCGTCAACGCCAACTGCAAGGTTGAGCAGATTTACTCGGTTTTGCGACCACTCCAAGACGGCGAGCGCGGTGCCCTTGGGCTCGGCAGCGAGGTCTAAACCGGCGATCAACATAGCTAAACCCTAGGCCAAGAACTTGATGCCGCTTAGCACTCCACCACGTTCACGGCCAAGCCGCCCATTGAGGTTTCTTTGTATTTGCTCGACATATCGATGCCGGTTTGGCGCATGGTTTCGATGACCACGTCGAGCGAGATTTTGTGTTGACCGCTGCCGTTTAGTGCGAGCCTCACAGCGGCGACGGCTGTGCCCGCGGCAATCGCGTTGCGCTCGATGCATGGCAGCTGCACGAACCCGCCAACCGGGTCACAGGTTAGACCGAGGTTGTGCTCCATCGCGATTTCGGCCGCGTTTTCAACCTGTCGAGGCGTCGCGCCCAGCACCTGTGCCAATGCTCCGGCGGCCATTGAGCAAGCCGAGCCGACCTCACCCTGACATCCGGCCTCAGCACCCGAGATGCTCGCGTTGCGCTTGAAAAGGCCGCCGATGGTCGCAGCCGTAATCAAATAATCTCGCGCGAGTTTAGCGTCGCTTACCCCCTTGTGTTTCAGCGCGTAATAACCAACCGCCGGGATGATCCCAGCTGCCCCATTAGTTGGCGCAGTAACAACTCGGTTGCCGGCGGCGTTCTCTTCGTTTACCGCAATCGCAAAAGCCTGAAGGGCGTCCAAGGATTGGTCGCCCTCGTTGATCTCAAGTCGGCGATGAATCGCTGCTGCCCGACGTTGCACCTTTAAATAGCCGGGCAAAATGCCTTCGGTTTTCAATCCGGCTTCGACGCAGTTCTTCATGGCATTCCAGATGTTTTCAAGCTGAAGTTCAACATTGCGGTCGGGCTGCAGTGCGCGCTCATTTGCCATGCCAACTTGAGCAATCGAGATTTTCTCGCGTTCACAAATCGCCAATAGCTCGTCAGCTGTCTTATAGGGGTAGGGCACTTTCGGCTGGTGTCTGACCGCGACGGTGTCGGTCTCAACGAATCCGCCGCCGACTGAGTAATAGGTGCGGCTGATGCCTGCCGCCTCAAATAGCATCGCGTTTGAATGTTTTGCGAGGCGTGTGCGCGGCTCAAAAACCATGCGCACTCCAGAGGTTTCGCTCATCGCGCGCACGGCGGCGGGGTCACAGGTTTCGGGTTGCATGCCCTGCAGGCCGGCGAGAATCGCGTTGGTCGTGCCGTGGCCAATGCCGGTTGCACCCAGCGACCCATAAAGGGTTACGACTACTTCATCGGGCGCTAGCCCCTGGCTCTTCAGTTCTTCATTGAACTGAGCAGCTGCCCTCATCGGCCCCACAGTGTGAGAGCTCGACGGGCCGATGCCGATCGTAAAAAGATCTAGAGCCGAAACTTGTTCGGTCATGCCTAGATGTTATCGCAGGCTGCCTGCTAAACCATGCACCAGAAAATCAAAGGCCGTTGACTCTGAATACTTTTGTGACAAAATCGCAAAACTGAGCCCAAATTAACAATACAATTTAGCCAAAGCGTTTCGGGAAAGCGCTTTCACAAGATTAACCGTTGCACTAACGAATGCTTAGGGGCCTTCAATGTTCAAGCTAAGAAAAGCCATCTCGATTTTCACAACCTTTGCTCTAGCGCTCACGCTGGCTAACTTGAGCAGTTCCCCCGCCTCCGCAGCGGTTCTGACAGTCACGTTGACTAACCCGACTCCGGTGAGCGATGTAACCACCGGTCAGACGGTGCCGCTTGCGGGTGTGGTCGGTGACTCCCTCGCGATAGTTTCGAGTAGCCCTTTTGTGGGAACCCTAAACGTGAACTTCGGCGGCACGAGCGCGGTTGCGACACCAGCGGCAGCCCCGAACTCTTACAACGTCATAATTCCTGCCGGCGCCCGATCAGGCACGGTTTCGCTTTCTGACACAGGACCAACCAACACCGCCACGGTGGCCGGTTTTCAAATTTGGGCTTCGCGAAGTGAACCCTATGTAATGCCTGCAGGGCACCTAAACATTACCTACTCGGACCTTCAGTACATTCTTGACCAAATAAAAATCGGCGAGGCCCATGCCGCCAGAACAATGGCCGCAAACGCAACTTCAACCGGAAGGTTCCTAAACCAGCGAGCGACTTCGACCAGCCCAGTTTTTCCTTATGACACAACTAGTGCGAACCGTTGCCTAACAGCCAACGACCTCACGTCAGCGTCATCTGCAACTTATGGCCCCACCTCGTTGTCAAACCCATACGCATTTGCCAACACAGATTCTTGGGGTGTTCGCCAAGTCAACGGTCAATGCAATAACATCACCACTGTTCTAGACGAAACGCCACCAACGGGTGGCTATGCTTTCGCATCCAAGCCGAACGACACCGCCGGATGGGGTGCAGCCGACGAATACTTCACGCGCCTGGCCGCAGCCACTAACAAACCCCTCACGCCTTACTCGCTTAACGACTCACAGAAGGCTTACCAGGACCCTACCAAGTCTGTTTTTGACCCTCAGCCACGAATGATTAGCAACTTGATCTCAGACCAATCTGAAAGCAACCCAGCTGCTGTCGCGGCTGGAACAGAAGCTAACGGCACGCTTTATGGTGAATCTGGCTATCAGTCTGAGAATGCAATCAACGCGACCACCGGACAAACGCGCACCTCGGTCAAAATTCCAAACGTGACCGCCGATTACAACGTTTCTGCAGGCTACAACTCTTGGTTCACTTGGTTCGGACAATTCTTCGACCACGGAATGGACCTGATTCCTAAAGCGGGGGCATCGGTTTTGATTCCACTCGACCAAAGTGACCCAGTTTATGTTCCAGCAGCAAATACAAACTTCATGGTTCTGTCGCGTGGTTCAGATGCAAACGGTGAAAGCGTTAACCAGACCTCTCCATACATTGACCAAAGCCAAACCTATGGTTCGCATCCATCCCAGAATTTCTTTGTGCGTGAATACACCTTCGCTGCCGGAACAGGATTACCAACCGCTAACGGTCGTCTTCTTGAAAGCACCGATGAGAGATACACGAACCTGCCTTCTGCATGGGCAGGCAACCGCCTGGTTGGTGGAACCCTAACTCACCCCACCGGTTCTGCCGAGAATGCAAATGGCGGAATTCCAACCTGGCTCGACATCAAAGCACAGACGCTGTTGTTGGGCTTCAAGTTGACCGACAACGACGCAAGCAGCGTGCCAGTAATTGCTACAGATCAGTACGGAAAGTTCATTCCATCATCAACTGGATTCCCTCAAATGCTTTACAGCGATGGGTCGCAGTTTGCTTGGGCATCTGGCAATCCTGCCGCTCCACTAACTACTGGTGTGGCAACTTTTGGCACAGCCCGCGGAACATCGCTGACCGGCAGAACTGGAACATCATGGGTTGCTGTCAGCTCTGGGCACAGCTTCATCAACGACACCATGTCAACGGCCGTCCCATCTAACCGAAGTGGAACTCCACTGCGCGCCGACGAAGACACCATTATTAACGCAGTTGGTAGCGAACCACCTGGGTTCTACGACGATGAGTCTCTCGCTCAGCACCTAGTCGCCGGAGACGGACGCATCAACGAAAACATCGGTATTGAAGCGATTCACAAAGTGTTCCACAGCGAGCACAACACAGTTTTGACTGACATCGTTGACGCGCTGAACAATAACCCTGCCATTCCGGCAGCTTTCAAGACGGAATTCACTGGCGCCAGATCGGGCGAACGTCTTTATCAGGCTTCTCGTTTAGTCATGGAAATGGAATATCAGCACATGGCCTACGACGAGTTCGTAAGGCGCCTTTCGCCAAGCCTGCCAGCTTTTCTTGCCTATGATCCAACCATAAACGCGAGCATCACTGCAGAATTTGCTTCGGCTGTTTATCGCCTCGGTCACTCGATGGTTACAGAAACGATTCCCCGCTCAAACCCGGGTCAGTTCTATGACCCAAATGACAACCAGGATGTTTCACTCATCGACGGCTTCACTAATCCTGCTCAGGGCAGGCTTCAGCGCCCCATGACTGTGTTGTCTGGTTCACACGCCGGCTCGACCATCACCTATGTTTTGAAGAGTGGAGAAACTGCGCCATTAGTTGGTCAAGTAGTTTCTGTCACCAACCTAGCTGATGCGAGTTTCAACGTTGCAAACGCATTCGTGTCAGCCAGCAACAACGCTGCCGGCACATTCTCGGTGGCAAGTTACTTCGCTGGCGGCGCCTCTGCGAGCGCGACCCCAATCGCAAACTTTGGTAGCACAGTAGACACCGTTTCTAAAACCGCTGTTACCGACAACTCGCCATTGGCGCTTGTGAAGGTCACCGACCCAGGCTCAAACCCTTGGACCTACACGGTTGGGCAACAAACCGCGATGTTGGTTCAGGGCCTAACTGCCCAGCGCGGCCAAGAAGTCGATGAGTTTGTTACCGACTCAGTGCGAAACAACCTGCTCGGTCTGCCTCTTGACCTTGCCAGCTTAAACATCACACGCGGTCGAGACATCGGTTTGCCTACGCTAAACCAATTCCGCTCTCAGACTCTAGGTGCGCTAAAGCCTTACCGCAACTGGAACAACTACTTTGACGCTCTGCGATACTTTCCGTCAGAAGTTAACTTCTTGGCTGCCTACGGCAAGTTCCCAACCATAACGGCTCCCGTAGAAATCGTTACTCCGACTGCGGCAGTTTCTAATGGTTCGAACATCGTCTATGCCGCTACAGACACTTCAAGCATCGTCGCCGGAGACATTGTTTCGGTCACTGGTTTCGACACTCTAAATGTGAACTATGCAGTTGTCGATTCGGTCACTTCAACTAACTTCACCGTGTCAAAGGCGTGGGCAAATTCACCTAGCGCGACGGTAGCTTTCGCTAACGACGCCGCCTTGATGTCTTATCGCGCCATGCCAATCGGCTTGGCAGCCGCATCTGAAGCGTCAAATGCAGCTGTGGTAACTCGCGACCCGAACAACACCGAACGTCGTGCGGCCGCGGAGGCAGTTCTTGAGGCTCCGGCCTCACCCACTCACGATGCTAACAACGCTGTCGATTTCTTGAACGGCGTGGGCTATTGGGCGACTCACTCTGCTGGAATCAACGACGTTGATTTGTGGATCGGAGGTCTGGCAGAGAACCCTTATAAGCAGCCGGTTATCCCGCCAGTACTTGGCCCAACTTTCCAGTATGTCTTCGAAGGCCAAATGCTTAAGCTTCAAAACGGCGACCGTTTTTATTACCTAGGTCGACTTGCTGGAACGAACCTTGGAGAAGAAATTCCTGCGCAAAAGTTCACCGACATCATTCGCAGGAACACTCCGTCGGCCTCGGCGCAAGTACCAGCTGGCTCGGCGTCTGGAATAGTTGGCGTGCAGTCGCCTGGTTTCAGCGTCTCTGACTGTTCATTCAGCGACATCGCCAACCTGATTCCAAACGTTCTCGCATGCGCTGCAAAGACATTCCGCTTGGATGACTTGGGCACCTGGGTGCACCGCGGTCTCGATAACATCACGGTTTTCGGAGACGCATCGTCGAATGTCGGCACGCGTCTTAGCGGCGGCGCCGGCGACGACAGCATTCAGGGCACAAACGGAGACGACTATCTTTCGGGTGGACTCAGTGGTGGAGACACCATCGACGCGTTCGGCGGTGACGACATCATTATTGGTGGCGCCGGCGAAGACCTGCTTAAGGGTGGGCCTGGAAACGATGTTATTAATGGCGGTGAAGCCCAACTTGGCGACATTGTCGATGGTGGCAGCGGTGCTGACTTTATTCACAACTCAAACGCGACCGGCCTCGTTGCTTCAATGCTCGGAGAAGCCGGAGACGACTTTATTCAAGGCGGAAAAGACTCCGACCTGCTTCTCGAGGGCGGCGAAGGCAACGACTGGATCGAAGGTTTAGCGGGTCTTGACATGCTCTTTGGAGACATGGGGTTGCTCGCCGGCGTCTTTGACCCGGTTCGAGGAGGAAACGATATTCTCACCGGTGGTGCACAAAATGACTCGCTCTTTGGTAATGGCGGAAACGACATCTATAACCTCGGAGACGGTTCAGACGCTATCTTGGATGGCTCAGGTTTCGATTGGGCTAACTACGAAGGCGTAAAGAGATTTGATACCGGTGCTACCTCTAGGCCAAGCGCTTGGGCAGACCTCAGTGGAGTCAACCCGAATGCTCTGAACGCTCCTGCTGACGCATTCATGAATGTTGATGCGCTCTCAGGCGGGCCTGGCAACGACAACCTGTTTGGCTCTCAAGGCTCCGACATCTCGGTCGCAGGCGCAACCGGTCAATCTGGTGCCACCTTCATCACATTGCCAGGTGCTGTCACAAACATCATTTCTGGTATGCAGGTTTCTGGCACCGGCATCGGCGCAAGCGCTGAAACTATTGGCGCCGGAGGCATAGCCACGATCAACGGCGTCACCACGACGACTGTCGACATTACCGCGCCAAACACGGGGCGCGTTAGCGGAATAGTCAAATTCAACACCTATGCAATAACTTCACCGGGTTACATCACTGGCTTTACTCAGCTACTGTCGTCAACCCCGGGATGGACTAAATACTCAAGTGTCACCCCGGGTGCGACTAAATGGTCGGGTGGCACGATTTTGCTCGGAGGTGGCGGCAATAACATGATCACAACCGTTGCCGGGTCAAACATCGTTCACGGCAGCGCACAGCTTCACACCTGCATCTATGTTGTTCACGCGGGCGTCGAGTTCAACACCGGTTCAGATGTGTCTTGTGGCGCCGGTCGAGGATACTCAACCATGTCTTTGATCTCTGAATACCTTGATTCAGGCGATGTGCTAGCAAAAGACGTGACACAGGTTCGTGAAATAATGTCAACAAACGTTGACGTCACAGGCTCGATGTCAAACGGTACCGTCATTACTTACACGGCGGCAAACAGCTTCTTGCCGGGCGACCGAGTGAACGTAACAGGCATCAAAAACAACGGGGCATTCAACGTTAAAAATGCGACAGTGGTCTCGGCAACATCGACGAGTTTCACTGTGGCTTCTAATGCGCCGGCTACACCGCTCGCTCAAGAGACCGGTCGAGCTGGTTTCTACAACACGTTTGTAGCACCCTATGCATCGAATGCGGCAACCATAGCGCCAATCACCGGCACTTTGCCGGGTGGAGCAATCACGGGTTACACAGTGACGGCAGCGGGTGGCGTCGACTACATCTATGACATCACCGCTATCTCGTTCGCCAATGGCAACACCACTGAGTTGGCTCCGTGGATCAGCACGTTGAGCAGAATCACCACGTCAACGGGCACTTTTGCGCCAGCGTTCAACCCGTCTACAACGAGTTACCAGGTTACTGTTCCGGCAAACGCGACCACCGTCACCGTTACGCCGACAGCAACCGACGTTAACGAGTCGATTCTCGTGAATGGAGCAGCGGTTGTGACCGGAAGGGCATCTGCGGCAATCACTTTATCGACTGTGGCGGCAACCAGTGTTTCGGTAGTTTCAACCTCTGCAGACGGCCGAAACTCGACGATTTATAGCCTGACGTTCTTGAGACAGGGCGTGGTGCCAGCACTTCGAGCAGCCGCCCAAGTCGCTGGAGGCATCGGCTCAGCAGTGACCAATTACAACGCTTCTTACACCTACCTAATCACGTCAAGTGCAGGCCAAGTCACTTTGGGTACTCTCGCAGGAGCCGTCCAGCCCTTCAATGTCGTTGGTTTGTATGGTGGCCAAACTGCCACCATCACGGTTGTGGCATCAAGACCGGGCTACACAACAACGACAGCAACTCTCAACGCTACCGCCGCCGCTGCGGTGGCATTGCTGCCATTATTTGACACCCCTGCTGCAACTAAGTCGGGTTTCACAGTCAACGTGACGAATTACCGAAACACCTATAACTGGGCCTGCTCTGCATCAGCTGGATACACCTGCTCGATTGGCGCGGCCACAAGCACAACCCTGCCAATCACGGTTTCTGGCCCAACAACCGCCGGACAAAACCCTGTTTTGACCGTCACAACCACCAAAACCGGATCAGCCACCGGCACGAATACCGTCACCACAGTGACGATTGCCACAGCAGCTGTTCAGCCAAAATCGGCACCGAGAAAGGCAGTAGCTAAGAAGGTGACCAAGGCAAAGACGGCGAAGAAGACGAAACTCTCAAAACTCAAGAAGTAGAACCCCTGCCGGGCGTTTTTACCTGACTGCAGCTTCGAGTTCGCTAACGATGAGCTTTGACATGCCCATCATCGCCTTCATCGCGGCCGCAGCTTTGACTGGGTCTGGGTGATTGAGACAGACATCCAGTTGCTTTGGAATCACCTGCCAAGACAGCCCAAACTTATCTTTGAGCCAGCCGCAGTTGCCAGGGGTTCCACCGTCTTGAGTCAGCGCGTTCCAATAGGTGTCAACTTCAGTCTGATCTTCGCAGCGCACCATGATCGAAAACACTTCTGTGAACTTGAACATATCGCCACCGTTTAGTGCGGTGTATTTCACGCCCATGAGCTCAAACTCAACGGTGAAAACCTGACCGTCAGGGCGACGCGTGGTCTTGAGAACCCTCGAGTTCTCAAAGATGCGGGTATAAAGGTTCGTTGCTTCTTCGGCCCGGCCATCAAACCAGAGCATGTGACTAAGTGTTGGCATGCAGAAAAGTTTAGTGAGCGTTTTTGGTGGGCTCCAACCCAAAGCGCCAGAGCCCACCG
>JBEGPW010000038.1:0-4147 GCA_041181225.1 Actinomycetota bacterium | reverse complement strand
TAACTGATGGTTCTGACAATTTGCCTAAGATTTGCCAGACGAAGGCAAAGAACTAGCAGGCCGTGGCCATCTGCCCCTCGGCCCGTTCGCGAGCCCAAGTTTCGGCAGCCAAGACGGCATCCAAGCTAAGTTCTTTTTCTGGTTCGTGAGCTTCAACGACTCGTTCGACGACCTCGACAATCTGCAGAAAACTGATGCGACCGGCGTGAAACGCTTCGACGGCCTGCTCGTTAGCCGCGTTGAAAACCGCTGGGTAGGTCAACCCGGCGGCGCCAACCTGCCTCGCCAAACGCACCGCGCCAAAAACAGTCTCATCCAACGGTTCAAAAGTCCAGGTCGCAGCCTGAGTGAAATCACAAGCCGGCGCAACATTTGGCACCCTCTCAGGCCAAGACATTCCGAGGGCAATCGGCAACTTCATGTTGGGCGGTGAACACTGGGCCATGACCGACCCATCGACGAACTCAACCATCGAGTGCACGACTGATTGTGGGTGAACCGTGACGTCGATGCGCTCGAACGGCACGTCAAACAAAAGGTGAGCTTCGATTAGTTCGAGGCCCTTGTTGACTAAGGTTGCAGAGTTTGTCGTCACAACTTTGCCCATAACCCAGGTTGGGTGCGCCAACGCCATTGCAGGTGTGACGTCTTGAAGGCGCTCGCGCGACCATCCTCGAAATGGCCCGCCGGAAGCGGTGAGAATCAGTTTTTTAACCTCGGATGACGTGCCCGCGAGCAAACACTGTGCGAGTGCGGAGTGTTCGCTGTCAACCGGCACGATTTGCCCGGGTTTGGCGGCTTCGGTAACCAGGCGGCCGCCAACGATTAGCGACTCTTTGTTGGCTAAGGCGAGGGTTTTGCCGGTTTGCAGAGCCGCGAGGGTTGGGGCCAGGCCGATTGACCCGGTGATTCCGTTGACCACAACGTCGGCGTCGGTTTCACGAACCAGATCGGTCGCATTTGTCGCACCAAGAACCGCTTTATCGGCCGGCACACCGAATTGAACGCGCTGTTGCTCTAGCAAATCGGCGTTTGTTCCGGCAGCTAGGCCAACAACTTTGAAGCGATCTAGGTTCGCGGCAATCACCTCAAGGGCTTGCGTGCCGATTGATCCGGTTGAGCCGAGAATTATTACGCTTCGCATGCTCTAATCTTGCCACTTGCTGGCGGTTGCCTGAAAACTTTCGGGCGCGTCAGCCCTATGAATGCACCAGAGAGTTTTGGCAGGCTTAGACTTTTATTTATGAGCGAATTCACTATCGCGCAAGAGCGCAAAGTTGTTACCGAGATTCCTGGCCCCAAATCGCAGGCTCTGCAGGCCGAGCGCCTAAAAGCTGTTTCAGCCGGTGTTGGCACCGCGCTAGGCATCTTTGTTGAGCGCGCTAACGGCGCAATCATCGTTGACGCAGACGGCAACCACATTATTGACTTGGGCTCGGGTATTGGCGTGACAACCATCGGGCACACCAACTCGGGAGTAATCAACGCGGTTCGCGAACAGGTTGGCGAACTCACCCACACACTTTTCACCTTGACGCCTTATCAGGAATACGTCGAGGTTTGCCAGATTCTCAACGCTCACATGCCCGGCAACTTTGCCAAGAAGTCAGCGCTGTTCAACTCGGGTTCTGAGGCTGTCGAAAACGCAGTGAAAATCGCCCGCAAGTTCACCGGTCGTGGCGAGATTGCCGTTTTTGACCACGGATACCACGGTCGCACCAACCTCACCATGGCGATGAACTTCAAAGCGATGCCATACGGCTCGGGTTTTGGACCATTTGCCCCCGGCGTAACTCACGCGCCGATGAGCTACCCGCTGCGCGACCCGGCTGGCCTAACCGGCGAGCAAGCTGCAGCCCGCTCAATCACCTACCTTGAGAAGCGCATCGGCGCCGAAAACCTCGCGGCAATCGTCATCGAGCCGATTCAGGGCGAGGGTGGCTTTATGGTTCCGGCCCCTGGATTCTTGACCGCGCTTTCGAACTGGGCTCACGAAAACGGCATCGTCGTTGTGGCCGACGAGGTTCAGGCCGGCATCGCCCGCACCGGCCAGTGGTTTGCGAGCGAGTTTGAACCAACTTTTGAACCAGACCTCATGACCGTTGCCAAGGGAATCGGCGGCGGAATGCCGATTTCGGCAGTTGTTGGTCGAGCCGAGATTATGGACGCCTCACACGCCGGCGGAATCGGTGGCACATTTGGTGGCAACCCGGTTTCGGCCGCTGCCGCCATTGCAGTGCTGCGACAGATTGAGGCAGGTGGCGTGCTCGAAGAAGCTAAACGCATCGAGGGCATTCTTTATGGCCGCCTCGGCGCAATGCAGGCTAAGTTCCCGCAAATCGCTGAGATTCGCGGGCGCGGTGCAATGATCGCAATCGAACTCGTCGAGCCGGGCACGCTGAACCCAAACGCGGCCGCCGTTAACGCTCTGGTGTCTTATTGCCACAAAAACGGTGTGCTGATTCTAAACGCCGGAACCTACGGCAACGTGATTCGTTTCTTGCCTTCGTTGGCCATCACCAACGAACTGCTAAACGACGCACTCGACGTTGTTGAAGCCGGCCTAGCGACTCTTTAGGAAGCCGTCAGAAGTGCGCTATGTCGACCGTGAAAAACTTTCCCGCCTCTATGAGGTCGAGGTTGAGCGTTTCATAGCTACACATCCTGAGTCTGCCAAGGCACACGCGGCTGCAGTCGGCCCGATGATGAACGGCGTTCCAATGTCATGGATGGCCAAGTGGCCAGGACCCCATCCGGTCTATGTTTCTCACGCTAAGGGCTCGCGATTCACCGACGTTGACGGCATCGAATACGTAGATTTTTGCTTGGGTGACACTGGTTCGATGGTGGGTCACTCCCCCGACGCTTCGGTCGCCGCGATCGCCGCCCAGCTGGCCAAAGGCATCACGTTTATGTTGCCCACTGCCGACGCTACTGTGGCTGCCGCTACTTTGGCCGAGCGTTTTGGATTGCCAAAGTGGCAGTTCACACTCACCGCTACCGACGCCAACCGCCACATTATTCGCTACGCCCGCCACGTGACGGGGCGCCGCAAGATTCTCGTGCACGACTTTTGCTACCACGGCACCGTTGATGAAACTTTTGCAAACCTAGACGACCACGGCAACACCGTGAGCCGCGAAAATAACATTGGAGCCCCGTTTGACGTGGCCGAAACCACAATCGTGGTGCCGTTTAACGACCTTGCTGCTGCCGAAGCCGCCTTTGCAACCGGCGAAGTTGCTGCCGCGCTGATCGAGCCGGCCATGACCAACATCGGCATTGTCTTGCCAGAACCCGGCTATCTTGAGGGCTTGCGCGAGTTGGCAACCAAGTATGGCGTGGTGCTGATTCACGATGAAACCCACACGCTGAGCGAAGGCGTCGGCGGAATGACCGCTCGTCGCAAGCTAAAACCCGACGCCGTGGTGTTAGGCAAAACGATTGGCGCTGGAATTCCCGCCGGAGCATTTGGTATGAGTCAAGAACTCACCGACCGAGTGCTAAAGAGCGTGCACCTCGAGCACATCGATGTTGGCGGAATTGGCGGAACTCTTGCCGGCAACGCGGTTTCGATGGCGGCCATCAGAGCCACGCTAACCGAAGTCTTGACCGCCGAAGCTTTCGTTGAAATGGAAGCCCTCTGCGACGTCTGGACTGCCGATGTGCAGGGCATCCTCGACAAATACAGTGCGCCGTGGCAGGTTTCGCAATTGGGTTGCCGCGCGGAATACAGCTTTAGACCTACCGCGCCCATCAACGGCCGCGAGGCCGCCGACGCCGACGACTTCGAACTGCAACAGTTCTTGCACCTTCACGCAATCAACCGCGGAATTTTGATGACACCGTTTCACAACATGGCTTTAATGTCGCCGGCTCACACATTGGCAGACGTGAAGCGCCACACCGAGCACTTCGAACAAGCCGTCGCCGCGCTTTTTTCTTAAAAATTTTGCCTAGAAAAGCGCCTAGGCGCTGTATTTCTTGCGGCGCACTGCGCCAACGACCTGCATCACAATCACAACGGTGATGGCAATAAAGAAGACCGCCGAGCTAACCACGTTGGCTTCGGCCGGCACTCCACGAGCAGCCGACACATAAACGAACAGCGGAAAAGTCTTGGTTGAACCGTTGTTGAAATAGGTGA
>JBEGPW010000037.1:0-2558 GCA_041181225.1 Actinomycetota bacterium | reverse complement strand
ACACTTTGGGTTGTCACCGCAGCGAAATAATTTTTACTTCAGGCGGCACCGAGGCCGACAATCTTGCGATCAAGGGGCTTTTTTGGTCGAGAAACAACGCGGATGCCCGCCGGCGCGTAATAGTTTCGGCTGCCAGCGAGCACCACGCGGTGCTCGACGCGCTCGAGTGGCTTGAGCGCCACGGCCCCGACGCGCAACGTGCCGAGTTGCACTTGCTCGAGTTGGATGCCAACGGCAGGTTTGACCTGGCAGATCTTGAGCGTTTTCTGGTTGAGCGCGGCGAAGAGGTTGCGTTGATTTCACTGATGTGGGCTAACAACGAGACTGGGGTGGTTTGGCCGATAGCTGAGGTGTCAAGGCTGGCTGCAAAGTTTGGTGTTCCGGTTCACAGTGATGCGGTTGCGGCAATGGGGCATGTGCCAATCGATTTTGCAGCTTCGGGTCTAGCGCTGATGAGTGTTTCAGGCCACAAGGTTGGCGCCCCAGTAGGCATAGGCGCCTTAGTGGTTCGCCGCGACATCAACCTCGTTCCGGTCAACCACGGGGGCGGCCACGAACGCAAACTTCGCTCGGGCACTCTGAACGCGGTTGGGGCAAGTGCTTTGGCTCTCGCAGCTGCTAGCTCCAATGCCAGTTTGCTAGAACGTGCCCGCCGCGACGCCGAACTAAAGCACAAGCTCATCGCTGGGGTTCGTGCGCTGGTCGCCAACGTCGAAGTCACCGCCGAAGGCGCCGAAACACTGCCGAGCACCGTTCACCTCAGCTTTCCTGGTTGCCCGGGCGACAGCATCCTCGTGCTTTTAGACATGGCCGGGGTAGCCGTTTCAAACGGGGCGGCTTGTCAGGCGGGTGTGATTGGTGCTTCTCACGTAATGCTTGCAATGGGGCGCAGTGAGCAGGAGGCGTCGGAATGCATCCGAGTTAGTTTTGGTTATGACACCACAGAGCGCGACATTGACGCGTTCTTGGCGGCCCTACCGGCAGCCTACGAGGGTGCACGAAAGGCGGGTGTTGCTGCGTGAAAGTTTTAGCTGCTATGAGTGGGGGAGTCGACTCTGCCGTTGCTGCCGCCCGCGCCGTTGAAGCCGGTCACGAAGTTGTCGGTGTGCACCTGGCGCTGTCTCGCAACGCGGGCACTCTGCGCACCGGTTCACGCGGATGCTGCACCATCGAAGACTCAATGGACGCCCAGCGTGCCTGCAATGTTCTAGGCATTCCCTACTACGTGTGGGATTTCAGCGACCGCTTCAAGGAGCAGGTGGTTGAAGACTTCGTGGCTGAATACCAAGCCGGTCGCACACCAAACCCATGCATGCGCTGTAATGAGCGAATCAAGTTCGCTGCCCTGCTCGAAAAAGCCCTAGCGATGGGCTTCGACGCGGTTTGCACCGGTCACTATGCGACGCTGTTGACCGATGAAGCAGGCAATCTCGAGCTTCACCGAAGCAATGAGCTCGCTAAAGACCAGTCATACGTTCTAGGTGTTTTAAACGCCGAGCAACTTGCGCACTCGATGTTCCCGCTAGGCGCCGAAGCATCTAAGTCAGATGTTCGCGCCGAAGCCGACCGTCGTGGGTTAGCGGTGGCAAATAAGCCAGACAGCTACGACATCTGTTTCATTCCAGAGGGTGACACTCAAGACTGGCTGACCGAAAAAGTTGGCGGCAAGTCTCCGGGCCAGATCATTGACGTTGAAGGTAATGTCTTGGGCAAGCACGAGGGCTCGTATGGCTTTACCATCGGCCAGCGCAAAGGTTTGCGCATTGGCAAGCCTGCCGTTGATGGCAACCCGCGCTATGTGCTCTCGATTAGCCCAAAGACCAATACCGTTGTGGTTGGGCCTCAGGCAGCGCTCGCCGTGTCAGAGCTCGCCGGTTCGCGTTACACCTGGTGCGGGGTAGCGCCATCCAAGGTTGATGAGTTCTTTGACATCGGCGTGCAGGTGCGTGCTCACGGCGAAGAAGTGCCCGCTCAAGCCGCAGTTGTTGACGGCGAGCTTGTGATTCGCCTGAGTGAGCCAATCATTGGCGTTGCTCCCGGGCAAACCGCTGTGCTGTACGCAGGCACTCGAGTTTTGGGTCAAACCACCATCGACCGCACAGTCAGTGCAGTAGCCGGCGACCTCGAGGCGCTCGCCGAAAACTTTGCCTCGCAAGCCTAAACTTGAGCTGTGACCGACGCCTCAGACAACTCCGCTAGTGCAAAATCGCACGAAGCTCTGGTTGCGTGCGTTGCCTCGCTAACCGACGAGATCAACGCCCATCGCCGGGCCTACTACGAGGGCAACACCGTTTTAGTTGGCGACGACGTCTATGACGCATTGATGCTTGAGCTTGAGGCGATCGAGCGCGCAAACCCCGAGCTCATCACGGGCGATAGCCCAACCCAATCGGTTGGTGGCGCGGCAAACGAGGCATTTGCGCCGGTGCAGCATCTAGAGCGCATGATGAGTCTCGACAATGTTTTTAGCGAGGATGAACTCGCTGCCTGGCTTGAGAAGACCGGCAATGGCCCGTTTTTGTGCGAACTGAAAATCGACGGGCTCGCAATCAACCTTC
>JBEGPW010000036.1:0-3293 GCA_041181225.1 Actinomycetota bacterium | reverse complement strand
GGTGCTGGTTTCTCGATTGGTGCGGGTTCACTGGTCAGCCCGTTGGGAACCAACCTTGGGCCGATTCCGGTAGTTCCAATTTTTGGTGCGCTACCGGCTGGGCACCTCGACTTCGGATTGGTCGTTTTGGTTTTTCCGCTACTCTCAGCTTTTATTGCAACCATTTTGGTGAGGGGTCACCTCGCTCAGGTTCGCTACCAATTTGCCCTGGCTTGGCCTGCGGCATTTTCGGTCGGACTCTCGATAGCTGCCGTGGCTGCGTTAGAAATGATGTTGCTCGCTTCAATCGCCTCAGGCTCGGCTGGCCCGGGTCGACTTCAAGAGGTTGGGGTCAACCCGTTCATGGCCGGGCTCGTGACATTTGTCGAGGTTGGCGTGGTTTCGGTTCTTACAGCTTTTTACAGCGCAAAACCCGATGCTCCCGATCAAGAACTCATAAATCGCGTTCGCCGTCCTCGCGGCTAGCTTGTCGACTGCCCGATAAACTAGAGGCGTGCTGTCGGTCGTAGTTTTAATATCAGGTTCTGGTTCAAATCTTCGAGCCCTGCTTGAGGCCACCGACAACCCTCTTTATGGGGTGAGAGTTCTTGCGGTCGGTTCTGATAACCCAGCTTCTGGTCTTGAACACGCTGAGCTTTTTGGCATCCCTACTTTTGTGGTCACCCCTCAAAACTTTCCGAGCCGTGAGGCTTGGGCTTCGGTTTTGCTTGAGAATATCCAATTTTTTAAACCAGACCTAGTGGTGCTCGCCGGTTTTATGAAGATTTTGCCCGCGAGCTTTGTCAACGCGCTGAGCCCAAACCTGATCAACACCCATCCGAGTCTGTTGCCGGCTTTTCCTGGTGCCCATGCAGTTCGTGATGCGTTGCGTGCCGGCGCTACAGTTTCTGGCGCAACGGTTCATGTCGTCGATCAGGGCGTCGACACTGGGCCCCACATCGCCCAGCGAAGTGTGCCGGTCTCGAGCGAAGATTCCGAACACGACCTTCACGAACGAATCAAGGCGGTCGAGCGCAAACTTTTAGTCTCGGTTGTTAGCGACATCGCGACCGGCAAGCTCGATCTTTCTAATCTCGACGCTCTTGTCGAGAACAACGCTGACACTTTAACAGAACGGCTTTAACTTGGCTTCGAACAACGGCTACACACCTGCTGACTATCGCCATTTCGATAAAGTCGCCATTAGGCGCGCGTTGATTTCGGTGAGCGACAAAACCGGTTTGCTCGAGCTCGCTAAAGCCCTAACCGAGGCTGGTGTTGCTTTGGTTTCAACGGGCTCAACAGCAAAGTCGATCGCTGATGCCGGATTCCCGGTTACCGAGGTTGCTGAGGTTACGGGTTTTGCCGAGGCACTTGACGGCCGAGTCAAAACTCTGCACCCCAAGATTCACGGTGGTCTTTTGGCTGATGTGCGTTTGGTGCAACACGAGAACCAGCTCGCCGATCTCGGCATTGAGGCTTTTCAGCTGGTGGTGGTAAACCTTTACCCGTTCGTTCAGACTGTCCAGTCTGGCGCGAAGGGCGATGCGGTGGTTGACCAAATTGACATCGGCGGCCCTGCCATGGTTCGTGCCAGCGCCAAGAATCACGCAAACGTAGCAATCGTGGTCGACCCGGGTCACTACGCCGAGGTTATCGAGGCTGTTAAATCTGGCGGAACGACCTTGGCTCAGCGTCGCAAGTTTGCTTTTGAGGCTTTTTCTCACACTGCCGCCTACGACACTGCAGTTGCGAAATGGTTTGGTGGCGAAATCGAAAACGCTTGGATGTCGGCTAGCGGCCAGACGCCCGACGATGCGTCTAAGAATCCCGGCTTCGCTTCGCAGTTCAATCTGCAGGCAAACTTGGCGCAGGTTTTGAGATATGGTGAAAACTCTCACCAGGCGGCAGCGCTCTATAAAGTTGTCGGCGAAGACGCGGTTTCGGGAATCTCGCAGGCACGGGTTTTGCACGGCAAAGAGATGTCTTATAACAACTATGTTGATGCCGATGCTGCGGTTCGGGCGGCTTACGACTTCAACGAGCCAGCGGTGGCGATTATCAAGCATGCAAATCCCTGTGGCATCGCTGTGGGCGATGACGGCGATGGTGATGTTATTGCCGACGCTCACGCCAAAGCTCATCTGTGTGACCCGGTGTCAGCCTTTGGCGGCGTGATTGCTGCCAACCGTCGCGTTACCCTGCGCATGGCCCAAAATGTTGCAACGATTTTTACCGAAGTCATCATTGCGCCGAGTTATGAAATCGAAGCGCTTCAGTTGCTCATGACTCGCAAGAATCTTCGGGTTTTAGAGCTGCCTGCGAACTTTTCTCGCGAAGCGCTTGAATTTAAGCAAATCAGCGGCGGGCTTCTGGTTCAGCAGCCAGATGAGTTCAGTTCCTTTTCAACAAGCGCCTGGAAGCTCGTGTCTGGCGCACCAGCGAAGCCTGAGATTTTTGCCGACTTGCAGTTTGCTTGGCGGGCCGTTCGAGCCGTTAAGTCAAACGGCATTTTGCTAGCGCGAGACCTAGCATCGGTTGGCGTGGGCATGGGTCAGGTAAATCGCGTTGACGCTTGCCGGTTGGCTGTTGAGCGCGCATCCTCGCGCGTGCGTGGTTCGTCGGCCGCTAGTGACGCGTTCTTTCCGTTTGCCGACGGGTTGCAGATCTTGCTCGACGCAGGTGTTTCCGCGGTTGTTCAGCCTGGAGGTTCGGTTCGTGACGATGAGGTTATTGCGGCAGCTCAGGCCGCCAACGTGACCATGTATTTCACAGGTGAGAGGCACTTCTTTCACTAAGGCGCCCTGACACGCCCGAACTTTGCCATTTGTCTATCTCGATTTGACTTTGTCGTTATAACCCCGTAACTTATTACCTGTTGCCCAAAGCGCGAGTGAGGCTGAAAAGTCTCCCCGAATCAAGTGCAATCAATCAAAAACCTTTACCGGTAACTCTTGTTAGTCGCCGAGTTTTGTGCCTATGATTGGCTTCCCTAAACAAACGAAAAAAGTTTCAAATTCAACGGAATGTTGATTTGACTTCCTTCGGAATGTTAGGTAAGTTAGAGAAGTTGCTCTGCGGTTCAGCCTGAAAACTGATTTGTAGAAGCATCCGATCTTTGAGAACTCAACAGCGTGCACAATGTCGATGCCATGAAACATCGAATCAGATTTATCTGGTTCGAGAAATAAATTGGTTAGACAGATTGTCAGACAATCTGATTTAGTCAGATCAAATTGATGGCGCCATTTTCCGGCGCTTCCAAAAAAACTTCGGCCAGCTTGCTGGTCGAAAACATTTTTTACGGAGAGTTT
>JBEGPW010000035.1:0-5199 GCA_041181225.1 Actinomycetota bacterium | reverse complement strand
CCACTCGGTGGGCAAGGCTTATGCGGCTGATCCGCTTTGCTTCAACTTTGTTGGTCTTGAGCCGGGTTCGCTCAAAGACGGGGCCATGAAGATCTACGGAATTCCGAGCCGCAATGTTCGGCCAGACCTGCCGATGCTGTTGCTGGTGGGCAGCGAAGATCCTTGCGGTGGCGAACGCGGAGTCAAGGCGCTCGCCGATGCTTATCGCAAGCGCGCCGGGGTTAGCGACATTTCGATTGTGGTTTATCACAACGCGCGCCACGAGGTCTACAACGAATTCAACAAGGATGAAGTCATTGCCGACCTCACCTCTTGGTTAGACGGCGTTATTTCGGGTCGCAAGTCTAGTTAGGCGCTGGCGAAGACTTCAGGCGTCTTTGCTGAACTTATTGGTGTCGATGCGGCAGGCAGCCGAGGCTTCTTCAATCGGGTTCAGAAGTAGGTCGTGGGTTTCTGGGTGGCGTTCCATGTAGCGCACAACATATGAGCAAACGGGAACGATTTTTGAGCTACCCGCATCGCGCACGGCGTTGATGCTTTCGCGAGTCAAAATGGCGGCAAGGTTTTTGCCCTGTTGCTCGGGGTTGACTTCGGTGTGAACAAAGTGAACTTCACCTGGGCGAAGCGAATAGTCGGCGTGACCGACTTTGCTTTCGTCGAGCCAAATCTCGTAACGCTTGAGGTCAGGGTTGTGAAAAACTCGAGTCACTTCGCCTGTGCTAGCCGTGCTCTCGGCAATCTGTGTAGTGTTCATGCTTCTATTATGGCCTGAGGCAGACCAATGCCAACGGCAAGCCCTAGGCCCTTCGGCAGGTTAAACTTGACCTCATGTCAACCGCCGCCAATCGCCTCTATGTGGGCGACAACTCAAGGCTTTTGGCGATGTTGCCAGATGAGTCGGTTCAACTGATTTACATCGACCCGCCGTTTAACACTGGCCGGGTTCAAACCCGTGGTGGCAGCACCACTAAGCGCAGTGAGACTGGCAATCGCATCGGCTTTAAAGGCCAGCGCTATGAGACAGTGCGCGAAACGGTGCTGAGCTATGACGACGAGTTTGCAGACTATTGGGCGTTTCTTGAGCCAAGGCTAGAGCAGGCTTGGCGCGTTTTGAAAGACAGCGGAACCTTGTATTTGCACCTGGACTATCGCGAGGCTCATTACGCCAAAGTGTTGCTCGACGCGCTCTTTGGCCGAGACAGTTTTTTGAACGAAATCATTTGGGCCTATGACTATGGCGGCAAGTCAAAGTCACGCTGGCCAGCGAAACACGACACCATTTTGGTTTATGTCAAAAACCCGGCGGCCTACTATTTTGACTCAACCACGGTGGATCGCGAGCCATACATGGCACCGGGTTTGGTAACCCCCGAGAAAGTTGCTCTCGGAAAACTGCCAACCGACGTTTGGTGGCACACGATTGTGTCGCCCACCGGCAAAGAAAAAACCGGTTACCCGACCCAGAAACCACTCGGCATTTTGCGCCGAATCATTCAGGCGAGTTCGCGCCCGGGCGACACCGTGCTCGACTTTTTTGGTGGCTCAGGAACAACAGCGGTTGCAGCCGCCAGCCTTGACAGAAACTTCATCACTGCCGACCAAAACCCTGAGTCAATCGCGGTAATAAAAGAGCGACTGGCCGCCGCTCAAATCAGTTTCGAACTGATTGAGCTTTAGCCCAAGGCTGACATCTTGGCTTCGGCCTCAGCCTCAGCTGCGGCAGCGGCCGCCTCAGCATTGGCCTGAACGCCTGAGACCTGGCGAAGGGCAATCTCTTTAACAAAGAATGACAGTCCAAACGCAACCAACATCACGAGGGTTGAAACTCCAAACACGGTCGCTGCCGCCTCTGCATAACCCTGCTGAATCGGGTGAGCCAAAACCTTGTCGGCGTGCGCCAAGAACGAGGCATCCTTGCTGATTTCTTCGTTTAGTTTCGGCAGGTTCTCTGGCAGGAACGCAGCATTTTCAGGTTTCGAGAGCAAGCCTGGGTCTGCCTTTAGAGCTGCTCCAACCTGAGCGAAAATCTCGGGAGCTTTTTCTTTTAGCGAGTTAAACAGCAAGCTAATAAACACTGCAACACCCAGGGTTCCACCCATTTGTCTAAAGAAGGTTGCGGCCGAGGTAGCCACGCCGATGTTGCGCGCGTCAACTGAGTTTTGAGCCGCGGTGGTGAGGGTTTGCATTAGCTGACCGAGGCCGGCGCCCAAGATGAGCATTCCGATTGACATCTGCCAGACCGCCCAGTCGGCGTTTAGCATCGACAGATATAGGAACGAAACCGTCATAAAGGCCGTGCCGCTAACCATAAATCGCTTGTAGTGACCGGTCTTTGAGGTGATGCGGCCGCTCAAGATTGAAGCCGACATCATGCCTAAAACCATCGGCAACATCAAGAAGCCCGATTGGGTCGGGGTTGCGCCATAAACGATTTGCAAAATCAGCGGCAGGGTCATCATTCCGCCGAACATGCCGGCGCCCACCACAACACCCAAGATGGTTGACATTGTGAAGGTGCTCGACTTGAAGAGGCTAAACGGCAAAAGTGCGTCTTCGCCCATTCGCCGCTCGGCGATCAAGAAGCCGATGATGCCAACGATTGCAATGATGTAAAGAAGTATGGTGCCCGGGTTGCTAAACGAGCCGTCGGCGTTGTTGTTGATTCCACTCCACCAACCCCAAGCTTGACCCTCTTGAGCTGCGACCAAAATCGGAACAACTGCAACGGTGATGGTGAGCGCGCCCCACCAGTCGATTCGACCGGTTTTTGGGTGGTGCGGAACGTGAAGGTACGAAACCACGAAAACCAGCGCTGCTATTCCGATTGGCAGGTTGATCAAGAAAACGTAGCGCCAGCCCTCGATGAAGAGAATCTGAGGTAACCCAGCAAACAAACCGCCGATTAGCGGGCCAAGAACCGAAGAGGTTGCAAACACGGCGAGGAACATGCCCATGTATTTCGCTCGTTCACGTGGTGGAACGATGTCGGCCAAAATGGTCATTGCGAGCGAGAACAAACCACCGGCACCAACACCTTGGAGTGCGCGCCAACCAGCAAGCTCATACATTGACTGTGAGAATCCGGCGGCAATCGACCCAATGATGAACACCGAAATCGCAATGATGAACAGGCGGCGTCGGCCAAAGAGGTCACCGAGCTTGCCATAGATAGGTGTCGAAATGGTTGAGGTGATGAGGTAGGCCGTGGTCACCCAGGCTTGAACGTCAAGACCTTTTAGGTCGTTTGCAATCGTTGTGATTGCCGTTCCAACAACGCTTTGGTCGAGTGCCGAGAGAAACATTCCGGCCATGAGGCCAAAGAGCACCATCATGATTTGACGGTGAGTCATTACACCGCTGACAGCTGAGGCTGCTGCTTCGGCTTTGCGTTCTTCGCGTGACATTAGGGCACTCTTTTCTTGGGGTCGTTACGGGTTACTAACTCGCTCGGCAACTGATTTATTTCCCTAGGTAAAGATTATGCGATTTATCGGCTAACCCAAAACCCCGTCAACCAGAGCTTTTGCCTCAACCTGAACCTGCTTTAAGTGGTCGGCACCCAAGAAAGACTCAGCATAAATCTTGTAGACGTTTTCGGTTCCCGAAGGCCTCGCCGCGAACCAAGCGTTTTGAGTTGTGACCTTGAGCCCACCAAGTGCGGCCCCATTGCCGGGCGCGTGAGTCAAAATCTCGAGGATGGCTTCGCCCGCAAGGTCGGCAGCCGAAACCGCACTCGCCGACAGCTTGCCAAGTTTGCTCTTTTGCTCGGTTGTTGCCGGGGCGTCGATGCGCTCATAGGCAGGAGAACCAAACTTGGCAGTTAGGTCGGCGTAGTGCTCGCTCGGGGTGCGGCCGCTAACCGCGGTAATCTCAGCTGCTAACAGCGCCAAGATAAGCCCGTCTTTGTCTGTGCTCCAACTCTTGCCGTCAAGCCTCAAGAACGAAGCTCCCGCAGATTCTTCGCCGCCAAAGCCGATCGAGCCATCAATCAACCCAGGCACAAACCACTTGAAGCCAACCGGAACCTCGACCAACTTTCGACCGAGGTCGGCAACAACCCGGTCGATAATCGACGAAGACACCATGGTTTTGCCGACCGCCGCAGTCTGGCTCCATCCTGGTCGGTTGTTAAATAAATAGCCGATGCTAACGGCCAAGAAGTGGTTGGGGTTCATCAGGCCGTGGTCACGCGTGACGATGCCGTGACGGTCGGCGTCGGCGTCGTTGCCGGTTGAAATGTCGAAGCGGTCACGACCCTCGACCAGACTGGCCATCGCGTGAGGCGAGCTGCAATCCATGCGAATCTTGCCGTCCCAGTCGAGGCTCATAAAACCAAACTGAAAGTCAACGTCTGGGTTCACGACGGTCAAGTTGAGGTTATAGCGCTCGCCAATCAAACCCCAATAATCAACCGATGCCCCGCCCATCGGATCAGCACCAATCGAGACGTTGGCGTTGGCTATGGCGCGCAGGTTGAGAACCTCGCCAAGTTGGCTCACATAGTTTTCGCGAAAGTCAAAGGCTGTGGCGTTTGACTTGGCTCGCTTCACTTCGCGCAGCCCCCCGGCGATGATTTCGTTGGCGCGAGCCGCAACCCAGTTGGTGACATCGCTGTCGGCAGGGCCACCGTGAGGTGGGTTGTATTTGAAGCCTCCGTCAGCTGGCGGGTTGTGGCTCGGGGTGATGACGAGACCATCAGCCAGGTCACTGGCGTCGGGCGATTTGCCAGCATTGTGATTGATTATCGCTACCGAAACCGCCGGGGTCGGAGTGTATCCCTGATCAAAAAACGCGGTGATGCCGTTGCCGGCGAGAACCTCAAGCGCGGTTTCTTCGGCCGGCCCACTGAGTGCGTGGGTGTCTTTGCCAACATAGATTGGCCCGCCGATGCCCGCACCGCGGCGGTATTCAACAATGGCCTGAGTGATTGCAGCAATGTGGTCTTCGTTGAATGAACCATTCAATGCACTCCCGCGGTGACCACTGGTTCCAAACACCACCTTCTGGTCAGGGTTACTCACATCAGGCTTTATGTTGAAATAATCCTCAACCAGTTTTGCAACATCGATAAGGTCACTTGGCCCAGCTTTTTGCCCCGCACGCACGTTCATAACCCAAGTTTGACAGCTAACCTTTAGTTATGACAGCAACATTCTCATACCTAGGCCCCGAAGGCACATTCACTGAGCTTGCGCTCGC
>JBEGPW010000034.1:0-3335 GCA_041181225.1 Actinomycetota bacterium | reverse complement strand
TATGAGCTCACCGCTCTCGAGACCACCTGGAACCTCGGCCTCGGCTTCGCCGTCGTTGTCAAAGGTCACGCGGCCGAAGCAATCAAAGCTCAGCTAAACGCGGCGGGCATCAAAACCTGGGCCTTGGGAATCATCGAGTCAACCGACTGCGACCTCGCCGCCTCAAGTTATGTCACCGAAGCCAAAGGCGTTCGCGGCGGGGCCGTGCGCCTAGTTGGCAAATACGCGCTTTAGACGACCTTGAGGTCGCCAGACCCGAGCAAGATTGGCGAGGTGAGCAGCGTCATGGCGTCGTCGTCGCTGAACAAGCGCGAACGAATGATGAAGCGAAGGCCCTCTGGCGTTTCTAACGAGAAACCTCCACCGCGGCCAGGCACCACATCGATGGTGATGTGCGTGTGCTTCCAATACTCAAACTGCTCGAGCGAGATCCACACCTTGATTGGCACATCGATGCCAGAGACCACCAGCTCGCCGAGCAACACGTCGGCGCCGCCGACCCGAAACTCTCCGGCGAGGTAACACATCGGAGCCGAGCCGTCGCAACAACCACCGCTCTGGTGAAACATCAGCGGGCCGTGAGTTGTGGTCAGCTTGCGCAGAAGGTCGTCGGCGGCCGGCGTGGTTTCAACTCGAGGGGGCAAGTTTTCATACATAGTTGCAGATTACCTTTTTCGTTGCGAGCTGGCCAAGTGGCAAAGCGGGCGGATAAGCGAAATGTGAGGCCCCGAAGGGCCCCACATCCGCGTTGATAATTCGAGTAGTCGGTTAGCGGTCTCGCCACCGACCTAAACGCTTCGGTTTAGAAGAAACCTAGAGCGTCTGGCGAGTAGCTGACCAAAAGGTTCTTGGTCTGCTGGTAGTGGTCGAGCATCATCTTGTGGTTCTCGCGGCCGATGCCCGATGACTTGTAGCCGCCGAATGCTGAGTGAGCTGGGTAGGCGTGGTAGTTGTTGGTCCACACGCGACCGGCCTGAATCTCGCGGCCGGCACGGTAGGCAGTGTTCATGAGGCGAGTCCAAACGCCAGAACCCAAACCATAGATGGTGTCGTTGGCGATGCTCATGGCCTGCTCGAAACCGTCGAACTTGGCAACCGCAAGCACAGGGCCAAAGATTTCTTCTTGGAAGATGCGCATGTTGTTGGTGCCCTCGAACACGGTTGGCTCAACATAGAAGCCGCCCGAAAGTTCGCCGCCAAGGTCAGCACGCTTGCCGCCGAGAAGCAACTTGGCGCCTTCAGCCTTGCCGATTTCGATGTAGCTCAAGATCTTCTCAAGCTGGTCGTTGCTGGCCTGAGCGCCAATCATGGTTGCGGTGTCGAGCGGGTTGCCCTGAATGATCTTCTTGGTGCGCTCGAGGCAGTCGGCCAAGAACTTGTCATAAATCGGTGCATCAATCAGTGCGCGAGAAGGGCAGGTGCAAACCTCGCCCTGGTTGAGCGCGAACATGTTGAAGCCCTCGATGCACTTGTTATAGAAAGCATCGTTCTGGTCGGCGATGTCTCTAAAGAACACGTTCGGGCTCTTGCCACCAAGTTCCAAAGTCACAGGAATGATGTTGTCGCTTGCGTACTGCATGATGAGGCGGCCGGTGGTGGTCTCGCCGGTGAATGCAATCTTTGCGATGCGACGGTTTGAGGCGAGCGGCTTGCCGGCTTCAACACCGAAACCGTTGACGATGTTGATGACACCGGCAGGCAGAATGTCGGCGATGAGCTCCATTAGATACAAAATCGAAACTGGAGTCTGCTCGGCTGGCTTCAAAACCACGCAGTTTCCGGCAGCTAGCGCAGGAGCGAGTTTCCAGACGGCCATCAAGATTGGAAAGTTCCAAGGAATGATCTGGCCGACTACGCCTAGTGGCTCGTGAAAGTGGTAGGCAACAGTGTCGTGGTCTAGTTCGCCAAGGGTGCCCTCTTGAGCGCGAATGGCACCTGCAAAGTAGCGAAAGTGATCAATCGCTAGAGGAATGTCGGCCGCTAGGGTCTCGCGAACAGCCTTGCCGTTCTCCCAAGTCTCAGCAACCGCAATCTTCTCAATGTTTGCTTCCATGCGGTCAGCAATTTTGTTGAGGATGATGGCGCGAGCGGTGACAGAAGTTTCGCCCCAAGCCTTCTTGGCTGCGTGGGCAGCATCCAAGGCTTTTTCGATGTCTTCGGCGTTGCCGCGGGCAACTTCGGTGAAAACCTTGCCGGTGACGGGTGTGACGTTTTCAAAGTATTGGCCGCTGCTTGGTGCCACATATTGGCCGCCGATCCAGTGGTCGTAACGAGGACGGAATTCAACGATGCTTCCGGCCGTGCCTGGTGCTGCATAGATTGACATACGTTTGCTCTTTCTGAAGCCCAACCCCTTTGGCAGGCAACATTCGAAAACTATTGCCGATTTGATTACGTTTGCTTAACGTTGCGACCTGACTGTCTGAAAGCACTCATTTTGGCTAGGTAGGACACCTAGCCATATAGACAGGTAACAGTTTTGTCATTAGGGTTGCCCTATGAACGATTTGGTTCGCCCAGAAACCCGCGCCGACATTCGGCCGGATGTTCCGCTTGGCCGGCGCTCGCCACATTCAAAAACGCGTGTGCTGGTTGCCGACCGCAACGTCATTATTCGCATTGGTGTGAGGGCGATTTTGGAGCGCACTCCCGGAGTGGCGGTAGTCGCAGAAGCCACCACCTATGACGCAGTTCTTGATGCTGTAGACGAACACGGGCCAGACGTTTTGGTTATTGACCTAGACCTCGGCGACGACACCACGCGCGGACTTCAACTCTGCGAAGAAATCACAAATCGTTACCCTCAAACCAAAATCATGATTTTGGCCTCGGCGCTTAGCGAGTTTGTAGTGGTTGATGCGATGCGTCGCGGAGTCACGGGCTACCTTTTGAAAGATGACGTGAAGGCAGACGAGTTAGGCAAGGCCGTAAAAACCGTGCAAGATGGCGAAGTCGTTATGGGCAAAGGAATCGGTAACCTGGTTGCGCACTCGCTGGGATCAAACCGCGAAATCGGCGAACACGTCACAGACCGTGAACTTGAAGTGCTCAAGCTCTGCTCCCGGGGCCTCAGCAACAAGCAAATCGCATCCTCGATTTATGTCACCGAAAGCACGGTGAAGTTTCATCTGCAAAACCTTTCGCGCAAGCTCGGGGCACACCGTCGCGCTGAGCTCGTTCACAAAGCGACAGCTGCTGGTTTGCTATAAATCCTTGTTGCGCTTTATTGCCGCTGAGTTCGCAATGCGCCTTCAACTCGGGCATATTTGTATTTTGACCTTTTTGCAAACCTTGAGGAATCACCGTGAACCAGTTGCCGAGCTCGCCGAATGGCG
>JBEGPW010000033.1:0-13806 GCA_041181225.1 Actinomycetota bacterium | reverse complement strand
ACCTCAAGAGGAGTTGCGAGGCATTCGGCGTCGAATCGCTGTGAAATAACAACCTGAAAAACGTCGCCGATGCGAACGTAGTGCTTCGCCCTCTCAACCCAGTCGATAAAGTCGGTTTTTGATACGCGGTGCTGCGGGGCAATGTCAGCGGTCAGATTGAGGTCGGCCAGGTGCGCCACAGTTGGCTTTGCGATTCCGCTTCGCAACTCGCTGATGCGGTCGATTGCTTTGGAATAAGCAAGGTCAAAATCGAGACCCTTGGTGACGAAAATGTTAGCGACCAAAAGCAGGCTGCTGGTCAAGTGGTCAACAATCACCAAGTCTTCAAACATCGCCAGCGCCATAATCGGGCTTTCGACGTCTGCGACCGGGCGGTTCGGAAGGTTTTCGATTTCGCGAATGAGATTCCAACCCATCACGCCGACCAACCCAGAGGTTAGCGGTGGAACACCTTCGATTGGGGCTGTAGTCCAAGCTGCCTGAAGCTGGGCCAATGCCGCGATGGCTGTGCTGGCCAAGATTGCTGACTCGCCCTCTGGCAAAGGGGCTGCGCCGCTCGGCGAAACCCAACGCACTTCGCCGGCCCCAGTCGCCGTTGTCGATTGCAAGAGCATGCCTCGGTTGTTGACACCAATGAAGCTGTATCTAGCCCAGACACCCTGCTCGGCTGATTCGAGCAAGAAGCCGCCCGGCTTATCACCGGCGAGCTTCTCGAAGATTGAAAGCGGCGTTTCGGTTCCTGAAAAAAGAGTTTCAATGATCGGCACTACGCGATGGTTTTTTGCCAGCGCGCCGGCTTGTTCAAGATTAAGATTTAGGCTCATGCGCTCGCCTCTGGCTCAGAGTTGAAAAAAATAGTTTTAGTGTCAAAACATGATTCGGCACCGGTGTGGCAGGCTGGGCCCGATTCTTTGACAAAAATCAAAAGAGCGTCGGCATCGCAATCGTGTTCGATTCTTCTAACCAACTGAGTGTTTCCCGAAGTTGCGCCTTTGTGCCACAATTCTTGGCGCGAACGCGACCAAAACACTGTCTCGCCTCGGTCTAGGGTGAGCGCCAGCGACTCGGCGTTCATCCAAGCCAGCATCAAGACCCGCTTGGTTTCGGCGCTCTGAACAATAGCCGGCAACAAGCCCGCTGCGTCAAACTTTAAACCCGCAACGTCTTTGCTCGAAAAGATTTCTGGTCGATTCATCTGACGGAATACCCCTCTGAACTTAATGCGAGTTTCGCCTCTTGAATCGAAACTGATCCTTCGTGAAAGATTGATGCGGCCAAAATGGCGTCTGCTCCCGCGGCAGCTGCCTTCGGGAAATCATCGGCACTACCAGCGCCACCTGAAGCGATGACGGGCACCGGGCTAATTTCTCGAATGACCTCCAACATTTCGGTATCAAACCCACTGCGGGTTCCGTCGGCATCAATCGAGTTGACCAGCAACTCGCCCGCACCAAGTTCAATGGCCTTAGTAACCCATTCGAGGGCATCTAGCTCGGTTTCGTTTCGACCACCGTGAGTCGTCACAACGAACCCCGATTTTGTTTTCGAAGATCGTTTAAGGTCTAGAGAAATGACCAACACCTGGTTGCCAAATCGCTCAGCTATGCCCGACAACAACTCGGGGTTTGCGATGCCTGCGCTGCCAACGCTGATTTTGTCGGCACCGGAACCGAGCAGGCGGGCGACGTCTTCAACCTCGCGAATGCCGCCACCAACAGTGAGCGGAATGAAAACCTGCTCGGCACACTTAGTCACCAGGTCATACATGGTGCCCCGATTGTCGACGGTCGCGTGAACGTCTAAAAAGGTGAGCTCGTCGGCGCCATCCTCGTAGTATTTTTTTGCTAGTTCAATCGGGTCACCAGCGTCGCGCAGGTTTAAGAAGTTGACGCCCTTAACCACTCGAGCGTCAGCGACGTCGAGACAGGGAATCACGCGAACCGAAAGCGACATGTCTGCGCTAGATTCTCGCAGCGTGAATAGCGCTCACCAAGATTGCACGGGCACCAATTTCATAGAGGGAGTCCATTTTTGCATTCGTTTCGTCAGATTTGACCAGCGCCCGAACTGCAACCCATTCGGGGTCGCGCAGTGGGCTAATGGTTGGCGACTCGATGCCCGGCGTGATCGCCGAAGCCTGTTCGATCAGTCTGGCTGGGCAGTCATAGTCAAAGATGACGTATTCACGGGCAACCAAAACACCATTGAGGCGACGCAACAGTGCCTCAGTCGAGTCGGTTTTGCCAGGGGCAGCAATCAGGTGCGCTGAACTTTCTAACATCACTTCGCCAAAAATTTCGAGCCCAGCTTGACGCAGGGTTGTTCCAGTAGAAACCACGTCGGCAACGGCGTCGGCTACGCCAAGACGAACGGCTACCTCGACCGCACCATCTAGAGCTACCAGGCTTACATTGACGCCGGCCTTCGCCAAATAATCTTCAACAAGGTCTGGGTATGCGGTTGCGACTCTCAAACCTTCGAGCTCACTGATTGCTTTGAACTTGCCCATTGGGCCTGCAAAACGAAAAGTCGAAGCGCCAAACTTTAAATCAGCTACCGAAAGCGCCTGGGAACGACTGTCTAAAAGCAAATCGAGCCCGGTGAAACCTGCGTCGAGACTGCCAGAACCCACGTATGTTGCGATGTCGCGCGGACGCAAATAGAAAAACTCGATGTTGTTTTCGGCATCAACAATGTGAAGGTCTTTTGGGTCGCGACGAGTTGCATAACCAGCATCTTTGAGCATGGCAATTGCCGCCTCAGACAAAATGCCCTTATTTGGAACAGCTACTTTTAACACGATTTAGGTCTTTCCGTTAGAACAAAAGTTTAGATTTGTTTAGAGGTGAGTTTCGATGTCTGCGATGCTGATTCCCTTGGCTGTCATCATCACCTGAACCCAATAAATTAGCTGCGCAATCTCTTCGGCAGTGCGCTCTTTGCTCTCGTATTCCGCTGCCATCCAAACCTCAGCAGCTTCTTCGACAATCTTTTTGCCGATGGCATGAACGCCGGCGTCTAGAGCTTTCACCGTGCTCGAGCCATCAGGACGCGCCTGAGCTTTTTCACCAATTTCGGCAAACAGCTGTTCAAAAGATTTCATGCTTATAGGTTACCCGAGGGGTAGCAGTTTTGAGTTTGAAAAAAGTTGCTTTTGCTAGTGGCGGTGCGTTATTCCAGCGTTCGCAAGTTCGCGCAGGTGCTTGATTTGAGCGTCACGGTCGCTGGCTTTAAAAACCGCGCTGCCGGCAACAAAAGTGTCGGCGCCGAGCGCAGCAACCCGTTGAATATTGGTTTCGTCGATTCCGCCATCTACCTGCAACCAAAGATCCAAGCCAGCTTCATCGATGTATTTTCTTGCCTGCGCGACTTTTTCAAGCGTGGTTTCAATGAGTCGTTGACCTCCGAATCCGGGCTCTACGGTCATTACCAGAAGCTGATCAAACTCGTCGAGTTGGTTAAGGTATGGCTCAAGGGATGTTCCGGGTTTAATCGCCAGACCGGCTTTTGCGCCTGCCGCTCTCAGGTCGCGAGCAACTGATACCGGGTCGCCGCTGGTTTCGGCGTGGAAGGTTACCGAATGAACACCCGCCTCGGCGTATCCAATTGCCCAACGTTCTGGGTTTTCAATCATCAGGTGCACGTCAAGGGGTAACGGTGAAATCTGTTGCATTCGTGTCACCATGGTCAAGCCAAAGGTAAGGTTTGGCACAAAGTGACCATCCATGACATCAATGTGAATTAGGTCGGCCCCTGCGATTGTGTTGAAATCACGTTCGAAGTTAGCGAAGTCTGCTGAGAGGATGCTCGGATTGATGCGCGCTGCCATGCTTCAACCTTAGTTTTCACTCAGCGGCGACACGCTATTTGAGGTTTCAATTGGCGCCACTTTTTGAAGCAGGGCTATGAAAATGGCATCGGTTCCGTGAATCTGCGGCCAAAGCTGAACCGTTTTGCGCTTACCGTTTAGCCTCAGCGCTGGATTTAGCTGTTTCAAAACGGCAACGGCGTCGAGCAGAGTGACGGCGTCACCAAATTTGTGTTGGGCGCGCTCGACGATTGCTGTGGTCTCGGCTAGGTGCGGCGAACAGGTGACGTATGCCAGAACTCCCCCGGGTTTTAGGCCGGCCCAAGCGCTGTCAAAAAGCTCTTCTTGAAGCTTTGTAAGCTCTGCGACATCTTTGACGGATTTTCGCCATCGAGCTTCGGGGCGGCGGCGAAGCGCGCCGAGTCCGCTGCAAGGAGCGTCAAGCAGAATGCGGTCGAAGCCTTCAGGCGCTTCATCGCCTAGGTCTCGACCATCACCCACGCGAACATAGACTTTTGGATTCACGCGGGCGAGAGCTTTTTCGACCAATACAGCGCGGTGATCTGAGATTTCGTTGCAGACCAGGTCAGCACCGACCTCCATCGCCGCCGCAGCCAAAAGGGCCGCCTTACCGCCTGGCCCAGCGCACAGGTCGAGCCATTCTTCGTTTGGCGTGACCTCTTTTGAGGCAATCAAAGCTAATGCGGCCAGCTGCGAACCTTGGTCTTGCACTCTGGCCTGACCGGTGCGGATCAAGTGAAGCTCGCTAGGTTCGCCGCCGGGCAATTCGACGCCGATTGGGCTTGCTGTGCCAAGCACGCAGCCCTCGTCTAAGAGATCATCAACTGTCGAAAGCCCAGGTAATGCCACCAAGCTCACGAGCGGAGCAATGTTGTCGGCCTCAAGCAAACTGTTTAGCTGGTCGGCGAGCTCGTCGCTTTCGAGGGCTTTTCTGAAGGCCTTAATAATCCAAGCCGGATGTGAGTATTCTCGCGCAAGGGTCTCGTTGACATCGGTTTGCTTTGAGGTGACGAGTTCAAGCCAATCGTCTCGGGAGCGCTCACTAACACGACGCAAAACCCCGTTTACGAAGCCAACCGACCCCAAGCTCAACTCTGCTCTGGCTTGATTTACGGTCTCGCTGAGTGCCGCATGGGCGGGAACGCGCATGCCCAAGAGCTGGTGGCTGCCGAGGCGCAGAAGATTGAGAGCTCCAAAGTCGATTTCACCAACGCTTCGATTTGCGCACTCTTCGATGATTGAGTCATAAAAGCCACGCATGCGAAGAGTTCCGAATGCGAGTTCCTGGCAAAAAGCAGCGTCACGGCTCGAAAGCTGGTTATCGTCAAGAAGTTTTGGCAACAAAAGGTTTGCATAAGCATCGTCGCGGTCAACCGCATTTAGGAGCTCATAGGCGATGCTTCGAGAAGACACTTCGCGCCGCTTGATGCGACGTGCCGAGTTGTTGGTCGCAGGCTCGCTGCGACGCTGATATTGGGCCATTAGTTTAGAATCACTTCGTTCTGAAGGCCACGGGCCCAGTCGTTAGCGGCCATCGGCTTCTTGCCGGCTGGTTGAACTTCTTTTAGCTCGAGTAGCGTGCCTTTACCGCAGTGAACCAAAACGCGGTCGCGCTTAACGGTTACCAAGCCGGGCGTGTGTTCCAAACTATCGGTCAGTGCTGCCCAATCAGTTGCTCCGAGCGCGCGCGCTGTCAGGATGCGAAGGGAGTCGTTTGGCCCCCCATCAACAGTCGTTGCAAAGGCCATTGGTTCGGGGTTAAGCGCTCGGACTTGCCGTTCGATCTGCACGGCAGTGTTGGCAAAACTTAGGCGGGCAGACTCGCGGGTTGGTTTTTTTGCCAGGGGCTGATTGCCGAGATTCTGGGGGCGCGGGGTTTTAAGCTCCGATTGAATCTCTGGAATAACCTGCAGTAGCGCGCTGATTCCGAGCGAGGTTAGCCGTTTCAACAAATCGCCGGCGGTCTCGTCTGGCTGAATCTCAGCTTCGACCTGAGCCCAAATCGGTCCGGTGTCCATTCCCTCATCGAGTTGAAACACCGAGACCCCGGTCGTCGTATCGCCTCGCAAAAGAGCATTTTGAACCGGAGCGGCCCCACGCCAAATCGGCAACAGGCTGTAGTGAATGTTTACCCATCCCAGCCTCGTAGTTTTCAAAGCGTCAGCATTCAAGAGCGCTCCGTATGCGACGATTACACCCAGGTCGGCACCGAATGACTCAATAGCGGCCATCGCAACGTCATCTACCTGTTTGGTTTTTATGACGGGGATGCCGGCCGCTTCAGCTACCTGGGCAACCGAGGACGCCGTCAAGACACGCTTTCTTCCTAGCGGGGCATCTGGGCGAGTTAGAACCGCGACAACTTCGAAGTGACCCGCTTCGCTCTTCAACAGCGCCTGCAAAGTGGTTGCGGCGTTTGAAGGTGTGCCAGCGAAAATAATTTTCAAAAAAAGGTCCTTAGCTATAGCCTCTAGATTACTTCGGGTTCATCCATCTTGATACGAATTGGGCGCGAGGCTCGCCCGTTTTTCGGGTTGATACGAAGTCCTGACGCGCCGTGCAGCAGCACCTGAGCCTTCAACGCTGCTGCGAGCTCTGCGCCTGCCGAATAGTCGTAACGAATCAAAATCCTCATCAGCTCAGGCTCTTTTGATGCTAGAGGCCCCAATACTCTCACCCTGTCGATTGTCGAGACTGCTGTCTTTATTGCCTCGAGCGTTTCGCGGGTTGCCGAAGCCGAAGCCAGGCGGACTGCCGGCGCAAATGAAAGTTCACGCCTCGATGAAAGCTCTTCTGAGGCAAGTTCGGCCTGTTGCCAAAATGCTAGTTTTTGACCGAAGTCTCCCGCAAGGCCAACGGCCACTCCCCTTCCTGAATCAGACAGAAGAGCAAACGCGTTACTCCACAGCCGCACCGCGTCTTCGGTGGCTCGCAAATTATCTCGAGCCAAAAGATTCTGACAATCGAGCAGAATCACAGCTGCGTAACCCTCAGCAGCCAAGGGTTCAGCACCAGCGGTTGCAATCACCAGGGCGGGCTTCGCATCAATTTTTTCGATGCGAACGTCACCGGTGCTTTCAATTACTTTGACGGGCGCAAAAGTTTTTGCCAGCTCGGCCGCTGTGCGGGTTGCACCTGCCGCTCCTCGTTTCAACCGCTGACCTCCACAATCTCGACATTTGAAATCTAGATTGAACGCGTTACACCAGCGGCATTTTGGCTTTCCACTCGAGTCGATCCAAAGCGGTCCGTTACATTCCTTGCAAAGCGCCCGACTTGAACACATCTCGCAAAAAACCGAGACCGAGTTTCCCTTTGCGCCCACCAGCACCAGAACGGGCCCAGCCGCCAAGCCTTCTCGAATCGTCTTGTAGGCCAAACCGTCGATGCGAAAACCCTCTTGGCTAACGGCGAGTTTTGGCCGATCAAATGTTTTGGTTTCGTCGCTGAGATAACCGATTTCAATTAGTCTTTGCACTTCGGCACTTCGACTGTGTGACGCTATCAAAATGTCGCAGGCAGCCGATTGGCTTTGTCGAATCAGGGCTACCTCACGGCTGTGAATGTATGGCGAATTGGGTTCGAAGTGGCTGCTGTCGCCGTCATCCCAAATTGCAATCAGCCCGAGCTGGTAGCTCGGCGCATAAACCGCGGCTCGAGAGCCAATCACGATGGTCGGTTGGCTTGCCAGAGCCTGCAAGAAAGCTTGGTACCGTTTCGACTTCGCAAGTTCGGTCGAATAATTCACTACTGAAATTTTCAGTTCATGAGCGGCCTCAAGCAGCAGGTGCTGGTCTCTAAAATCTGGAACCACGAGGATGCACGATTGCCCGGCAGCGATTTGTTGGCTCGCCCGATCGAGAAACAGCGAAACCCATGTCGGAAAACGCCTTGTGCCCACCGAGGTTAGTCTTGGCTCGACCAAAATTGCCGAGCGTTTGCCGACTGCGAGCCGCGGGTTCTTTGCAGACACAGGCAAGGTTGAGATGACAGGTGTGACTAGGGAATCGTGATTTGCCATAAATGCTTTTTCAACTGCGACCGAACGGTCTGCAATGGCCAACCGCAAAACGTCGCCGATGGCGACGGCCTGGCGATCGGCGATGGTGCGACACAATTCGTAAATTTCCGGTTTGAGAACGGGTGCAAACGACACAGCGTCGACAAGCTCGGCAAGCTCCCCTTGGTATTCCGGACTGTTTGAGAGTTCGACCACGAATCCGTCAAGAAGCTGCTTTGACCGCCCAAATGGAACGCGCACCCGGCACCCGACGACGAGCTCCTGCGAGATTGATTCGCTCAGGCGGTATTCAAACAATCGATCGAGCTGTGGCAATGGAGATGCCAAAGCCACTTTGGCAAAGCCTGCACCCATGATTTAGTTTGCTGCCGCCAGCAGGGCTTCGGTTCGGTCGGTGCGCTCCCAGGTGAAGGTCGGAAGCTCTCGACCAAAGTGCCCGTAGGCCGCGGTCTGGGCATAGATTGGTCGCAACAGGTCTAGTTGTTCAATAATTGCGCGCGGCCGCAGGTCGAAAACCTCGGTGATGGCTTTAACAATCGCGTCATCAGAAACTTTGCCGGTGCCAAAAGTCTCAACATAGAGACCAACTGGGCGAGCAACCCCGATTGCATATGCGACTTGAACTTCGGCGCGGTCGGCGAGCCCGGCAGCAACAACGTTTTTTGCTACCCAGCGCATCGCATATGCCGCTGAACGGTCAACTTTTGAAGGGTCTTTGCCGCTGAATGCGCCACCACCGTGTCGGCTGGCACCGCCGTAGGTGTCGACGATAATTTTGCGACCGGTCAGCCCGGCATCACCCTGAGGACCCCCGATGACAAATTTGCCGGTTGGGTTAATAAAAAGCTTGGCGGCCGCATATTCAAGCCCGCTTTCTTGAAGAATCGGGTCGATGACTAACGAGCGCATAGCCGCAGCGATGTCGCCCTGCGAAACCTCTGGGTTGTGCTGAGTCGACAAAACCACAGCTTCAACAGATTTTGCGGTGTTGCCGTCATAACCGATGGTGACCTGCGTTTTGCCGTCAGGTCTCAAGAAATCTACCAGGCCGGCCTTGCGAACCTCGGCCAGCTTTTCAGCTAAACGGTGAGCCAGGCTTATCGCGGTGGGCATGAACGTTGGGGTTTCGTTTGTGGCGTAGCCAAACATGAGACCTTGGTCGCCTGCACCCTGAGAGTCGTAGGCGTCAACAGAGCCCTGCTCGCGTGATTCGATGCCGGTGTCAACCCCTTGGGCGATATCTGGCGATTGGGCTCCGATTGAAACCGAGACGCCGCAGCTCTTGCCATCGAACCCGATGTCGCTCGAGGTGTAGCCGATCGCCAAAATCTTTTCGCGCACGAGGCTAGGAATCTCAACGTAGCTGTTAGTCGTTACTTCACCGGCGATGTGAACGAGCCCGGTGGTGACCATGGTTTCAACGGCAACGCGAGCGCTGGGGTCTTCGGCCAGAATGGCATCAAGAATTGTGTCGCTGATTTGGTCGCAGATTTTATCTGGATGGCCTTCGGTGACTGACTCTGATGTGAAAAGACGTAGCGCGCTCATAGGGGTCAAGTATATCCGCCCGCCGAGACAAACTTTGGCCGCGACCGCCAGGTCACGCTAGCGACGGGGCTATGAAATCAATCAGTCGCTCGGCGACTCGATCTTTTGCTCCGTCTACGTAGTCGCTTGCACCATTTTTTGATAGCAAAATCACCGAGTTTGTGTCTTTGCCAAAAACTTCGCTATCGCTGACATCGTTGGCAACTAAAAAGTCGCAGTTTTTTGCGTCGAGTTTGAGTTCGGCCAGCCTCAAAAGCTCATCGCGGTTGCCTGCGGTTTCGGCGGCGAATCCGACCGTGACGACGCCGAGTTTTTCTGTCAGGACTCGAGAAACGGTGTTTTTAAGAATGTCTGGATTCGCAGTGAGACGAAGCGTGATGTCGTCGCCCATTTCGCTTCGCTTAATTTTGGTTGGGGAAATCTCGGTAAATCTAAAATCGCTAACGGCCGCGGCCATAACCAAAACGTCGGCTCCGACAAGACGCTCATCCAAGGCACTTTGCATTTCGGAGGCAGTCGACACCTGCAGAACCTCATCGAAGTCGTCGACAATTTCATCCAGATTGGCAGCAATTAGAGTGACGTTGGCCCCGCGAGCTTTGGCAGCACGGGCTATCGCTAGCCCCTGTTTTCCTGAAGACCGGTTTCCAATGAACCTAACCGGATCAATTGGTTCCTGGGTGCCGCCGGCCGTAATTAGAAATTTGCGTCCGGTAAGGTCTTGCGGGCGAACCAGTTCAAGGGCAGCGTCGATAATTTCGTCGGCTTCGGGCAGGCGCCCCGGGCCGATGTCGTCGCCGGTGAGGCGGCCAGAAGCTGGTTCTAGCACTGCGATGCCGCGCGAGCGCAAAGTTGCAACGTTTGCGATGGTTGAGGCGTTTCGCCACATCTCGGAGTGCATCGCTGGTGCCACCAGCACAGGCGCGTTGGTGGCCAAAAGCGTGTTGCCAAGAAGATCGTCGGCGATGCCGGCCGCGAAACGCGCCAAGAAGCTTGCGGTGGCAGGAGCCACGATTACCAAGTCGGCATTTTGGCCAAGCTCGACGTGCTTAACGTCGGCGACATCGGTGTATAAATTGGGGTCTACTGAGTTATGAGACAGTGCCTCAAGTGTTGCTGCGCCAATAAAACGCAGAGCGTTCTCAGTCGGAATCACCTTGACGCTGTGACCAGCGCCGGTTAGCTTGCGAATTATTGCCGTGGCTTTATAAGCGGCAATGCCACCGGTAATGCCAAGAACAATGCGCAAGACTAGTCTTCGATCTTGTGCTTCTCTAGCTTGTCTTCGGCGATTTCGTGCATCGCAATAGTCAAAGGCTTCTCGTCAACAGTTGTGTCGACCAATGGACCGACGTTGTTGAAGAGGCTTCCTTCTTGAAGAGCCGAGTAATAGTCGTTGATTTGGCGGGCGCGCTTCGACGCGAAAATCACCAGTTCATACTTTGACTCTGCTTTTGACAGCAATAGGTCAATGGCTGGCGAAACGATACCTAGTTTTTCTGACATGTTTTTGCTTTCTATAAAGAAATAAAGTCGAAGCCGCGCTCTGCGCTAATGGGCCTTCATCAAGTCTAAGACTTCAGAGGCGCATCTGGCTACTTCGTCGTTGATAACCACATGGTCAAATTCGCTTTGGGCCGCGAGTTCAACTTCGGCGCTGACCAATCGACGAGCTTGCTCTTCAGAAGATTCGGTGGCCCGGGTTTCAAGGCGTCGCACCAGCTCCTGCCAGCTCGGCGGAGCAATGAAAATGAGTTTGGCTTCTGGCATGGCAGCTTTTACCTGGCGAGCCCCCTGAATGTCGATTTCGAGAAGCACGAGCTTGCCGTTTCCAATCGCGTCGATCACAGGCTGCTTTGGTGTTCCGTACTTATTCGTTCCATGCACGGTAGCGAATTCGAGCATTTCTCCGGCCGCAATCTGGGCGTCGAACTCATCCATGGTCCAAAAGAAATAGCTTTCACCGTCTATTTCGCCCGGGCGTGGCGCGCGCGTGGTTGCCGACACCGAAAGACTTACCTCGGGGTGATTTTCTAGGATGTGCCTAACCACCGTGCCCTTTCCCACTGCGGTGGGTCCGGCGACGACGGTGAGCCCGCGGCCTCGGCTGGTGTGCAAAATCTCAGTCATGGGCGCTCGCTAACTCTTGAACGTGCTTCTGAATAGACTCATCTAGGTCGTTTGGGCCGGCTGACAAAACGCTTCGAGATACCGTTGCAATAACACTGCCAGAGGCCTCGCCGAAAAGTCGGTCTAAATCGGCAAGCCTAGCGCCCTGGGCGCCAAACCCTGGAGCCAAAATCGGGGTGTTCGAAAGTGGTTTGAGTGGTTGCGTGGTGATATCGCTGAGTCCGAATTTACCGAGCCGCAGAGTTGCGCCGATTACCGCGCCAAAAGAGCCGAGTTTTTCTCCGGGGGCTTGAGTGACCGAGTTTAGCTCGCTGAGTGAGCGCCACAGGTTGGCCGCAACTGTTTTTTCGTCTGCCATCTTTGCCTGCTGCAAGTTAGCCCCTTCGGGGTTTGATGTTGCGCAGAGCACAAACACACCTTTTCCCCGCTCGGCGGCGCCAGCATAGACGTCGCGCATCGAGTCGAAACCTAAATAGGGAGAAACCGTGAGGCCGTCGCTGATAAACGGTGCCGACTTGCCGAGCCAGGCGTCAAAATAGGCGTCCATCGTGGTTCCTATGTCGCCGCGCTTAGCATCCAAAATGACTAAAAGATCAGTCTCTGAGGCTGCCAAACACAGATCTTCGAGCACTTTGAACCCCACCGAACCGTGACGTTCAAAAAACGAAACCTGCGGTTTGATGATTCCGACTCTTCCCTGAGCTGCGCTCAGGGCAGTGAAGGCGAACTTGCGCAAACCTTCAGCCGAATCAGCTAGGCCCCAGGCTTCAAGTAATTCAGCGTGCGGGTCGATGCCCACGCAAAGCTGACCATACTTCTCAAAGGTTTGTCTGAGCCGAACTCCGAAGCTATTTGGCAAGCGCCACCGCCCGATCTTTCGCGTGTTCCTGCAACGATTTCACGTCGAAACCACCCTGCCTAATGACCTCGAACGAACCGATTGCGGCGCTCAGTTGGGCAATGGTCGTGAAAATCGCTTTGTCGGCAGCGGTCGTGGCGGCGCGAATCTCGTAGCCATCTTTTCGCGCGTTCGAACCCGATGGAGTGTTTACGACAACATCGACTTCGCCCGCGGTGATTAGGTCGACAATTGAACGCCCCTCCCCCGAAGCCAGCGTTGCGCTGTGCTTCTGAACGACTTCAACGTGAATTCCGTGTCGCTCCAAGATTGCGGCCGTCCCTTCGGTTGCCAAAATGCGATAACCCAGTTGTTGCAAGCGCCGCACCGGCAAAATTAGGTGAGGTTTATCGCGGTCTGCAACCGAGATGAAAACCGAACCCGATGTTGGAAGAGCGCTGCCGGCTGCCGCTTGGCTCTTTGCAAAAGCTCTCGGAAAATCGACGTCGATGCCCATAACCTCACCCGTTGAACGCATTTCTGGGCCGAGCAGGCTGTCGACGAAACGGCCATCCTTGGTTGCAAATCGCTTGAAAGGCAACACGGCTTCTTTCACCGAAATCGGTGAACCGGCTGGAATGTAGGTGCCATCTCTGGCGGGCAGGTGGCCCTCGGCAATCAGGCTTGCAATTGAACGACCGACCATCACCAGCGAGGCTGCTTTAGCCAGCGTGATCCCCAGCGCCTTCGAAACAAAAGGTACAGTTCGAGAGGCGCGTGGGTTGGCCTCGAGAACATAGAGCACGTCGGCGGCCAGAGCGAACTGAACGTTTAGCAGGCCTCTGACGCCGATTCCTTCGGCTATTTTCAGGGTAGCTTCTCGCACCCGAGCGATTTGTGCGTCGCTCATGGTTACCGGTGGCAACGTGCAGCTTGAATCGCCCGAGTGAATTCCGGCTTCTTCAATATGCTCCATAACGCCGCCAACATAGAGCTGCTCCCCGTCATACAGCGCGTCAATGTCAATCTCGATGGCGTCGTCTAAGAAGCGGTCGATAAGCAACGGATGACCGTCTCCGACGATTCCCTGGTCGGCGATGCGGTCAAAGTAGTCGGTTAGTGAGTCTTGGTCATAGATGATTTCCATTCCTCGGCCGCCGAGCACGTATGACGGACGCACCAACACCGGGTATCCGATTCGAGCGGCGATTTCACCAGCTTCGAAAAGCTCGAACGCCGTTCCGTTTGCAGGCGCCAGTAGGTTTCCGGCGTCGAGAATTTTGCTGAATAGCCCGCGCTCTTCGGCCAAGTCGATTGCACTCGGGCTGGTTCCCAAAATCGGAATTCCAGCGGCTTCAAGACCTTTGGCTAGTCCGAGTGCAGTTTGGCCACCCAGCTGCACGACAACACCGACGAGTTCGCCACTTAGCGATTCGGCGT
>JBEGPW010000032.1:0-11933 GCA_041181225.1 Actinomycetota bacterium | reverse complement strand
ACCATCACAACCGCCGGCAACTGGTGGGTCGCGCTGGCGTTTTCGGGCACGGCGATTACGCCACGCAGCTCGGGGGTGATTTGAACGTCAAGAAGTTTCATGACTCAAGCCTATGCCTGCGAGCCGAAGGTCATCCGCGATAAAAAACAAACCCCGCAACTTTGTGGGCTGCGAGGTTTGAGTTTGAATCAAGAGGAGGTTTTGTTACTTGGCGGCTCCGGCTGCAGTGGCAGTTGGAACCTCAACGAGGCGACCGGTGGTCACGTCATAGATGTAGCCATAAACCGGAATGCCCGCAGGCACTAGAGGGTGAGCCTTGATGCGAGCGACGTCTTCGGTAACGCTCTGAGCCTGCTCGCTAATCGTTAGCCAGTCGATGTACTTCGCCTCGGCTGAACCAGGGCCGGTGCCGACGTCATAGAAACCCTCAGCGCCAAGTGCGGCGGTCTCAAGGCTGTTGGCTAGCAGGCCGCGAATAACTTCGTCGGTGAAGAACTCCATGCCGCAGTTTGAGTGGTGAATGACGAACCACTCTTTGGTGCCGAGAAGCTTGTATGAAATGACTAGTGAGCGAATCGCGTCGTCAGAAGCACGGCCGCCGGCGTTGCGAATCACGTGAGCGTCACCCTCTGAAAGGCCGGCATATTTCGCTGGGTCAAGTCGGGCGTCCATGCAGGTCAAGATGGCGAAACCGCGCGCAGGTGGCAGGGCGAGTTCAGATTTTGCGCCGAAGTCGGCGGCGTATGCTTCGTTTGCTGAAAGCACTTCGTGAAGAACAGACATTGGGTGTATTCCTAAACAGTTTGGCTTTGGGCTGGATGAATTCACCAGTTATTGGCAAGTCTAAATTTCGGTTTGGCTGATGGGCGTTTTGTTACCAGAAGTAACTTTTTGTGACGATTTTTGACGACACAAACTTGCATAGACTCGAACCATGAGCATGCACGGCGGTGGCCCAATGGGCCGATTTTCTTCAGACCCAGACAAAATCAAAGAGAGAAACGCTGAGGCTCCGAAGATCGAGAACCTCAAAGGCCGAATCTTTGAGTTGTTTCAACCGCACCGACGCGCACTGATTGCAACGACTAGCCTGGTTCTGATTGGCGCGGGTCTTGCTGTTTTGCCACCGCTCTTGATTCAAGAGGCGTTCAACCAAGGGTTGTTCCCCACCAGCGGCAAACCAGACCTTGGCATTCTGACGACTTTTGTGTTGAGCATGATCGGCATCTGGTTGCTTGCGGCGTCTTTGGGTGTATGGCAGACCTACCTCACCTCGACGGTGGGCAATAAAGTTATGGGCTCACTTCGCGTCAGAATGTTTGCTCATCTTCAGTCGATGGAACTCGCGTTCTTCACAAAAACTAAGACCGGTGCGATTCAGTCGCGCCTAGCCAACGACGTTGGTGGCGTCGCCGGTGTTTTGAGCAACACGATCAGCAGCCTTCTCGGCAGCGCCGTGACCGTGCTCGCTTCATTCGTAGCAATGCTCTTGCTCAGTTGGCAGCTCACCATCGTGGCAATCATCATGTTGCCGCTGATGGTTTTGTTGCAGCGCCGGGTTGGCAAGGTACGCGCGAAGATTGCGAGCAAAACTCAAGACTCACTGAGCGAAATGTCGGCCATCACCCAAGAATCGCTCGGGGTGAGCGGAATCTTGCTAGCCAAGAGCTTTGGCCGCCAAGCCAGCGAGGTTGGCCGATATGAGCTAGAGAACAAAAACCAAATTGGCCTGCAGGTTCGCCAAACCATGAGCGGGCAAACATTTTTTGCCGTGGTTCAGGTTTTCATGAGCTCGATTCCGGCAGTGATTTATTTGTGTGCCGGATGGTTGATTCTGCGCCAAGACCCAATCACCGTGGGCACCGTTGTGGCTTTCACCACTGCGCAATCACGCCTGCTGTTCCCGATGATGAACCTACTAACCGTTAGCCTCGACCTTCAAACCTCGTCGGCGCTTTTTGCTCGCATTTTTGAATACTTCGACCTTCGCCCTCAGGTGACAAACCCTGCCGTCCCAAAACACATCGACCGCGAAAAACTCGGCAACCTGAGTTTTGAAAACGTCACCTTTGCCTACCCGGGCGCCGGCGAAGACACCGCACCGACGCTCAAGAATGTGTCGTTTGACGTTCATCCTGGCCAATATGTTGCGCTGGTTGGAGCCTCGGGCTCGGGCAAAACGACCATAAGCTACTTGCTGCCGCGCTTCTACGACATCGATGGGGGCTCAGTGAAGTTTGCGGGCGTTGACGTGCGCGAGCTAAACCAAGAAGAGCTCATTGATCACATCGGAATCGTCAACCAAGAGACGTACCTCTTTTATGACACGATTCGCGAAAACCTGGCCTATGCCCGCCCCAACGCGACCCAAGAACAAATCGAAACTGCCGCCAAGGCCGCCAACATTCACGACGTGATCATGGGGTTCCCGAAGGGTTATGAAACCATGGTTGGCGAGCGAGGGTATCGCCTCAGCGGTGGCGAAAAACAGCGCATAGCAATCGCGCGCGTGCTTCTAAAAGACCCGCCCGTAGTCATTCTTGACGAAGCCACCAGCGCCATGGACACCAACTCTGAACGCATCGTTCAAGCCACCTTGGATGCAGCGACCGCCAACCGCACGACCATTGCAATCGCGCATAGGTTGTCTACGGTAGTCAACGCCGACCTCATCTTGGTGCTCGACGCCGGGCAGATTGTTGAGCGCGGCACCCACGCCGAGCTAATGGCGGCCGGCGGGGCTTATGCGCGGTTGGTTGCGGCGCAGGCTACGCTCTAAGCGCCTCGAATTAGCTCGCAGTTCTGCTTAGACTTGTGCCATGAATATTCAGGGCAGCACAATTTTGGTGATTAGCGCAAACGGGGTTTTCGGGCGACTAACAGCCGAGAAACTTATGGCGATGGGCGCAAACGTGATTGGCACGGCGCGCAGCAACGAGAGCGCGGCAAACCTGCCAGCCGGTCTAACTCAGGGGCTTCTGCTCGACCTTGAAAGCGCCGAGTCAATCGCCACCCTCACGGGTTACCTGAGCACCAGCGGTGTGCAACTTGACGGAATCATCAACCTCGCCGGCGTTGTTGGCTTTGGTTCGGCGACCGACACCTCGGCTAGTGACGCCCTAAAACTTATGCAGGTGAATCACCTGGGGCCATCCGCTGTGATTTCAGCCCTCTTGCCAGTCTTGGCAAAATCTGAGCGCGAACCGTTCATTGTTTCGATCACCGGCGTTGTTGCCGAAAAGATTTTTCCGGGGATGTCGGCCTATCTCACGAGCAAGACCGCGCACTCAACTTGGCTCAAAGCGCTAAACCTTGAAGCGCGTCGCTTGAAGATTCGCGTCATTGACCCACGCCCAGGTCACACCGAAACTGGTCTTGCGAGCCGCGCAGTCTTCGGTGTTGCACCGGCGTTCCCTCAGGGAATGACCGCCGAGCACGTGGTTGACACCATCGTCGAAGCTATCGTTTCGGGCAAAACCGAGCTGTCGAGCGAGAACTTCTAAGCGCCTCAAACGCTCGCTAAACCCGGTGCCAGCGCAGTGGCCGAGCATCGCGTTCGCGCTCAATAACGCCTTTGGCCTCGAGGTCTAGCTGAACGCACTTGGCCCACCATTCGGCTTTTGCTCCGCCCGGAAAGATGTGGGCGGGAAGGTGAAACACCGCTTTGTTGCGCATCTCAGCTTGAGTTAGCCCGGGCTTGGTTCGCGGCAGAATCGCCATCAAAGCATCTCGCATCGCGGCATATTTGGCAGCGTCGACTTTGCCCGACCATCCTGGTTGGTTTGCATTTCGAATCTCAACGGTTGCGCCACGTGAGCGAACCTGAGAGCCTCTGGCCCCACGTGGTTTATCGCTCATGTTGATAGTCTTTCGTTTGGCACAGCTTTGGTTCGAAGTTATCATCTTCGCATGAGCAAAATCTTCTGAGGGCTTCACCCGGCTAGAGCTCTTTTACGACGCGCGCCGGGTTGCCCACCGCGAGTGTTCGCGCGGGAACATCCTTGGTCACAACCGCACCAGCGCCAATCACTGCGCCATCGCCAATCGTCACACCGCCGAGGATGATCGCACCTGAACCAACCCAAACGTTCGTGCCAATGATGATTGACTTGCCGGCCTCCCAGCCTTCAGCCCGCATCTCTGGGTTTAGTGGGTGAAGCGGAGTCATCAGCTGCACGTTGGTTCCGAACATCGTGCCGTTGCCAATGTGAATCTCAGCAACGTCAAGCGCGATTAGGCCATAGTTGGCAAAGCAGCCATCGCCCCAGTGAATGTTTTTGCCGAAGTCAACTTTGATTGGTTCGCGAAGCCAAACACCTTCGCCGACTGTGCCGAAAATTTCAGTCAGCATTTCGTTAGCCTTGCCGCCATCGAAGGGCATCAGGTTGTTGTATTCCGCGCAGAGCCTCGACGCCTTTGCGATTTCCTCCCAGTGCTCCGGACCGGCTTTGTACCAATCGCCCGCAACCATGCGATCCCACATCGAACGCTCATCGTTCGGGTCAATCGGTTTCATGCCCTGCTCTGACGACATTGGTTTTACCAGAAACTAAACGTTGAACCTAAAGTCAACGATGTCGCCATCGCGCATCACGTAGTCTTTGCCCTCCATGCGCACCTTGCCGGCGGCTTTGGCATCGTTCATTGAGCCAGCTGCCATGAGGTCGTCAAACGAGACGATTTCGGCTTTGATGAAGCCGCGCTGAAAGTCGCTGTGAATCACGCCGGCGGCTTGCGGGGCTGTCCAGCCTTTGTGAATCGTCCAGGCGCGAGCTTCTTTCGGGCCAACGGTTAGGTAGGTCTGCAAACCTAGGGTGTCGAAACCGATGCGTGCAAGCTGGTCGAGGCCAGATTCATCTTGGCCGAGTGAAGCCAAAAGTTCGGCTGCCTCGGCGGCATCCAAATCAATTAATTCACTCTCAACTTTGGCGTCTAAGAAGACGGCTTCGGCTGGGGCAACGAGGTCGGCGAGCGCCTTCTTCTTTGCGGCGTCGGTGAGAATGCTTTCGTCAACGTTGAAGACATAGATGATCGGCTTTGCGGTTAGCAGGCCCATCTCTTTGATTGGGGTCAAGTCAATCTTTGAAGACGATAGCGGCTTGCCACCGTCGAGAATCGCCATGGCTTCGTCAATCACTTCGAGGGCGATTGGCTCCATCTTTTTGCCCTTGACTTCTTTTTCGATGCGAGGGCGGGCTTTTTCGAGAGTCTGCATGTCGGCCAGAATCAGCTCGGTGTTGATGGTTTCGATGTCGCTTGAGGCGTCAACCTTGCCGTCAACGTGCACGACGTCGCCGTCGACGAATGCACGCACAACCTGGGCGATTGCGTCGGCTTCACGAATGTTAGCCAAGAACTTGTTGCCCAAGCCTTCACCCACCGAAGCGCCGCGCACGATGCCGGCGATGTCAACGAATGACACTGGTGCTGGCAAGAGGCGCTCTGAACCATACATGTCGGCAAGCTTTTGCAAGCGAGGGTCTGGCAGGTTCACCACACCAACGTTTGGCTCGATGGTTGCGAACGGGTAGTTCGCCGCCAAGACATTGTTTTTGGTGAGTGCGTTGAAAAGGGTCGACTTGCCTACGTTAGGCAGTCCCACGATCGCGATAGTTAGGGCCACAAGAAAAGAGTTTAATTGACTCATGCCCCTTGACTTCACCGCAATCGACTTTGAGACCGCAAACGGCTCCCCTGCGAGCCCATGCGCGGTCGGTTTAGTGCGAGTGCGCGACGGCGTTTTGGTCGAGGGTCTGGCGCTGCTTTTCAAGCCGCCCTACCCACACAACTGGTTTCATGCGGGCAACATTCGGGTGCATGGCATTCATCCGAGCGATGTTGAAGACGCCCTTGAATACGACGCCGCTCTCGAATCGATGTTGGCATTTATTGGCACGGATGTTCTCGTTGCACACAACGCGCCCTTCGACATGGGAGTGTTGCGCGCTTCGGCCGCCGCTATAGACGCGCCCCTGCCCGAGCTCAGCTACATGTGTTCGCTCGCGATGTCGCGCAAGACCTACAACCTTGAGAGCTACCGGTTGAATGCCGTGGCCTATGCGGTGGGCCACGAAGAGTTCAATCATCACGATGCTTTGGCCGACGCAGACGCGTGCGCGCGAATTGTGGTGCACATGGCTCTGAAACGTCACGGTGCTGACAACTTGGATGAGTTGGCCGCCGCAACCAAACAGGTTTTGAAGCCGTTGCACAAATAATGTCGCAGTCGCGTGGCACACTTGCGGAATGGAAACTTTTCTCTTTTTAATCGTTGGTCTAGTCGCCGGTCTTGTAATCGGTTGGCTAGTTGGGGGCCGCAAGAAAAATGCAGCCGACGGGTCGAATGACCTTGCACCACAGCTAAACCAAGCTCAAGTTGACCTCGCGGGGGCGCAGGCAACAGTTACTGCCTATTCATCTCAGATAGCGCAGTTGCAAGCGCAGATTCGCGAAGGCCAAGAGAACCAGGCCAAAGAAAACAAGCTCGTGAACGAACTTGCTCCGGTCAAAGAAAACCTGCGTCAAATGCAAGAGGCCGTAGGGCTGATGCAAAAAGAACGCACCGAACAGGTTACCCAGCTCAACGAAGCCATTCGCCAGTCGCTCGAGAGCGACCAACAGCTTCGCAAACAGACTGAGTCTCTTGCAAACGCTCTTGGTTCAAACCAGATTCGTGGAGTCTGGGGCGAGGCGCAGCTGCGCAAACTCGTTGAACTGGCTGGGCTTCTGAAGCACGCCGACTTTGATGAGCAGGCGACCATCACAACTGGCCGCGCCGACATGATCATCAACCTGCCAGGCGGCAAGACACTTGCGATTGACAGCAAGGTGCCGTTCAACTCTTATCAAGAAGCGTCAAAAATTAGCCCGCTTGCTGAGGGCGCCGACAAAGCTCGTCGCGAGCAGCTCGTCAAAGAGCACGCTAAGGCGGTGCGCGGTCACATCGACAACCTTGCGGGTAAGGCCTATTGGACTTCACTCAATGCAAGCCCCGACTTTGTTATCGCCTTCATTCCCAGCGAAGCGTTGCTTTCAGCTGCTCTTGACGCCGACCCGGCAATCTTGGAATACGCGTTTGGCAAGAACGTGGCTTTGGCGTCGCCGGTGAGCTTGTTCTCGGTGTTGAAGACCATCAACTTCATTTGGCGCCAAAACGTAGACGAAAACCAGGTGCGAAAGATGCTCGAGATTGGTCGCGAGCTTTATGAGCGCGTAAACGTTGTGGCCGGGTTGGCTGATGCTCTCGGTCGCTCAATCAAGAGCACAGTGGGCAACTACAACAAGTTCGTAGCCAGTTTCGAGAGCCGCATGCTGGTCTCGGCGCGTAAACTCAATGACCTTGACGACAGTTCGCTGTCGGTAGCCGAAATCGAAAGCCCAGCGGTGATCGATGACGCTCCTAAGCAAATCACCGCTGCCGAGTTGCCACAGCTCGAATCCCTTGACGAAACCATGAGCCCTTCTGACGAAGGAACGCCTCAAAAGTAGCTTCGGCAACTGATTCCGAAGCTTATTGACCCGCAAACCGCGAAATCCGCAGTTTGCGGGTCTTCACATTTAGGGAAGTTGGCGGTGATTTACTATACTTTTCACTAGCGCGCTCACAACGATGTTTGCAGCCCAATAGCTAAAAAGCCCAGAGGCAAGCCAAACAAACAAGGACTCCGCTATGTCGAGCACTTCACACGCGTCACCAATAGTCACGTTGACACCAGCGCCGACCCTTGACCGCACGTATTACGTAAGTAACTTCGTTGAAGGTGGCGTAAACCGAGCTCATCACGTGACCGAAGAGCTTGCTGGCAAAGGCATCAATGTTACCCAAGGCCTGTTTGTTGGCGGCATCAACGCGCCAGGTGTTGTTCCGGTAGGAAACGCCGACCCAGGAGTGTTGGCACGCACCGGCTACAGCGAAAAACTTATTCCACTCTGGGTCGAAGGCACCCTGCGCGTTTCAACCACCATCGTGATTGAAAACGGCACCACAACTCGGGTAACCGAAGGGCCACGCGCCCTCACCGATGACGACTGGAACGCCGTAATCGACCTAACCGAAGCAACCGTTCGCGAACGTGGTGCAAAGTGGCTCGCAATCGGGGGCGCACTGCCAATCAACACCAGCACGGGCGAGTTTGTCGACCTCACCGCAATTTTCGATCGGATGGATGCCATCGGCGTCAAGGTTGCGATAGACACGAGCGGAGCCCCGCTGAGTTACCTGGCTCGCAGCGGCCGCCCAACCATCATCAAACCAAACGCCGAAGAACTAGCGTCTGCCGTAGGCCGCACGCTGTTCACGGTGGGCGATGTCATTGACGCCGCTCACGAGCTTTGCGAACACGGTATTGGCGCAGTTTTAGCTTCGATGGGCGTCGACGGCATTTTGGCCGTAACCAAGAAATCGATCATCGGCGCCAAAACCGAGCGCGTAAAAGTTGTGAACACCGTTGGAGCCGGCGACGCAACGCTCGCGGGTTTCTTGTCGGCCGTGGCCACCAGCCCAGTTGGCAATGGCCCAGAGGTTTACGGAACCGACTTTGACATTGAGGCCGGCATCAAAACCGCAGTTCGTTGGGGTGCCGTAAAAGTCACCCAGCCAAGCTCAGGCCTCAGCAGCGTCGCAAACCTGCCAGAAAGCTTTTTCACCGAAACTCCAGACCGCCACCGGCCGCTCGAAGAGCCGGCAATCGCCCACTAATCTGAAAACGCCACACCAAAACTAGGAGCCTTAAATGCCTGTTGCATCACCAGAGCAATACCTCGAAATGCTTGACCGCGCAAAGACTCAGGGTTTTGCCTACCCGGCCATTAACGTGAGCAGTTCACAGACCCTGAACGCAGCTCTTGCTGGTTTGCAGGCAGCCGGTTCAGACGGCATTCTTCAGGTAACAACCGGCGGTGGCGACTATTGGTCAGGTCCGACCATCAAGAACATGGCAACCGGCGCAGCGGCTATGGCGGCTTTCGCCCGCGAAGTTTCGAAGAACTACGGCATCACAGTTGCTCTTCACACCGACCACTGTGCCAAAGAGCAGCTCGACCTGCTCGTGCGCCCGCTTATCGCGATTTCACAAGACCGCGTAAAGCGCGGCGAAGACCCGCTATTCAACTCACACATGTGGGACGGCTCAGCTGTTCCGATGGCCGAGAACCTTGAGATTGCCAAAGAGATGCTCGCGCTAACCCGCAGCATCGGCGCAGTTCTTGAGATTGAAGTTGGCGTTGTGGGTGGCGAAGAGGATGGCGTTGAAGCCAAGCACGACGCTCACCTTTACACGACCCCGGCCGATGGCCTGATGACCGCAGAGGCGCTGGGCCTAGGCGAAAACGGCCGCTACATGGTCGCGCTAACTTTTGGCAACGTGCACGGCGTCTACAAGCCGGGCAACGTTCAGCTCAAGCCAGAGCTACTCGGTGAGATTCAGGCTGCCGTTGGCGCCAAGTATGGCAAAGACAAGCCATTCGACCTCGTGTTTCACGGCGGATCAGGCTCAACCCCAGCCGAAATCTCAGCCGCTGTCAGCCACGGCGTAATCAAGATGAACATCGACACCGACCTGCAGTATGCGTTCACCCGCTCAATCGCCGGTCACATGTTTGCTAACTACGACGGCGTGCTCAAACTTGACGGCGAAGTCGGCAACAAAAAGGTTTATGACCCGCGCGCTTGGGGCAAGGTCGGCGAGGCTGGCATGTCAACCCGCGTCATCGAAGCTGCGCAGGAGCTTGGCTCAGCCGGCAAGTCAATGTCTCTCTAAAAGACTTGTCGCTCTAAGACACAGACACACCCCACCCAGACCAACGCGAAACGCCCCATTCGATTCAACTCGAGTGGGGCGTTTTTCACGCCAGGCAGAAATATTCGAAAACGGTTGTTTCGGTTTTTCGCAAAATACTGCTAGCCCAGTCGCAAAATGTTGCGAAAACGCTACCTTAGGCAAAATGAATTCTTCGGGCTAGAGAGAGTCGTTCGGCGATTCACACCCGCAGGCCAATTGCAAGGCCGGCGGCCAATGCCTCTTGAAACCTATTGCTGGTTGACCCTACTGCTGATTGAATACGGAGTCGAACGAAGCCGCTGGGGTTGCCCAATGCAGCTTGCGCACGAAAGCGAGTGCTTCAGGTGCGCCGTGCAGGCGATCCATTCCGGCGTCCTCCCACTCGATAGAGATTGGGCCGTTATAGCCGATGGTGTTGAGGGCTCTGAACGAGGCCTCCCAGTCAACGCTGCCGTGGCCGGTTGACACGAAATCCCACGCGCGGCGAGGGTCGCCCCAAGGCAGGTGCGATGACAAGCGGCCTCTGCGGCCATCCGCGTTATAAATCTTGGTGTCTTTGCAGTCAACGTGATAGATGCGGTCGGCAAATCGCAAGACGTAGGCGGCAGGGTCAACGTCTTGCCATGCCATGTGTGAAGGGTCCCAGTTCAAACCAAAGCCCGGGCGGTTGCCAATTGCTTCGAGTGCGATTTCGGTGGTGTACCAGTCATAGGCAATTTCGCTCGGGTGGGTCTCGAGGGCAAACTTGACTCCATGGTCGTCATAGACATCGATGATCGGGTTGAAGCGGTCGGCAAAGTCTTGATAGCCAGCATCAATGACCGATGCAGGCACTGGCGGGAACATCGCAACATAAGGCCAGATCTTTGAACCCGTGAAACCAACCACAGTGTCGATGCCGAGCTTGCGGGCAACCACAGCGGTTTGCTTGAGCTCTTCGGCAGCGCGTTGACGCACGCCTTCGGCCTCACCATCACCCCAAACTTTAGAGCGCAAGATGGCCTGGTGCCTAAAGTCGATTGGGTCATCGCAAACCGCTTGGCCGGTCAAGTGGTTCGAGATTGCGAACAACTTGAGGTTATAGCGGTCGAGCAAGTCGAGGCGCTCTTGAGCATAAGCGTCATCTTCAAAAGCACGAGCCACGTCAAGGTGCTCACCTGAGCAAGCCAACTCGAGGCCGTCATAGCCCCATTCGCTTGCCAACTTGGCAACCTGCTCAAGTGGCAGGTCAGCCCATTGACCTGTGAAAAGTGTGACTGGTCGCGACACTTGCACTCCTTTTAGTAGTTGTAGTGAATTTATAGGTTTATTTCGATTATGAGGTCAGCTGACCAGCAGGCGCCAATGCGACTGGTGCCACGTCAACCCACTGGCGTGATGCCGCTGACTGCAGAACCGCCTCGGTGATCGTCGCAGCGCGCAAGCCATCGGCAAAGGTCGGCAGGCCCGGGACAACCTCGCCCTGAAACGAGCGGTAGGCAGCGGCCATGAAAGCGTCGAAAGCATCCTGGTAGCCGCGAGGGTGACCCGCAGGCAAATAGGTGACGTTCTGCGCAGCCATTGAAGCAACCTCAGCAGAACCGACGTTCACGATTGCATCGCGACGAGCGTTTGCAGTGGTGAAGCGGCCAGGAACCTCTTGGTTCCAATAAGACGACTCAAGCTCACCGTCGAACGAGAAGCGAATCTCGTTCTTGCGGCCATAAGAGATCTGACTTGCAATCAGAGTGCCAGAAGCCCCACGGTCGGTTTCAAACAGAATAGACGCTGAGTCTTCGGTGGCGCCGCGACCCGAGTGAGGCTTTGCCATCGAAGCCACCAAGCGAGTTATGCGGTGGCCGGTGACGAACTCCATGAGGTCGCACCAGTGCACACCGATGTCGGCGAATGCACGCGATGCGCCGCCGACGTTTTCGTTCACACGCCAGTTGGTCGCCGTCGAAAGCGCCAGCCAGTCTTGCAGATATGAACCGTGCAACAGGTGCAGGGCACCGGCGTCTCCGCGAGCAATGCGCTCGCGAATCTCGCGAACCGCTGGGTAAAACCGATAGACGAACGGCACAGCCGTGGCGACGCCTGCCTCCGAAGCTCGCTCGAACAAGCTCTTCGCGTCGGCAACGGTGGTGGCCAGCGGCTTTTCGCAAACCACGGCCT
>JBEGPW010000031.1:0-13949 GCA_041181225.1 Actinomycetota bacterium | reverse complement strand
TAAACAAAGATGTTCTAAACGATGCCGTTTCATTTGCGGTTCGCCTGCTGGCCCAAAGACCTACTGTTGCAATCCACGGCGGCATTCGCATAGATGCCGACGCTAACTCGCTGCTTTTCTCGGTGTTTGACTATGAAGTTTCTGCGCGAATAGAAATCGTTGCCAAGGTCGACGAACCGGGATCTATCTTGGTTTCAGGAAGAATGCTTTCAGAGATAGCAAATAAGCTCCCTAACGCTCCGGTTGAGTTTGTTACCAATGGCACCAAGGTCGAAGTAAGCTGCGGCGGTTCGAAGTTTTCTCTAGCAACGATGGACGTAAATAAGTTTCCTGTTCTACCAGAGATTCCGAGCATCACCGGAAACATCTCGGCAGAAGATTTTGCGACCGCAGTTCACCAGGTTGCAATCGCGGCCGCCAAAGACAGTCCAATGCCCAACATCACAGGTGTTTATATTCAAGCCAACAAAACCGAGTTTTCGCTTTCGGCAACCGACAGATATCGCATAGCCCAGCAAGAAATCGCTTGGTCGGCTGATATTGACGAAGAGGCCACAGCATTGGTGCCAGCAAAAACCCTTCTTGAGGTGGCAAAGACTTTCGGCAATCAGGGTGATGTCTCGATTTCGATCGCCAAAAACAATGAGCGAGAGATGATTGCATTCAAAGCTAAGAACCGCTCGGTAACGGCTCAGCTGATCAAAGCCAGTTTTCCCGCGGTAAAAGCGCTTTTTCCCGAGTCGGTTGAGCATTTCGCTATTGTGGCGACTCAAGACCTACTTGACTCGACCAGACGCGTTGGTTTGGTGCTTGAACACCGCGAAGGCTCCATTGGATACACATTCAAAGAGGGTGAGCTCGTGCTAGATGGTTTCGGTCACGAGACCACCGCATCAGAGAGCGTGAACATAGAACTAACCGGTGAAGAAATATCCGTCGCGCTGCGGCCGGCACTTTTGATTGACGGGCTAGCGGGAATCAACACCGAATACGTAAAGATCGGTTTCACGAAGAGCGCTAACCCAGGAAAACCGGGTCCTGTGCTCCTAACCAACCACGCGGCTAAAGAGAAAACAGTGAACGACGGTTACCGCTATCTCTTGCAGCCATACCCGCAGCTCGCAAAACAAGCTCGCACCGAATAAGGCAACTGAGCGTGTATCTAAAACACCTCAGCCTGAACACATTCAGAAACTACGACACCCAAGAAGTCGCTTTTGAGCCAGGCATAAACCTTCTTGTGGGTGCCAATGGCCAAGGCAAAACAAATTTGGTTGAGGCAATCCGCTATCTCTCTACGCTCAAATCCCACCGCGTGGCCGGCTATCTACCACTGATCAAAAACACAAGCTCCACTGCTTTAGTTCGGGCAACGGCGGTTGTCGACGGGCGTGAGGCGTTACTAGAGGTGGAGCTCAATCGTGATGGCCCGAACCGCGGTCGCGTTAATCGGTCAGAACTGCAAAAACTGCGAGACATTCTGGGGCTCATGAACACTGTGATTTTTGCACCCGAAGATCTAGACATAGTCAAGCGAGACCCGAGCAACCGGCGCGATTTCATCGACGAGCTGGTCGTGCAGGTCTGGCCAAGGTTTGCCGGAGTGTTCGCAGACTATGAAAGAGTTCTTAAGCAGAGAAATAGTCTGCTTAAGAGCGCAAAAATAACCAAAACCGCAGGTTCAGCGCTAGCAACTTTGGATGCCTGGGATGCCAGTCTCGTAAAATATGGTGCCGAGATTGTCGAGGCGCGACTCGACCTGGTGTCGCGACTTAGCCCGCATGTTGACAATGCCTACCGTGCGATTGCGACCTCAAATAACGACCCCTCGATTGACGTCAAGTCGTCGATACTTGGAGATCGGATAAGTCATTACCTAGACGACGAGTCCGAAGCCGAGGAATCACTTGTGTCGGCTGCCGGTCTTAGCAGAGCCGAGCTTGAAGAAAAGTTTCACGTGAAACTATTGAATATCAGGCCCAAAGAGCTCGAGCGGGGAATCACGCTAATTGGACCACAGCGAGACGACTTGGTTTTTAAAATTGGAGACCTCGCAGTCAAAGGTTTCGCCAGTCACGGCGAGAGTTGGTCATTTGCCATTGCCCTGCGCCTCGCCTCGGTTGCCCTGCTAAAGGCTGAAACCAAAACCGGTGACCCAATATTGATTCTCGACGACGTCTTTGCTGAGCTAGACACCGAAAGGCGAACCCGTCTTGCTGAGCTAATAAAAGATAACGAACAGGTATTCATAACCTCAGCAGTTTTCGAAGATGTGCCAGACATTCTGAGAACCAAGCCCTATTTTGTAAGTCGTGGCAGCGTCACTAGACCGTCGGAGGTGTGAGTTGGGGAAAGATTCAAATAGCTCAGAACCTGTTGACTTCGCCCAAGACTTTTACTTTGCCATGCGAGCTGCGGTTACCGGCCGAATCTCTCGAGACACCAGACGCATCGCCGATAAAGCCAAAAACAAATCATCAAAACCCTTCGGTAAAGGTCGCGAGCCAAAAACAGCGGCGAACGGCCTCGACGACCTATTGAGCAGTTTCGGTTGGCAAAACCAGATCGCCCAGGCCGAGCTCTTTTCTAAGTGGGAAGAAGTCGTGGGCGATTTAAACGCGGCAAACTCTGTACCCGAAAATCTAACCAACGGCACGCTCACTGTGCGATGCAAATCGACCGCATGGGCAACTCAGCTCAAACTGATGCAGGCAGAGATCCTTGACAACGTCTCGAAACAGTTTTCGACGCTGCAGATTGAACAGGTGAAATTCGTTGGTCCGCAGGCTCCATCCTGGAAAAAAGGTCTTAGGTCTGTACCCGGCAGAGGGCCGAGAGACACATACGGGTAAATCATCCCGCTGGCGGCAATTTCGTTGGTGTTACAGCTTGCTAACAGCTCCCAGAAAAGTCACCTTCGCGAGGTAGAATTACAGCGTTAGTCAACCCGAATTTAAGTCAGCGTCAGGCGCTGCGGTTCACCGGAACTAACCTTCGCAAAACAGGGAGCATCAACTTAATATGTCAACACCAGAAAACAGTTACGATTCGTCAAATATTCAGGTGCTAGAGGGCCTAGAGGCCGTTCGCAAACGCCCCGGAATGTACATCGGTTCAACCGGCCCACGTGGTTTGCACCACTTGGTATATGAAATCGTCGACAACTCGGTCGATGAAGCCCTCGCAGGATACTGCGACACAATTCTTGTCACCATCACAAAAGATGGATGGATCCGCGTAGTTGACAACGGGCGCGGAATTCCCGTCTCGATTCACCCCACCGAAGGCATTTCTACTGTTCAGGTGGTTCTCACAATTTTGCACGCCGGCGGTAAGTTCGGCGGCGGTGGCTATGCCGTGTCAGGCGGACTCCACGGCGTGGGTGCCTCGGTCGTTAACGCTCTTTCTAGCCAACTCAGAGTGCAGGTTGGCCGCGAAGGTTTCTTGTGGAACCAGTCATACAAGATCGGTGTTCCAGACGCGCCACTCGCGAAAGGCGAACCATCTGACACCACCGGAACAACAATCGAATTTTTAGCAAGCCCAGAGATATTCGAAACAGTTGAATACGACTACGAAACACTTCGCAGTCGCTTTCAGCAAATGTGTTTCTTAAACAAGGGGCTTCGCATCTCTCTGAACGATGAGCGTGACGGCCGCAACGACAGCTACCTCTATGAGCGCGGCCTGCAAGATTATGTCGAGTATTTGAACGAGGTCAAAAAGGTTGAGGTAATCAACACCGAAGTCATTTCGTTTGAGGCTGAGACTAAAGAGAAAAACCTTGCTGTTGAAATAGCAATGCAGTGGACCAACGCCTACAACGAGAGTGTTCACACCTATGCCAACACAATCAACACTCACGAGGGCGGCACTCACGAAGAAGGCTTCAGGGCTGCGCTGACCACTTTGATCAACAAATATGCCCGCGAAAAAGGCTTGTTGAAAGAAAAAGACGAGAACCTCACGGGCGATGACTGTCGCGAGGGCTTGACCTGTGTGATTTCGGTCAAATTGAGCGAGCCTCAGTTCGAGGGTCAGACCAAAACCAAACTCGGCAACACCGAGGTCAAATCGTTTGTTCAGAAAGTCGTGGGCGAGCAGCTCACCGACTGGTTCGATCGCAATCCTTTGGTTGCCAAGGCAATCATCCTGCGAGCTTTTGATGCAGCTCGTGCTCGAATGGCTGCTCGCAAAGCCCGTGACGGCGCACGACGCAAAGGCCTGCTCGAGTCTGGCGGCATGCCGGGCAAGTTGCGCGACTGCTCTAGCAAAGACCCCGCCAAATCAGAAATTTTCATTGTTGAGGGTGACTCGGCGGGCGGATCGGCAATGCGCGGTCGCAACCCAGAGACCCAGGCGATCTTGCCACTCCGCGGCAAGATCTTGAACGTTGAGCGCGCCAATCAAGAACGTGCCCTACAAAACACCGAGGTTCAAGCACTCATCACCGCCTTCGGAACCAACTTCAAAGGCGACTTCGATATCACCAAGGCTCGATATCACAAATGCGTTCTGATGGCTGACGCCGATGTCGATGGGCAGCACATCCGCACCCTGTTGCTGACACTGCTTTATCGCTACATGAAACCGCTCATTGAGCACGGTTATGTTTATCTCGCGCAGCCACCGCTTTACAAGATCAAGTGGTCGAACACCGCTCACGAATACGTCTATAGCGACGCAGAGCGCGACGAACGCTTGGCTGCCGGCGCAGCGGCGGGGCACAAGATTCCCAAAGAAAACTCGATTCAGCGCTACAAGGGTTTGGGCGAGATGGACTACGACGAGCTTTGGGAAACCACCATGGACCCAGACCGCCGCACGCTTTTGCAGGTGACACTAGAAGACGCCATGGAGGCAGATTCAATCTTCTCGACTCTGATGGGCGAAGACGTTGAAGCCCGCAGAACATTTATTCAACAAAACGCTAAGGATGTGCGATTCCTCGACATTTAGTCGAAGCTCGCCACCGCAAACCTACATCCTAGAAAGTTTTTGAAATGACTGAAGAACAGAACGAACTAATCGACAAAATCGAGCAGGTAGACCTCAAAGTCGAGATGCAGCGAAGCTATCTTGACTATGCCATGAGCGTTATCGTCGGCCGCGCGCTGCCAGACGTTCGCGATGGACTCAAGCCGGTGCACCGCCGCGTGCTGTATGCAATGTATGACGGCGGATATCGCCCCGACAAACAGTTCTCGAAGTGCTCGCGCGTGGTCGGCGACGTGATGGGTCAATATCACCCGCACGGCGACAGCGCGATTTATGACACCATGGTGCGTTTGGTTCAAGACTGGAACCTGCGCTACCCGCTGATTTCGGGTCAGGGCAACTTTGGCTCACCGGGCAACGACCCAGCCGCTGCCCCGCGCTACACCGAATGCCGCATGGCGCCGCTCGCACTCGAGATGGTTCGCGACATCGACGAAGAAACTGTTGATTTTCAAGACAACTATGACGGTCGCACTCAAGAGCCGACAGTTTTGCCAAGTCGCATTCCTAACCTGTTAGTCAATGGCTCAATCGGCATCGCCGTGGGTATGGCCACCAACATTCCTCCTCACAACCTGCGCGAAGTTTCAGCGGGTGCACTATGGCACCTGGCCAACCCAGATGCAACTCGCGAAGAACTTCTTGAAGCGCTCATCGAACGCATCAAGGGACCCGACTTTCCAACCGGCGCGACCATCCTCGGTCGCCAGGGCATCGAAGAAACCTATCGCACCGGCCGCGGGTCAATTCGCCAGCGCGCCATCGTCAACGTTGAAGAGCTGCAAGGCCGCACGTGCCTAGTTGTTACCGAGCTCCCTTATCAAGTGAACCCCGACAACCTCGCTCTCAAAATAGCCGACCTTGTCAAAGAGGGTCGCCTTGCGGGCATCGCCGACATTCGTGATGAAACCTCTGGCCGCACGGGCCAACGTCTCGTAATCGTTTTGAAGCGAGACGCTGTCGCCCGAGTGGTTCTCAACAACCTTTACAAGCTGACTCCGCTCGAAGAGAACTTCAGCTCGAACATGCTCGCACTCGTCGATGGCGTTCCCCGAACATTGAGCTTGGATGGGTTCATCACCCACTGGGTAACCCACCAAATCGAGATCATCGTTCGCCGCACGCAGTTTCGCCTTCGCAAAGCTGAAGAGCGCGCACACATTTTGCGTGCCTATCTAAAGGCACTCGACGCGCTCGATGAAGTTATCGCCTTGATTCGCCGCAGTGCAACCGTCGACGAAGCTCGAGATGGCCTAATGGCCTTACTTGAGATTGACGAACTTCAGTCGCGCGCGATTCTTGCGATGCAACTTCGCCAGCTAGCCGCCCTTGAGCGCCAAAAAATCATTGACGAAGCAACCGAACTCGAAGCGTTGATTGTCGAATACAAGGCAATCATCGCCGACCCGGTTCGCCAGCGCAGCATTGTTAGCGACGAGCTGACGGCTGTTGTTGCCAAGCACGGCGATGACCGTCGCACTGAAATTCTTGGCGGATTCGAGGGTGGCGTGACCACGCTCGACCTGATTCCCGAAGAAGAAATGGTGATCACTATCACTCGCGGCGGCTACATTAAGCGCACCAAGAGCGACAACTATCGCCAGCAACACCGCGGTGGCAAAGGCGTTAAGGGGGCAAACCTTCGGGCCGACGACATCGTTGAGCAGTTCTTCGTTACAACCACACACCACTGGTTATTGTTCTTCACCAACAAGGGCCGGGTTTATCGCACCCGTGCCTATGAAGTGCAAGAGGCCGGTCGTGACGCCAAGGGTCAACATGTTGCCAACCTGCTCGCCCTTCAGCCTGACGAGCAAATCGCTCAGGTGCTAGACCTTCGTGACTACGAGCAGGCGCCATACCTGGTCTTGGCAACTCGATCGGGTCTTGTAAAAAAGACCTCACTCACCGCCTATGACACACCGCGCGCCGGCGGCATAATCGCGATTAAGTTGCGGGAAGACGACGAACTGGTGTCGGCGCTTCTGGCTACAGAAGAAGACGACCTGCTTTTGGTGTCTCGAAAGGGCATGTCGATCAGGTTCTCAGCCAGCGACGAGTCACTTCGACCAATGGGCCGCGACACCTCGGGCAACATCGGAATGCACTTTAGAACCGACGACCACCTGCTTTCTTCTAGCGTAATTAGCGATGAGGGCTTTGTGTTTGTTGTTACCGAAGGCGGGTTTGCAAAACGCACCAGCGTCGATCAATACCGACTTCAGAACCGCGGTGGCATTGGCATCAAAGTCGCGAAGCTCGAAGAAAAACGCGGCGACCTAGTTGGCGCAATCATCGCCGGCGAAGACGACGAAGTTCTAGTTGTTTTGGCCAGTGGCAAGGTTGTTCGAAGCGCGGTAGCTGAGGTTCCGGCTCGGGGCCGCGACACCATGGGTGTTGTGTTTGCACGCTTTGACGACGAAGATAGTGTCATTGGGTTCGCACTCAACACGGAACGCAACCTTGAGTCACAGGGCGATGCTGTCGAGGGCGAAGCAACCGAGACCGAAACACCTCAGCTTGAAACACCTCAAACCGATACACCAGACGAAACCAAAGTCGAATCAGATCAGGAGCCAATCGCATGACCTCAGCAGAATCAAGCGCCAAGCGCCAAGGTGTGAAGCTTGTCAAACTCAAGTTAGTGCGGGTAGACGTTTGGTCGGCGATCAAATTCGGTTTCCTTTTGCAAGTCGGATTAGGAATCGCCACGATCATCCTCTTTTTCTTATTGTGGCTAGCGGCCAGTCAGTCGGGCCTATTTGGCAGCGTCAGCGGTTTTTTGACTACGCTCATCGGCAACGACACCAGCTCGGTAGACGTCGGATCGCAAATCAGCTTGCCGCGAGTGCTCGGGTTGGGCGGTGGCTTGGCGGTCTTCAACATAATCGTTGGAACCCTGTCGACATTTGTGGGCGCGCTAATCTTCAATTCAATCGGCAAAGTAGTGGGCGGCATTTCGGTCGGCTTCAGCAACAACTAGACTAAATAAAACTTCAGTTTGGTTTAAACGCTAAAAGCTACTAAAGTTGAGAAGGCTCTAAGGGCCTATAGCTCAGGTGGTTAGAGCGCTTCACTGATAATGAAGAGGTCGGAGGTTCAAGTCCTCCTAGGCCCACCGGAATGGCTTCTCTAACAAGGGAAACACACCGATCCGGGGAATTAGCTCAATTGGTAGAGCGCCTGCTTTGCAAGCAGGAGGTCAGGGGTTCGATTCCCCTATTCTCCACGAATAGCAGAAACACCCACCCGAGAGGGTGGGTGTTTTGCTTTAACGAACTCAAGTCGGCATCGCTCCCGAAGCGCCTAACAAGGTGCGAGGTCAACCAGCGGTCTCGCGCCTGCAATCCGCTGACGCGAATCGCCGATCGGCGCTCGCCTCTTCTCCACAGGAATCAAATAAGGTCCCCGAAAGGGGGCCTTATTTTCTTTAACCACCCTTTAGGCTTGAGGCATGAAAAAGTGTGTGGTTATTGCAACGTTTAAGGTCAAACCTGAGTTTCGCGAAGAGGTTCGCGCCCTGCTCCTAGCCGAACAAGTGGGCGTTCTGACCGAGGCCGGTTGCGAAACCTATGCTCTGCACGACGATGTGACCGGCGACCTTGTGTTTGTTGAAAGCTGGACCACTCGCGAGCTGTGGATGATTCACAACGACGCCCCTAGCGTTGCGCGCATTTTGGCGGGCATCGAAGGCAAAATGGTTGAGCCTGTGCGGGTTCAAGAACTTTATGTAATCTAACTAAATGTTCGCCTTACTGTCAGGCCTGGTCACCGGGTTCTCGCTGATTATTGCAATCGGTGCACAAAATGCGTTCTTGATTCGCCAGGGTCTCACCCGAAAATTTTCTGGCATGGTCATTGTCATAGCGGCTCTCGGCGATGCCCTACTGATTAGCCTTGGCACCCTAGGTCTAGGTGAGCTGGCAACGCGCATCCCGCTCTTTTTAGAAATTATTCGATGGATAGGCGTGGCCTATCTGGTGTGGTTTGCTATCGGCTCTCTTCGCAAAGCTTTTGCCAGCGAACAACTGGCGGTTGAACCCGGCGCAAGCGGCACGCGCAAACAGGTTGCGCTGACTTTGCTGGCGCTGACGTTTTTGAATCCCCACGTCTACATCGACACCGTTTTGCTGCTCGGCAGCATCAGCAGTCAGTTTGGCGACAATCGTTGGTGGTTCGCGGCCGGAGCAATCACAGCCAACACGATTTGGTTCACTAGCACCGTCTTGGCCTCGCGCGCAGCAGCAAAGCTAATGAGCCGACCGGTCTTTTGGCGCATTCTCGATCTGTCAATCGCCGTTGTGATGCTGACTATTGCTGGGCTACTGGCGTTTCATGACTTTGCGGTTTAGCCCCGCGCGCCACGAAGGCAGCAACTACTAGGCAGCCGGCTAACACCCAAAACATGCCGAGCAGGCCGATGCTTTGACCCAAAAAGCCAAGCGCGGGTGGTCCAACTAAAAACGCAGTGTATCCGCAGGTTGCCACCAGCGCCACACGTCTAGCAGACTCGGCGCCCTCACCAGCCGCCGAAAGAAATAGAGGAAAAGCCAAGGCCACACCCACACCCCAAAGCGCCGAGGCACCCCACGCAACGTAAAGCGCAGTGTCGCCAAACCAAGTTTGCCCAAGAATAATAACGAGGATGCCCGCGACGCCAACCCACGCGGCCCGGCGCAAGACAACATCGCGACCCCAACGATCAACTAGGTTGCCGCCGAAAAACCTCGTGATGGTCATGGCTCCAACTAAGCACGCATAACCAACGCCACCGTTAGCGGGAGATGCGCCGTAGTTGTCGACAAGCGCGAGAGCTAGCCAGTCGTTGGAGGCACCCTCGACGAGTGTGATTGCGAAAATTCCCAGCCCCAAAAGCAGTAGGTTCGAGCCAAACAGCAAGCGAAGCGAACTTTGGCGGGCGGCAGGCTTTGGCTCGCCGGTTGAGCCCTCGCCTGCTGCGCGATCAGGCGCGTTACCCGAGGCCAGCCCCTCGGCGACCTTGCCCGTGCCCGACGGAATATGCCGATAGGTAAGGGCAATCAACACAGCTGCCAAGGGCAGAACGGCAAACATTTGCCATTCGAGGGCGACTCGAAAGGCTGCATTGAGAGCGCCGATGCCAGCGCCAATCAAGGTTCCCAACGAATAAGAGGCGTGCAACCGCGGCATTAACGAGCGACCCTCAAGCTGCTCGAGCTGCGAGCCATCAACGTTTTGGGCAACGTCGGCAAGCCCTACGCCAAACCAACCCACAAATAAAAACACGGCAACCAAGATTCCCATGTGGGCAGCGGCTGAAAATCCAGCGGCCGCGATACAGGTGACAAAAACCGAAAATCCTACAACTAGAGCGGGTTTAGTGCCGAAGCGCTCGATGATGCGGTTGCTGGCGACTAGAGCAACTAACGCTCCAAGCCCGCCAGCCAACAAAATCAGTCCAAGCTCGTCAGTTCTCACACGTGTCAGGGTTTTTATTTCGGGAACTCGCACCATCCAAGAAGCCAAAACCACCCCTGTTAGGGCGAAATACAAAGTGATTGACCGGTGCCATGCGCGCATTCCACAAGCCTAGCGAGCTGCCGTCGACCACAGGTTAGGCTTTAGTGTCGATTCAGTTAGGAGCCCAAATGAACGCGCCATTGGTAAAACGCCGGCTCGCCCCGTTTGTGCTTCTGCAGGTGTCCTCGTTCCTCGGTTTTGGCTCGGGAGCAATGGTATTTATGTTGATGCCATGGATGGCCATTGCGCTCACCGGCCAGGCAAGCGCGGCGGGACTAGCCGTGACGCTAACCAGCATCCCGGGTTTGTTGCTCTCACCAATCGTTGGGTCAATCATCGACAAATATGGGCGGCGCAAATCGGCGATTTTTATCGAACTTGTGAATGCTGCCGTAACCGTTGCTATTCCGCTTTGGGCTTTGCTGGCCGGCGAAGTGAACTTTGCATTCTTGATTTTTGTGATGCTGGTTCGAAACGCAGTTGGTTCGGGCGGCAGCACAGCCCGCAAGAGCTTGATTCCCGATGCGGCGGCGGCAGGCAAAATCTCACTTGAACGCGCCAACTCGATTCATGAGTCAATCGTGGCTGCCGGTTTCGCGATTGGCCCCGCGCTGGCCGCGCTTTGCATCGGCTGGATCGGCACTAACGAAACTTTCTGGGTGGTCTCGGCGCTCGGTGCTCTGAGTGGCTTCACAACCCTGTTGATTCGCGTCGTCGAACACCGCGAGGCTCACGACGACGACGAAGGCCGCCACTGGGCAAGTTATGCCGTTCAGGGTTTCAAGATTTTGTTTGCTACCCCCTCGGTGTTGCTTCTAATGTCGACGATGCTCGGGCTCGCGATAATCTACCTTCCTACCGAAATGGTGGTTTTGCCGGCGATTTATAACTCGGTGAAAGACCCTCAGGGCCTCGGCTTTTTGATCTCGGTGATGGCAATCTTCACAACGATAGGTTCGCTCGGGTTCGAGAAAATCACCAATCATCTGAGCTATAGCAACACGTTCAGACTTTCCACCATCACTTTGGCACTGAGTATGATTCCGATGGCGTTTTTTCCGCCACAATGGGCGATGCTGATTTGTGGTGCAATCCTCGGTCTCGGATGGGGCCCTTTGCCCCCGCTGGTAAATACCGTTATTCAACGCAAGATTCCCGCCAATAAGCGCGGCCGAGTCTTTAGCCTCGAAATGACCATCTGGACGGCCGGCCCGATGACCTCAATGAGCCTGGTTGGTTTGGGCGTCGACTCAATAGGCGCGAAGCCGATGTATGGGGTGTTGGCCGCGTTGGTTTTGGCGGCCGCGCTTTTTGCTTCGACGCGCAAATCGATTACCGAGCTCAACCGAGCCGACTTCGAGGCTTAAAGCCGGGTTCGCCGCCTAGAGCGCCGCCAAACGCTCAGCGGTTGCCTCGGCTATCTCAAATAAAACCTGTGGGTCGGCGTTTTGCAGGTTGATGAGCACGGCGGGGTAGCCCGCAAAGTGCGGTGAATCAAAGCAGGTTTGCGGTGCGACCAGCATCCATGCCGTTTTTTCACCAACGTCAGCTACGTGAACAGCTAAGACTTCGCCCGCAACACCGGTGGCGGCGACATCTTTTTTGCTAAGCGGGCGCTCCCAAGCAATCACGTGGCTAGAAATCAACCAGCGATGAAAGCTTGAAGATCTGGTCACATGCAACTCGCGCCTTACGCCAGTTATCGTCTGCAGAAGGGCGTCTGCGTCATCAAGATTCACGGTGCCTCGTTTGGCGAGTTGGGCTCTGGCAGGTAGCGTTGAGTTTGTTATGAAACACGTTATCAAACTCAGCAAAGGCCGTGATGCGGGTGCCTAGTAGCCGAGTGCAGTTGCGAGAGCTGTTGGGGCAAGACCCCGAGGCTTTCGTTCGCCAAAGCCTGCTCGATGAGCTAGCGGTTTTGCATGTGATGACAGACCAAGAACTGCTAGGCGAAAACCCTGAGTCGCTGCACGAGTTTAGGGTCGCCGTTAGAACCCTGCGCACACGCCTAAAGTTTTATGAGCCGTTCTTTAAGAACCGCTCCAAAATCAACAAATGGCTCAAAGAGCTCAAATGGCTTGATTCGCGCATTCAGCCGTTGCGCGAGCTTGAAGTGCAGATCGCACTTTTTGAAGAACTAACTCAAGACACACTTCAACTTTTTGTTTCAAAACCGGCCAAACACCAAGAACTCAAAAAGCGACTGAATGCATTAAAAACCGAACTTTCTAAGCCGATGTTTGAGACCAGACAAAAAATGCAGTTCGCGTTGCTTTCAGAGCGCAAGCACCGCCTATTGACAGACATAAAGACCGGACTTTTGCTTTCTCAGATCAAACCAAAAAAGATACTTCTACTCGAAGACGTGTTGCTCAAAGAGCTAGCGAAACGCGTTGATCAGTTGCAAAAAGTAACAGAGAAACCTAACTTCGCAAAACTTAGTTTCAAGAAGCTGCACGGGGTGCGCCTCAACTTCAAACGCGCTAGGTATCTCGCCGAGGCCATCGGCCTAGCTTCGAAGTCGTTTGCCGATAGTCAGACCCTGTTGGGCGACATCAATGACCTCGAGAACCTTGATGTTTGGGTTCGTTCACGAATGGCAACACTGGGGCGAAAGCGCAAACTGATGGGGGCTTTCATCGCCGAAATCGATAGTCGACTCACAGAAAAACGAAGCAGCCTTAGCTCTCAGGCTTAATTCTCTGTGGCCAGAAGTGTCAGGCTAGAAAACTATTTGACGCTGCGCAAGTCTGCCAGGTATGACGCCACCGCTGCCGGTTCTACGTATGCGTATCCCACGGCCGGGCCGTCGCCCGACTCGTATGGGCTCAGATTGCCAGGACGCGAAGTTGGGTGGACTGCCAAGAATATCGCCCTGCCCTCACCAAGCGCGGCTAATGCATCTATGTCATTTACGTTTACCGGATTCGATTCAAGTGAAAAGCCGCTGCCATCACCATAAAAGCTGTAAAAAACTTGCAACTGAATCGAGTTCTCGATGATCGTGACTTTGGTCGCCGAAGTCGCTGCCCGGGCAGCGATTGGTTTGTCTGAGTCTTGCCATTTGCCGTCACCGTTGCTGTCGGTCGCCGCCTCAATCACCTGCGCCTCGCCAGCAGGCGTTAGGGCCACATAGGTGAAGCCGGTCGAAGGGTATTGCATGAAAAAGTTCTCAAAATCAGTCAACGAAGAAATTTGAGTCTCTGCCGGTTTTTCAGCGCAGCCACTCAAAGGAACGATCGAGATGACCATTAGCACTGCAGAAGCCATGATTTTTTGAGTGATTCGAGCAGGCACAAGCATTGTTAAACTTTATAACTTCAAATAGCCGGAGCTTCCTGCGCTACTTTTTAGACATCAAATCGTCTCCCTTTGTTCAACTAGATTGGCTAAGGTTTTAAGGCTTGCCATAAATTCACCAAGTGAAAGAAAACGCCTAATGACTCGAGTCG
>JBEGPW010000030.1:0-12329 GCA_041181225.1 Actinomycetota bacterium | reverse complement strand
TAAAGTCGGCGCCGCAGGCTGCCATGAACTTGATGGCTCGGTCAATCTCGCCGGCCAACGACTCATAGCGAGCGTTTGCCGGGTTGTCGGCAAAACCTTTGTTCCACTCGTGAACCGAGCGAAGGTCGGCAAAACCGCCGGTGGTAAAAGCGCGCACCAGATTGAGCGTTGAAGCCGAGGTGTGATATGCCTTGAGCAGGCGCTGCGGGTCGTGTGCGCGCGACTGGGCGGTGAACTCATAGCCGTTGACTGCGTCGCCACGGTATGCCGGCAGGGTAACGCCCTCGCGAGTCTCGTCATTTGAGCTGCGAGGCTTTGCCATCTGGCCAGCCATGCGACCCATCTTAATAACCGGCATCGATGAGCCGTAGGTCAAAACGAGCGCCATCTGAAGCAGGGTCTTAACTCGGTTGCGAATGCGGTCTGCTGTGGCGTCAACAAAAGTTTCTGCGCAGTCACCACCCTGCATCAAAAATGCTTTTCCGGCAGCAGCCTCGGCCAAACGAGCGCGCAAAGTGTCAACCTCACCGGCAAAAACTAGAGGAGGCAAAATGCTCAGCTCGGCTTTAACTCGCTCGAGCTCGGCTTGGTCGAGCCAAGTCGGTTGTTGCACCGCAGGCAGGTTTTTATAGTTGTCTAGACCAGCCAAAACTGCAGGGTCAGTGGCAACGTTTTTTTCTGTCATTTTGGTTTCCTTTTATCGGGCAGCCCGAGCGGCTTTTTCTTTAACCGACGAAGCATATGCGTCTACGTATTCTTGACCACTCAGCTTCGCAAGTTCATACATGATTTCGTCAGTGACGGCTCTCAATACGATGCGGTCGCCTTCCATGCCGTCAAATCGAGAAAAATCTAGCGGCTTGCCAACAACGATTCCAACGCGCAAGATGCGAGGCAGGGTTTGGCCGATGGCCTGAACTTTTTCGGTGTCGATCATTGCAACCGGAATCACCGGAACTTTGGCCTCGAGCACCATTCGCGCGATGCCGGTGCGACCACGATAGAGCCGGCCGTCTGGGCTGCGGGTGCCTTCAGGATAAATGCCAAGCAACGATTCGCCAGCCAAAACGCGAAGACCGGTGTTAAGCGATGCCTCACTGGCTTTGCCCCCAGAACGGTCGATCGGTAACTGACCGGTGCTCTTGAAGAACCAGCGCGTAAGCGCGCCTTTTAAGCCTTTGCCGGTGAAGTACTCACTCTTTGCCAAAAACACCACCGGGCGACGAACCATAAGGGGCAAAAAGATTGAGTCAGAAAAAGAAAGGTGGTTGCTTGCCAAAATGGCTGCGCCACTGGTTGGAATGTTCTCGGCTCCGCGAACCCACGGCCTGAAAAGCACTCGAAGCAAGGGGCCAAGAACGAAGGTCTTGAGAATGAAATAAGTCACGTCGTGACTCCTCTCAAAACGTCTGACATAGGTTACAAGTTTAGCTGCTTGTGGCTTTGGTCGCTAAGCGCTGCGCGAAAGCACTAGGTCGGCTGCGCCAATCAAGCCGGCGTCGTTGAGAAACTCGGCGGCAACAATCTTGAGCTCGGGTCTAAAGCCGCGAGCCGGCAAATGGGCTAGATAAGCCTCACGAATCGGGTCGAGAAGGAGGTCTCCGGCCGCACTAACGCCGCCGCCAATCACAACAACTTCTGGGTCGAGCACGGCAACGAGGCTGCCGATGGCTGTTCCAATGTAGGTTCCGAGTTGGCGCAGCAGTGCAAGTGCGCCGGCGTCACCCTCGGTGATGGCCTGATAAACCTGAGTGCCGGTGAGTTCGCCCGCTTCGGCTTCGAGCACGCGCAGGCGATTTCCCGCGGCGTCGCCCGAGGCTGCGAGAGCTATTGCCGATTTCAAAAGTGCCGTGCCAGACCCATAACTCTCAAGGCAACCGTTGTTGCCACAACCACAGGGCAAACCGTTTTCAATCAGACGCATGTGGCCCAGCTCGCCGGCGATGCCGAACCCACCGCGCAACAAGCGCGAGTCAACGATTACTGCGCCACCAACACCCGTGCCGATGGTCAACATGATCATGTGCTTTGAGCCTCGCCCAGCACCGTGCTTGAACTCGGCCCATCCGGCCGCATTTGCATCGTTTTCAATGAAAACCGGAATGTCTAGTTTTGCCTCGAGCTTGGCTTTGAACGGCTCGTTGCGCCAGCCGATATTGGGTGCATAAACAATGTTTGCCTGGTCAGCGTCGATAAAACCAGCAGCCGCAACCCCAGCAGCCGTAACGGTTTCGCCCTCAGAAAGTGTCTTGATTAGGCCAACGACAGCATCAACAATTGCCTCTGGATCGGTTGCCGGCGTCGGCACCCGAAGCTCTTTCAAGATTTTGCCATCGCGGTCAACCAGGGCGCCTGCGATTTTGGTTCCGCCAATGTCGATTCCTACGGCATGCATTTTGGATTCCTTTTGATGATCATCGCAAATAAGACGGGTATTGCAGACATTCACAAAAGCTTATCGTTACCTTTCCAATCGTGCTGAAACAGGCGCTAAAGCAATAGAGTTAGTCAAATAACTCGGGGCGACTGGTTCGCTTAACAGACAAGGATTTCGCTCATGGCCGCAAAGACGCGACGCATCGAACCTGCTCTAACGCTCGTTGCCGAAAACTTCACTTTGGTCGACATGCTCTTGAAGCGCGTCGAAGAGACACCCGACTGCAAACTCTTTGAACGCGACAATGGCGACGGCACCTGGTCGACAGTTGAAGCGCAAACTTTCTTGGCCGAAGTTCAAGGCGTGGCAAAAGGTCTCTTGGCTGCCGGAATCAAACCGGGCCAAACCGTTGGAATCATGAGTCACACTCGCTATGAGTGGGTTGTTCTCGACTTTGCCATTTGGTTTGCCGGTGGCGTCGTCGTTCCTATTTATGAGAGTTCGGCGCCCGCACAACTTGAGTGGATTCTTTCAAACAGCGACTCGGTCGGAGTCTTTTTAGAAAACGAAAGCACTTTTCAGCGCTTCGCCGAAGTCGTCGGCAACCTGCACCTGGTTAAGCACGTTTGGCGCATCGACCAAAATTGCTTGGATGACCTGACGGCCCTGGGCGCTTCGGTTAGCGACGAGGTTTTGGCCGAGCGCAGTCAACTCGCCAAAAAGACTGACCTTGCGACCCTGATTTATACTTCGGGCACAACTGGGCTTCCGAAAGGCTGTGAGCTAACCCACGCTAACTTTGTCGACCTCAGCTATAACGCAATCAACGCTTTGCCAGAAGTTTTGCGTGACTGCCACCGCACCCTGTTGTTTTTGCCAATGGCTCACGTATACGCGCGATTTATTTCGATGGTTTGTGTCGCAGCCGGCATCACCGTGGCTCACCAAGACAACATGAAGAAAATCTCAGAATCGATGCAATCATTCAAGCCTGACTTCTTATTGGCCGTTCCGCGCGTTCTTGAAAAGGTCTATAACAGCGCCGAACAAAAAGCTGAGGCAAACGGCAAAGGCGTGATCTTTAGGCGCGCAGCCAGTGTTGCAATCGCTTATTCGCGAGCATTGCAAGACCAAGCGTTTGAGGGGGGCAAAGGGCCAACTCTTAAAGTGCGCGCACTTTTTGCTGTCTATAACGCCTTGGTTTATGGAAAGATTCGCGCGGCTATGGGTGGAGAGCTTGGATACGCGGTTTCGGGTGGTGGCCCGCTTGGCGAACGCCTCGGTCACTTCTTTAGGGCCATCGGCGTTACCGTTCTCGAAGGTTATGGTCTAACCGAGACCACCGGCCCCGCCATGATTACCCGCCCAACCACAATCAAAATCGGCAAAGTCGGAAACTCACTTCCGGGCACCGAAGGCAAAATCGCTGAAGACGGCGAAATTTTGCTTCGCGGCATCAACACCTTCAAGGGCTATTGGCGCAACCCGGCGGCCAACGCCGAAAGTTTTGTTGACGGCTGGTTTAGAACCGGCGACCTCGGCAAGCTCGACGAAGATGGCTACCTGAGCATCATCGGTCGCAAAAAAGAAATCATTGTGACCGCCGGTGGCAAGAACGTTGCACCCGCAGTGCTTGAGGATCCGCTGAGGGCTCATCCGCTGATTTCACAGGCCGTTGTCATTGGCGACCGCAAGCCTTTTGTTGCCGCGCTAATTAGCCTCGACCCAGAGATGCTTCCGATTTGGCTAGCCAACAACGGCGGCGACAAAAACATGTCGGTGCAAGACGCCGGTGAATCTGAGCTTGTTCGCAAAGAGATTCAGCACGCCATTGACCGCGTCAACCGACACGTTTCTCAGGCCGAGTCGATTCGAAAGTTTGAGATTTTGCCGATTGAACTCAGCGAAGGTTCAGGCCACGTGACGCCTTCGATGAAAGTTAAGCGTTCAGCCGTAGCAAGCGATTTTGCTGAATATGTCGACCGCATCTATGGCACCGACGACGTCGACACCATGGCAAACGACATCAAGGGTTAGTTTGCCAAAGGGTTAGTTCGCCAAGAACCAGTCGCTCTCGCGCAGAGCGCGCATCGCCAACTTGCGCTCTTCAGGCGCTAGCCGGTCAAGATAGAGCAGACCGTCGAGGTGGTCACACTCGTGTTGCAGCGCCTGAGCGAGAAGACCCGAACCCGAAACTTTTAGCACGTTGCCGTCAACGTCAAAACCTTCGGCAGTTGCGTGGTGATAGCGCGGGGTTTTGTGCCAGAGACCTGGCACCGAGAGGCAACCTTCATCCAAGTCTTCAATTTCGCCGCTGAGCGACGTGATTTTTGGGTTGATCAAATAGCCAATCGCCCCGCCAACGTTGTAACTGAAGGCGCGAATGCCCACTCCAATTTGAGTCGCGGCAACTCCAGCGCGACCCGGCAATTTGGTGGTGTCAAGAAGGTCTTCAACGAGCGAACGAACTTTGGAGTCGAACTTGCCGTCAGCACCGGCAACTGCCGCTTCGCAGGGTGACTTTAAGATCGGGTCGCCAAACAGACGAATATCGCGAACTGTCATGTCCGACTGAGTCAGCCCTGGTTCAAGCTGTCGACCACATAGCCGGCCAGCTCGCGAGCTGCTTCACGGGTGTGCTTGTTGAGGTCGGCAAACTTGATCACTGAGCCGGCAGCAAGCGAAGGGTCATAAGGAATGCGCACAACGTGGCGAACGCGCGACCTAAAGTGCTGTTCGATTTCGTCGAGCTTCACAAGCTGAGTCGCTTGGGTTGCGGTGTTGAGGGCCACGATTGAGTTGCGAACCAACTCTCCATAACCGTTGGCTTCTAGCCAGGTCAGGGTCTCGCTAGCAAGGCGAGCTTCGTCGACCGAACCACCCGAGACGATTACGAGACCGTTGGCGCGCTGAAGGGTCGGGCGCATCACCGAGTGAACAATGCCGGTTCCGCAGTCAGTCAAAACGATTGAGTAATAGCGGGCTGCCATGTCGGCAACCACGTTGTAGTCACCCTCGTTGAAGGCTTCTGAAAGCATTGGGTCGCTGTCTGAAGCCAACACGTCGAGGCGAGTGACGTCGCGAGACACCATGGTTGAAAAGTCGGTGAAGCCGTCAATCGAAGCGGCGCGGTTTACAACATCGCGCACGGTGAAACGGGTTGATTTGCTGACGCGCTCGGCCAAGGTTCCGCGGTCTGGGTTGGCGTCAATCGCAATCACGCGGTCTTCGCGAACCATCGCTAGGGCCATGCCGAGAAGCGTGCTCACGGTGGTCTTGCCAACGCCACCCTTGCGAGTTAGCACTGGCACAAACTTGGTTCCGCCATCAAGCGCCGCTCCGATGCGGGCGTCAAGCGCTTTGCGCTCGCGCACCTTTGCTGAGTCACCTAGGTTGATAGTTTTGAGGCTTGCAAAATACAGAAAACGACGGATGCCGCCTTCGGGTGACGGACGATTGCGTGCGCTCTGGTCAAGTAGGCGGTCGGCGGTGAGCATCGCGGCTGGTTCTGGTTGATCAAAAATTTCGCCGCGAAGGCTGTCACGACGGCTGTAGTTTGCGCGAGCAAAGTTGTCGTCGGCCAAAACCGGTTCAGGCTTTGGAGCCTCTGCTGTTACCACGCTGATAACACTTGTGGCTGGTGTTACATCAACGGTGCCGGCGTCGACAGCGACTTCGGCCAAAGAATATTCGACTTCAGCCGGCTTGGATTCTTCAGCTGAAAAGTTTGGTAGCTCGATTGGCTCGGAGTCAGGGTTTTTTCCGAAAATAGCCATCGTTGGCCTCCTTAGCTAGAAGAGTCACGCCTGTGACACTGGCGACAACTCTAGGCAAGTTTAGCAAACTCGAACGACAGTTAAAATCTCGAACGAGTTGCTACTGAGCCTCGATGACCATAATAAGGTCGCCAGCGTCAACCGATTGAGTTTTGGCAACCGCTAGGCGGCGCACAACTCCGGCGCTGGTTGCCGTGATTGTGGCTTCCATCTTCATGGCCTCAATCGTGGCTACCGGTTGGCCAACGGCAACTGGGGTTCCCTCAACCAGTTGGAGGGTGACCACGCCGGCAAACGGCGCTGCCACTTGGTTTGCGTCAGCCGGGTTAGCTTTTTCGGCCGAAACAGTGTTGACCGAAATCTTGCGGTCGCGAACGTTGATCGGGCGAAGTTGACCGTTGAGCGTTGCCATAACGGTTCGCTCCCCCTTGGGGTCTGGCGAACCGATGGCCTCGAGACCAACAAACAGTTGAACTCCGCGGCTGATTTCGATGATGTGCTCGCGCCCCTGCTCAAGACCATAAAGGTAGTCAACAGTGTCAACCTGGTCGAGATTGCCGTAGGTTTCGCGTGACTTTAAGAACTCAGCGGTTGGGCCAGCAAAAAGCAGGCGGTTCAATGTTGAGCGACGAACCGAGCTGCTGGCTCCATTCAAAGCTGCGAGGTCTTCGGCCGAAACCGCGGTCACACCAAACTTCGGGTGCTTGCCCTGAAGAACTTTGGTGCGAAATGGCTCTGGCCATCCGCCCGGCAGGTCGCCAAGCTCGCCGGCCATGAAACCGATGACTGAGTCTGGCACGTCATAGTTTTGCGGGTTTTCGGCGAAGTCGGCTGGGTCGGCGTTAACTGCAACCAGGTGCAGAGCCAAGTCGCCAACCACCTTTGACGAAGGCGTCACCTTGGTTGGGCGACCAAGAATGCGACTGGCGGCGGCATACATGTCTTCAACGCGCTCAAAGTGATCGCCGAGGCCAAGCGCAATTGCCTGCTGGCGAAGGTTTGAAAGCTGGCCGCCGGGAATCTCGTGGTTATAGACGCGGCCGGTTGGGCCAGGCAAACCCGACTCAAACGGCGAATAAACATTGCGAACGGCCTCCCAATAAGGCTCGAGCGTGGTCACGGCCGAAAGCGGAATTCCAGTGTCGCGCGGCGTGTGAGCCAAAGCAGCAATCAAAGCCGAAGCCGAAGGCTGGCTGGTCGTTCCGGCCATTGGCGCGCTCGCAACATCCACCGCGTCAACTCCGGCGTTGATGGCAGCCATAAGCGTGGCCAGCTGACCACCAGCGGTGTCGTGAGTGTGAAGGTGAACTGGCAGGTCAAAACGCTCGCGAAGCGCAGTGACGAGCTTCTCGGCCGCAGCCGGGCGAAGCAGGCCAGCCATGTCTTTAATTGCGAGGATGTGCGCCCCAGCGTCAACAATCTGTTGAGCCAAGCCGAGGTAATAGTCGAGCGTGTAAAGAGTCTCGTTCGGGTCAAGCAAATCGGCGGTGTAGCACAGCGCAACTTCGGCAACGGCTGTGCCAGTTTTGAGCACGGCGTCGATTGCGGGTTTCATTTGGTTGACGTCGTTGAGCGCGTCAAAGATTCTAAAGATGTCAACGCCCGTGGCAGCTGCCTCGGCAACGAAAGCCTCGGTGACTTCGGTTGGGTAGGGCGTGTAGCCAACGGTGTTTCGGCCACGCAAAAGCATTTGAATGCAAAGGTTTGGCATCGCCGCGCGAAGGGCAGCTAGGCGCTCCCACGGGTCTTCACCCAAGAAACGTAGGGCAACGTCGTAGGTTGCACCGCCCCAAGCTTCGACCGAGAGCAACTGCGGAGTCAACCTGGCAACATAGGGCGCAACCTGAACTAGGTCGCGGCCACGAACTCGAGTGGCCAAAAGTGACTGGTGGGCGTCTCGGAACGTGGTGTCGGTAACAGCAACTGCGGTTTGAGCGCGCAGGGCTGCGGCAAAACCAACCGGCCCAAGCTCAAGCAGCTGCTGGCGCGAACCGGCAGGCGCAGCCGTGCGAATGTCGAGCTTTGGCAGCTTAGCTCCTGGTGAAATGTGGTGACCGCGCGGCCCGTTCGGCTGGTTGACGGTTACGTCGGCTAGCCAAGACAAAATCTTGGTTCCGCGGTCAAGCGAGGGTTTAGCGGTAAAAAGTTGTGGGCGTTCGTCGATGAAAGAGGTGCTCAAATCGCCTGAAGCAAAAACCGGGTCGGCCAAAACTGCCTGCAAAAACGAAATGTTGGTCGAAACACCGCGAATGCGAAACTCGGCGAGCGCACGCTTGCCACGAGTCACCGCTGAGTTGAAGTCACGGCCAACTGAAATCAGTTTTACCAACAGCGAGTCAAAATAGGGGCTCACCTCAACACCGGTTGCAACGGTGCCGCCATCCAAGCGAATGCCAGCGCCGCCCGGCGAACGATAGGTTGTGATCTTGCCGGTGTCTGGTCTAAAGCCCTGTGATGGGTCTTCGGTGGTGATGCGGCACTGCATGGCAAAGCCGTGCATCGTGATTTTGTCTTGAGTCAAACCAAGGTCAACCAGGGTCTCGCCCGAGGCGATGCGCATCTGGCTCTGCACAAGGTCGACGTCGGTGATTTCTTCGGTCACCGTGTGTTCAACCTGAATGCGAGGGTTCATCTCAATAAAGACGTGCTTGCCGGCGTTGTCGCCAACGGTGTCGACCAAGAACTCGACGGTTCCGGCGTTTGAATAACCAATCTCTTTGGCAAAAGCCACGGCGTCGCGATAAAGGTCTTGACGAAGCTGTTCGGTAATCAAAGGTGCTGGCGCAATCTCAATGACCTTTTGGTTGCGACGCTGAATCGAACAGTCGCGTTCAAATAGGTGGCTCACGCCGCCGGCGCCATCCGCCAAAATTTGAACTTCGATGTGACGCGGGCGCAAAACTGCTTGCTCAAGAAATACGCGAGCGTCGCCAAAAGCGCTCTCGGCTTCGCGCATAGCCTCGCCCAAAGCGCCGGGCAGGTCTTTCGCTTCGGCAACGCGGCGCATTCCGCGTCCACCACCACCGGCAACTGCCTTCACGAACAACGGAAAACCAAAGCCAACCGAAGCCGCAATGATTTCTTCGGGGTTAGCCGACTGAATGCTCGACTTCAAAACCGGAACACCGGCGCGAATCGCCGCCTCTTTGGCGTTGACCTTATTTCCGGTCATGTGAAGAATCTCGGCGTTGGGGCCAATAAAAGTAATGCAGTTAGCGGCCGCAGCCTCAGCCAAGTCAGGGTTTTCGCTTAAAAAGCCATAGCCCGGATAAATCGCGTCAGCGCCAGACTCTAAAGCCACCCGAATGATCTCCGACACATCAAGGTAGGCACGAACCGGGTGACCCTTGACGCCGATCTGATAAGACTCGTCGGCCTTCAGACGGTGAGCAGAGTTGCGGTCTTCATAAGGAAACACCGCTACGGTCTTAGCACCCAGTTCATATGCGGCGCGAAAAGCGCGAATTGCAATCTCACCGCGGTTAGCAACCAGGATCTTCTTAAACATTGAGTCGTCGCCGTTCTGTAAAACTTTTGAATAAAAGGTAGCCTTGGTAAATGCACGTTCTTAGCGTTAGCTCCCTAAAGGGAGGCGTCGGCAAGACCACCGTTGCCTTGGGTTTGGCATCGGCTGCATTCGCGCGTGGGGTGCGAACGCTTGTTGTGGACCTTGACCCACAATGCGACGCAACCACCGCGCTAGGCGCAATCGGAGATTTTCGCGAAACCAGTGCCGATGTTTTGCAATCACCAAGACACAACGTTGTGCACAGGTCTATCGTAGCTTCAAGTTGGTCTAAGGTTCATGCGGGAAACATCGACGTCATGATCGGAAGCCCGCGCATTTTGATGTTTGACAACCCACAACCAACGCTCAGTGACGTCTGGAAGCTTGAAGAAGCGCTTTCGCGTGTAGAAAAAGACTATGACCTCGTCATTATTGACACTCCCCCGTCAATCAACGGTTTGACCCGAACCGCTTGGGTTTCTAGCGACCGAGTGTTGATTGTCACCGAACCATCGTTTTTCTCGGTGGTCGCATCTGACCGCGCAATGAAGGCGTTAGATGAAATCGCCCGCAACATCAACAAGAGGCTTCAGCCGGTTGGCGTTTTGGTCAACCGCTTTCAACCACAGTCACAGGAACACCAGTTTCGCCTGACCGAACTTCGCGAGATGTTTGGCGCTGAGCTATTAGAAGTTCGCCTCGAAGAACGCGCGGCTATGCAGCAGGCAACTGGCGCCGCTCGCCCGATTCACAGCTGGCCTGGCGAAACCGCGGCCGAACTAGCTAAACAGTTCGACACAGTTTTAGATCTTGTGATTGCATCTTGCACAGGCAAATCAGTCAGAAACCCAAGCACCGGAGCAATCAGCCTGCCGAACGACGAACAAGCGGCAAACGCGCGCAAAGACCGGCGCGAGCGAGGCAAAGATAAAAAAGCTAAGAAAAAAGCTAAGCCCGAAAAATTTGGACCTCGGCGCGGCCAAGACGGCACAGGCGTGGTAGCTCTTGAGAGCTTCGAGAATCAGATTTCAGAGTTTTTTGAACCGGATAAAAAAGGCTAAACAGCTTTTTTGTTTTGGCGGCGAGCACTAAGCTCATCGACTTCGTCAACCCGGCTGGTTGTGATGTTAACCAGGCTGGCTTCGACCTCGCGCAAAACCTGACCAACGGCGATTCCAAAGACACCCTGACCTCGACCAACCAAGTCAACGACTTCGTAGTCGGTAGTAAACATATATACGCGAGCGCCATCACTCATCATGGTGATGCGAGCTAGGTCGCTAATTCCTTGTGAGCGCAGGTGATCAACAGCTACGCGAATCTGCTGGAGCGAGATTCCGGTGTCGAGCAGGCGCTTCACCAATTTAAGAACAAGGATGTCGCGGAACGAATACAAACGCTGTGAGCCCGAACCGGCGGCGCCTTGAACCTGCGGCTGAACGAGCCCGGTTCTGTCCCAGTAGTCAAGCTGGCGATAGGTGATGCCCGATGCAGCGGCGGCGGTTGTTCCGCGGTAGCCACTGCGAGGGTCAATCACCGGTAGGCCCTCAGTCACAAGCAGCTCGCCATATTCCTCACCCAAAACGGTTTCTTGGTTTGCAACGGTGGCCTCAGGAGCCCCAGTTTCTAGTTCAGACATTGGGCTCCTCTCTTAGTTAGCGCCATGCATTTCAAGTCAAACACTTGTTTCGAAAACTCGAAAGCTTTTCAAAAGTTAAAGGTTCAACCTCAGGTTTAATTGTTGTCGTTATTTGTCACAAGTGCGGTTAATTTTCGGTAACGGCGTGTCGGGCTTAAAACCCTTGAATCTAAAGCTCAGGCTTTGTGTCGATCTGGCTAATTTCGCGCTCGATGTATTCTGTGCGAATCACACTAAAGAGGCCAGCCATTTGCGTTGCAATGTGAGCGGCGCGGGCACGACTTGAGGTGTCGTTGCGCGCCAAAACAGGTTTAATAACGCCCTCGATGATTCCGATCTCACGTTGTGCCTCAGCTTTGAGACTTGTGAGGTGGCGGGCAGAGATTCCGAACTTTTGAAGCTCAACTAAAGCCTTGGCAATTTCAACGTCAGCCGCCGCGAATGGTGCAACACCAATTAGCTTGGCGTCTTGAGCTGCAGCCAAAACGCTGTCGGTGATTGCACTCTGGCTAATGAGGTCGAGCTTGGTGAGTTTCTTGGCTGTGCTTCGAACTGCCTTGGTGTCAGGCATCGCTGGCAGGTTTGGCTGGCGGCCGGCGTCGAGGTCATCCAAGTAGTCTTTGATCACTTTGAGAGGCAAGTATCGGTCGCGCTGCAACTGCAAAGCCAAACGCAAGCGGTCTACGTCGGCCTGGCTGAACTTGCGATAGCCCGAGTCGGTGCGCTGAGGGGTAACAAGACCCTGCTCTTCTAAGAAGCGAAGCTTTGAGTCGGTGAGGTCATTAAACTCGGCGCGCAAAAGATTCAACACTTGACCAATGGTCAAACGCTTTGGTTCGCGGCCCGCTAACGGGCTAACCGAGCTAAGAGCCATAACTAGTGACCAGCCACCAAATCAGCCGGCGACGCGTGAAAAACCAACTTGAACTTGCCGATTTGAACCTCAGCACCGTTGTCGAGCAGCGCGCTGTCGATGCGCACGCCATCAAAATAGGTTCCGTTTAGTGAAGCCAGGTCTTTGACCTGAAA
>JBEGPW010000029.1:0-13386 GCA_041181225.1 Actinomycetota bacterium | reverse complement strand
TTGCAGGTGCCGAGTTCGGTCAGCGCAATCAAGGTTGACGGCGAGCGCGCTTATGCTCTGGTTCGTAGCGGAGACACCGTCAAGCTAAAAGCCCGCCCGGTCACTGTTAGCCGGTTCGATTTGGTGGGGGATCCTCGGGTGGTTTTTGATTTTCGCGAGAACCAAAAATTTATCGACCTCGACGTTGTTGTTGATTGCTCATCTGGCACTTACGTTAGGGCACTTGCTCGAGACCTCGGGGCTGCTTTGGGCGTTGGCGGGCACCTCACGGCTCTCAGGCGCACTCGCATCGGCGGTTACGACTTGGGCTCGGCTCAAGTGCTTCCCGAACGTGACCAGGTTGCCGATTTGATTGGTGGCCCGAATGCTTTGCCGCTCGGTGGCTTGATTGTCGAGCCACTTGCTTCGGCCGCAGCGCGCCGTTTTGCGACCTTGAAACTTGATGCTGACCAAACCATTGCCGTTCGCCACGGAAAACGCATCGGTTCTGGCGGGCAGAACGCTGATGTCGCGGCAATCGGTGTTGCAGGCGAGCTGGTGGCTATTTTGACGCCGGCCAGCAGTTCAGAATTCAAATCACTTGTGGTGTTTGCCGATGTTTGAGTTTTGGTTCTTGGCTCAGCTGGCGATTGCCGGCGCGGCAACTCTGTTGACATTGGTTTTTGGCTTCGCCAAAAGATCACCCAACTTTTTTGGGCTCGGTTTCCTCGCTCTAGTCGAGCTGGGCCTTTTAGCGCAGCTGGCGATTTCACTTGCCCTCTCTCTCGGTGGAGCCGAGGCGTCACACGGGCAGTTCGAGTTTTTCACCTACCTGGCGGTTGCTTTGTTGGTGCCGATTCTGGCCGTTTTTTGGTCGCTGTTGGAACGCGCCTATTGGTCGAACTTCGTTTTGGCGGTGGGTGCATTCACGGTTTTTGTGATGTTGGCTCGCATGCACACACTTTGGTTCTGATGCCTGCAGAAATTTTTCTTGGCAATCTTCGCCGCATTCGATTACAGGCGCTTGGCTCTTAGTTAGGCTTGATTTATGCCCAAAAAAACCGTGCCGCTCGCGCCTGCTCGATATTCAGGTTTCAGCCGGGTGTTGGTAGCCGTATATGGCGTCTTCGCTTTGGCAGCCTCGGGGCGGGCAACCTTCGAACTATTCACGAAATTTGATTTAGCGCCTTTTTCGTATTCACTTTCGGCTCTCTCGGCTCTGGTTTATTTGGTGGTGGCCGCGACACTGGCGAGCAAGCGTGCGCGGCTTCAAAGTATTGCCAGAGTGGCTCTTTGGTTCGAACTCGTAGGCGTTGTGTCAGTGGGCACCGCCGGATTCTTCGTGGCTGAACTAAACAATTTTCACACCGTTTGGTGGCTTTACGGCGCCGCTTATGCGTGCTTGCCGGTCATCCTTCCAATTTTTGGGTTGCTCTACCTTCGTCGCCAGCGAAAGGTCCTTGCCAACTAATGCAAATTTTTAGGTCCTTAGATGAAGTGAGCGGAATCGAAGCTTCAGTCGTCACCATCGGCAAATTCGATGGCATTCACCTCGGGCACAAAAAGCTCATTCAAGCCGTGGTCGATTTGAAGAACAGCACTGAATCCAACAAAAAACTCACCAGTGTTTTGGTCACTTTCGATCGCCACCCAGATGCAGTTCTCAAGCCTGAGCGGGCTCGGTTGCCTCTGATTGGCCAGGCTCAGAAGCTTTCGATGATTGAAAGTTTGGGCGTTGATGCGGTTTTGGTCTTGCCTTTCACAACTGAACTGGCCGCGTTATCTGGCGAAGATTTTGCCAATACGGTTTTGGCCAACGCTTTGCACGCCAAAAGTGTTTTGATTGGCCCCGACTTTAAGTTTGGTCGCGGCGGTGCTTGCGGTCTAAAAGAACTAGCTGATTTCGGTTCGAAGCTCGGATTCACGGCCGAAAGCATCGAACCGCTTATGTTAGACGGCGTGAGAATATCAACCAGCGCGATTCGCGACGCTTTAGACCGTGGCGATGTTTCTCAGGCCAATGCAATGTTTGGCCGAGTGCACACAACCGTCGGAATCGTCGAACACGGCTTAAAGATAGGTCGAACCATTGGTTTTCCTACCGCAAACATCAGCCGAGATGCCGAGGGTTACTTGCCCTTGGATGGCGTGTATGCCGGTTGGTTGATTGCCGACGGTGTGAGACACCCGGCGGCCCACTCGGTTGGCATCAACGAGACTTTTCAAGCCGTACCTCGCCTAGTTGAGTCACATGTGTTAGACGAGACCACTCTTGACCTTTATGACAAAGTTGTCACTCTTGAATACGTCGACTTTATAAGGCCATCGGCAAAGTTCGACGGTGTTGACGATTTGGTGGCAGAGATAAACCGTGATCTCGAGAAGATTCGCGTTAGGTTATCGCGCTAATTATTCTCAGGATTTTCACAGTCTTTTTTAGGACTTCACACAACTAAAAGTGCCTTAATAAACCTTGAAGTTCTATCAAGGAGAATCATGAACGATCAGCAAAACGAATTCGTTGAGTCCGCACCTACCGACATCAACCCGGACTATATTCACGACAAGCCAACTCAAGCGTCAGCGCGTCTGAAATCTGGCCTTCTAATCACCAGCGGTTTTGTGATCTTTGGCGCGCTAGTCGGTGGCGGCGCTTTTGCAATGACCGGTTCGCTTCCCGACGTTCTAGCGCCCGTGACTTCAAACATTTCTCCGAATGGTGATGATTCTTCGTCGCAAGACGTGATCTCTTCAGACGATACTTTGCCTGCCGATCAGGGGGCTAACGAGGGCACTATTGTCGGCGAAGACCAGAGACTTGCCAGCGATGCTGGAGCAGCGGTTGACCCGAACTCTGTAACTGACCCAAGTTCTTCAACTGCGCCAGTTGCCTCTAACGACCCAACTACAAGCTCGTCTCCTAGCTCTTCAAGCGGAACCCAGGTAATTGTTCCGCCAGTGTTTAACGGCGGCGACGACGATGAAGGCGACGATGAAGGCGACGACGAGGGCGAAGACGAAGGCGACGACGACTAAAGATTTTCTAGACGCGCAGCGGATTACTCCGGAATAATCCCACCGGCCCGTTGCGAAGAAGCCTCCGAACGCCGCCCCCTAGGGTGTTCGGGGGCTTCTATTTTTGTTGAAGCCCTCTGAGACCATAAACTGAAACCAAAGAAGGAGTTAATGTGACTTTTGTCGGCGCAGTAAAGTCAGTGTTCACACGTTGGAATGACTATAAAGGCATCTCAAGCCGCGGCGAATACTGGTATTTCACTCTTTTTACGTTTTTGGTTTTACTTGTGGTCTCGACTATCGAGAGTGTTGCTAATGGCGGTCAAGCTACCGCAAACATTGTCAGCCTTCAAAATCTGGTTCAATTGGTTCTATATTTCTGGGTGATTCCGCTTACCATTCGCAGGTTTCACGATGCTGGCTTTAGTGGCTATTGGCTTTTGACCGGGCTGATTCCCTGGATTTTCATTGCTCTGTCTGGCCCGGCTATCTTGCTGTTCAAAGAGACACTTGATGTTTACATGACGCTGAAAGATCCGACCGAAGAGCAAACCATCATGCTTGCCGAGCGTTTCGTTTCTGCCTTTGGGCTCACATTTCTCGCGGTTATTCCAGTTGTAATCTTTCAGTTTGTGGTGACAGTGCTTAAGTCGAAGCCATCTTGGCGCGGAAACCGGTTTGCGCCAGCAACTGAGGCTCCTAAAGACGGTTGGGCCTAGTCGCCCGAGGCTACAAATCAGGCTTGGAGTAGCCAGAGTCAATTTTTTGGGCTAGGCTTGTCAGGTTGCCGTGAATCGGCCACGGAAAGATAGCGCCCAAACAATTCCGTTTTGGCACCGTGCAGCGAGATCTCTGAAAGGAATCAAATGGCTCTCGACTCAGCAGTAAAAACTTCAATCATCAACGAGTATGCAACTCACGAGGGTGACACTGGTTCGCCAGAGGTCCAGGTTGCTGTTCTAACCCAGCGCATCAAAGACCTAACCGAGCACCTCAAAGAGCACAAGCACGACCACCACAGCCGCCGCGGTCTATTGATCTTGGTTGGTCAGCGTCGTCGTCTTCTCGGCTACCTACAGGGCGTTGACATCAACCGCTACCGTAACCTAATCGAGCGCCTTGGCCTTCGTCGCTAAAGATTTGCAAGAGCAACGCGCATCCTCGAAATAAAAATCGGGGGTGCGTTTGCCTTTAACTGCCCTTTTTGGGGGCATTCTGTTAGTCTTAGGGCAGAGCATCGTGGCAGGTTTGCTGGTCTTCGGTTGCAGATCTTGGGGAATTTTCGCAAGGTTTACTACTGCAGACCAGGGCAACCCTCAAATGTGGGCAGGTTTACCTGCGCGACCGCTCATTTTCACGACCGACTTCAGGCGTTTTTTGCGCTCGGATGTTTGAGTTTTGCGCCCTAAAGCTTCACTTAGCTGGCGCCTCAGGCCACAGCGTCGGTCGCGAAGAACATAGAAATAAGAGGAGAGACCAATGGTTGGTCCAGACAAAGTAGAGCCTATGGATGGCACTCAATTTGAATACGCAGAAATCGACAACGGCAAATATGGAAAGCGCGTTATTCGGTTCGAAACCGGTCGTTTAGCACAGCAGGCCCATGGTGCCGCAGCTGTCTACCTAGACGCCGAAACCATGTTGTTTTCAGCAACAACTGCTAGCAAGCAGCCAAAAGATCAGTTTGACTTTTTTCCGTTGACCATCGACGTTGAAGAGCGCATGTATGCTGCGGGCAAGATTCCTGGAAGCTTCTTTCGCCGTGAAGGCCGCCCATCAACCGAGGCAATCCTTGCCTGCCGTTTGATTGACCGCCCACTTCGCCCTTCATTCGTTGACGGTTTGCGCAATGAAATTCAGGTCGTAGTTCAGGTAATGGCAATCGCTCCAGAAGAGCTTTACGACGTGATCGCCATCAACGCGGCTTCGATGTCAACTCAGCTCGCTGGCTTGCCATTCTCAGGACCAATCGGTGGCGTGCGTGTTGCACTCGTCGACGGCCAGTGGATTGCGTTCCCTAAGTACTCGCAGCTCGAGCGCGCCGTCTTCAACATGGTTGTTGCCGGTCGACTAATCGTTGAGAATGGCGTCGAAGACGTCGCAATCATGATGGTTGAGGCTGAGGCGACCGAGAACTCTTGGAACCTAATTTCAGAGGGTTCTGTCGCACCTAGCGAAGACGTCGTGTTCCAGGGCCTTGAGGCTTCAAAGCCGTTCATCAAGATTCTGATCGACGCTCAGGCTCGTTTGGCCGCCAAGGCTGCAAAGCCGACCGCGGAATACCCAGTGTTCTTGCCTTACACCGACGAGGTTTTCAACGCGGTTGCCGAGCTAGCCCAGGCTGAGCTTGCAACCGTTTATCAGATTGCCGACAAAGTTGAGCGTCAGAACGCCGACGACGCGCTAAAGGCAAGCACCAAAGAAACTCTTGCCGCTCGTCTAGACGAAGCTCAAATGGCTCAGTTCAGCGCTGCCTACAAGTCAGTTACCAAAAAGGTGATGCGCACGCGCGTTCTAAACGAAGGCATTCGCATCGACGGCCGCGGTCTGCGCGACATTCGTGTCATCGATGCCGAAGTTGGCGTGATTCCTCGCGTGCACGGTTCAGCAATCTTCCAGCGCGGTGAAACTCAGATTTTGGGCATCACCACCTTGAACATGCTCAAGATGGAACAGCAGATTGACGCACTGACCCCGGTCACTTCAAAGCGCTACATGCACAACTACAACTTCCCTCCTTATTCAACGGGTGAAGTTGGTCGCGTTGGCAGCCCGAAGCGTCGCGAAATCGGTCACGGTGCACTAGCCGAGCGCGCATTGGTTCCAGTGCTTCCTAGCCGCAGCGAGTTCCCATATGCGATTCGTCAGGTTTCTGAGGCGCTCGGCTCAAACGGTTCAACCTCAATGGGTTCGGTTTGTGCTTCGACTCTGGGCCTACTAAACGCAGGTGTTCCACTAAAGGCAACTGTTGCGGGCATCGCAATGGGTCTGATCTCTGACACCATCGACGGAACCACCAAGTATGCCGCGCTAACCGACATCCTTGGCGCCGAAGACGCACTTGGCGACATGGACTTCAAGGTTGCCGGAACCCGTAACTTCATCACCGCGATTCAGCTCGACACCAAGCTCGACGGCATTCCCGCCTCGGTCTTGGGTGGTGCGTTGACTCAGGCTCGTGAGGCCCGTCACTACATCCTCGACATCATGGAGCAGGTCATTGACTCTCCAGACGAGATGGCCCCAACCGCTCCACGCGTCATCGCTGTGAAGATTCCGGTTGACAAAATTGGTGAGGTCATTGGCCCTAAGGGCAAGATGATCAACCAGATTCAAGAAGACACCGGCGCTGACATTTCGATTGAAGACGACGGCACTGTTTACATTGGCGCAACCGATGGCCCTTCGGCCGAAGCCGCTCGCGCTGCTGTGAACGCTATCGCCAACCCTCACGTTCCTGAGATTGGCGAGCGCTTCTTGGGCACCGTTGTGAAGCTAGCCACGTTTGGTGCGTTTGTTTCGCTGGTGCCAGGCAAGGATGGCCTGTTGCACATTTCAGAGCTTCGCAAGATAGCTGAAGGCAAGCGTGTTGAGAACGTTGAAGACGTTCTTGAGGTGGGTCAGCGCCTTCAGGTTGAAATCACCAAGATTGACGACCGTGGCAAGCTTTCGCTCGCCCCGGTTGTTGAGGGTGAAGAAAGCGCCGCTTCGGCGAGCGCCGACGACTCAAGCGACGAAGAATAAAACCCGTTTTAAAACTAAAAAGCAAAGGGCTGGTTTAGCCATGACTGAAATTATTTTTGATCTAGACCAGCGCGAACTCTCGTTCACCGCTAGCGAGGGTAGTGTGGTTCGCCGCACTATCCTCGACAGCGGCGTTCGTGTTTTAACCGAGACAATGCCAGCCGCTGCCAGCGCGAGCGTTTCTTTTTCGGTTGCCGTTGGTTCTCGCGATGAGACCAAAAGCGACTTTGGCAGCACCCACTTTTTAGAACACCTGCTTTTCAAAGGAACCAAGCGTCGCACTGCGCTCGACATTGCGATTGCCTTTGACTCGGTCGGCGGCTCATCCAACGCTTCGACCGGTAAAGAACACACCAGTTATTACGCGCGAGTGCAGAGCACAGCGTTGCCACTCGCGGTTGACGTTATCGGCGACATGCTGGCTGACTCGGTGATTGACAAAACTGAGTTCGAAAACGAGCGAACGGTGATTCTCGAAGAACTCGCGATGAACGATGACGACCCTCAAGATGTTGCCTTTGAGGCTTTTGCCGAGGCTGTTCTCGGTGAGCACGAGCTTGGCAGACCAATCGGTGGAACGCCCGAGACCATTAACGCCGTAACCCGCGACGCGGTTTGGAGCTATTACCAAGCGAACTATCGCCCACAAGACATCGTGGTTACCGCCGCCGGGGGAGTCGATCACGAGCAGCTGATAAAGCAGGTCGAAGAAGCTCTCAGCAAGGCTGGAATGGACCTAGGGGTTTCTGCCAAGCCGGTTGCGCGTCGCCCGATCAGCGAAGCTAAAATCGCCCGGGGTGCGCAACTTAAAGTCATAAAGCGCCCGATTGCCCAGGCGAACGTCTTGATTGGAATGCAGGGTTTGATTGCAGACGACAATCGTCGCTTTGCAATGGCCATCTTAAACACGGCCTTGGGCGGTGGCATGAGTTCGCGACTCTTTCAGGAGATTCGCGAAAAGCGCGGCCTCGCATACAGCGTGTTTTCTTTTAACCAGGGTTACTCTGACGCTGCTTATTTCGGCCTTTATGCCGGCTGTTCGCCAGCCAAGACCACTGAGGTTAGCCAGCTGATGTTGACTGAGCTTGAGAAAGTTGCCCAGAGCGGAATCACTCAGGATGAGTTGACTTTGGCCAAGGGAAACATTTCGGGCGGTTTGGCTCTCAAGTTTGAAAGTTCACAGGCCAGAATGAGCCGCCTAACCGGTTCAGAGTTAACCACTGGCGAGTTTTTAGACCTGCACGCCACGCTGGAACATTTCGAAAAAGTAACTCTGGCTGAGGTTCAAGATTTGGCCGCGTGGCTTTTGGGTCGCGAACGCTCTATCGTGGCGGTCGGCGACGTTGACGAGTCAATGTTCGAATCACTGCTTAAGATTTAGTTATGAGCATTTCAGTAGCTGTGGTCGGTGCTACCGGTCGCATGGGCAAGCTGGCGTTAGAGCTTATTGACGCGGCCCAAGACCTTCGGTTGCACGCCGCCCTCGATTCAAAGAGTGAACTCTCTCAGGTGTTAGGCGCCGACGTGGTTTTTGATGTCACGAGGTTTAACGTGAGCGAGAGCGTCGTGACCTTTTGCATCGACAATGGCCTCAAAGTTTTGGTTGGCACAAGCGGTTGGTCGGCCAGCAAGCTTGCGCTGATTGAAGCAAAAGTCAAGGCGGCGACTGCGGCTGCAAATGCCGGAGCGACTGCCGCACCAGCGGTTTTGATAATTCCAAACTTTTCTATCGGTTCGATGTTGGCCAGCAAGTTCGCTGCCGAAGCAGCCGTCTTTTTTAACTCGATCGAAATCGTAGAAGCCCACCACGCCGGCAAGATTGACTCGCCGTCTGGAACAGCGGTTCGCACCGCCGAGATGATCTCGCACGCGCGTGCCGAAGCCCAGTTGACCCAGCCGCTTGTGCCGGGAGTCGGGCAACCCGCGCGCGGGCAAATCGCTGCCGGCGTTCCGATTCACAGCCTTCGCCTTTCTGGTGTTTCGGCGAAGCAAGACATTTTCTTTGGCGGCGAAAGTGAGCTGCTCACGCTGAGTCACGAAACCACAACGGTTCGGGCTTATCAAGCGGGAATCCTGCTTTCGTTGCGTGCCGCCGCTAGTGCGGTTGGCCTCACCGTCGGGCTGCAAGCCGTCGTTGAAGCTTCGAACCGATAGAACGCGATGAACACAAAAATCTGGGTCCTTGTTATGTCGGCACTCACGATTCTCTATGTCGTTTTGCTGGGCCAAAAAGCAATCATTTTTCTTCAGAGTGGGCACTTAGCCGGGCAAATTATGGGATCGGTGCTGGTTGTTTTTCCGTTGATGGGCCTCTTTGGAATTTTTGTTGAGCTCAGATTTGGTTTTCGTCTTGAACGACTTTCAAAAAAGCTTTTGGCTCGCGGCGAATACCCAGAATTTAACTTGGATGTGCGGCCCAGTGGCCGACCAACTCGCGATTCTGCCGACGCTGAGTTCGAGCGTTTTAGCCGCGCCACCGAAGCTCAGCCAGAACTCTGGTCAGCGTGGTTTTCACTCGGTTTGGCCTATGACGCGGCGGGGGACCGCCGACGTGCTCGTTCGGCTATGCGAAACGCTATCAGGTTAGCTCGCGCGAATGATTCCGGCGCGTTTCAAGCCTAGATATATCTGGCAGCCTAGGCAGTAGGCAAAATAGGCCTGCAGAGTTGATGCTGCAAACAGCGCGGCTGCCGCAATTGCGACACCGTAGGTCACACCGAAAGCTTGCAGCACTATTCCGACCGCAGCGACAAAGAGGCCAACCCCTTGAGCAAACTGGGGAGGTCGTGGGTCTTCGAGTTCCTTGGGCGCATTAAGTCGGGGTCTGACAAGTTTTTTATAAAGCCAAGAGTAAGGGTGGCTGCTGGTGCCAAAAAACGCACCAACCGCAAAAAGTGCGGCGGCCAAAACCAATAAGAGGTAGGCAGCGCTTGGCCCGGTTTCACTTGAATCGAGTGCTAAAAAGAAAATGACCACGCTGAGAACGTTTGTGATGGTTGCGCCAAAGCGCGGACCGCGCGGGTCGATTCCGGCGGGAGTGGTTGCATTCGCTGAGCTTGACATTAGATGACCTCAAGTTTTTCTAGTTCGTGATTGATGACGTTTGGTTTTGGTGCTCCTCCGATGCGCGCTTTGACGCGACCGGTTGAGTCCAAAACCAAAATTGTTGGGGTTTGCAATACTTTGAATTGCGCCGCAACGTCTAGTCGGTTGGTTACGTCGACTTCGACGTGCAAAACGTCTGAGTGTTTTGCCTCAACTTCGCTGAGAAATCTGGCGGTTTGGCGACATTGCGAGCAAACTTCGGTTGAAAACTGAACAAAAGTGGCCTTGCGCCCATACTTGCTGACGCGCTGACCACCCTTTGTTGCCTCTAGTTTTCCGAGGTCGACAATCTCGCCAGATTTCACAAGGTTTGCCCGCCCGGTGCGGGCTTTCCAAACTAAACCGGCGAGCAAAGTCAACGCGACTAACGCGCCAAACAGAGCTAACTTGATTTCAAGAGGCATGACTACAGGCTAGAGGCAACCGAATCTCATTCAATCTTTGTGTCGTAATCTTACGTCGCAGCCAAAAGCCACTGCCAGCTGCTAGGCGCGACTGAGCGTTCGCACCGCCTAAGATTTAGGTGTGTCTGATGTAATTTTTAGAAGCGACGTGACCGTCGAACTGGTGCGCTCAAACGCTAGCGACCAAGATGTTCTTTTTGCTGCGCGAGTTTCAACTCAGGGTGAGCAAAGCCTTGACGCGGCGATGGCCGGGCAAGACGCTGAAGCCGATCAGCGCAGTCGCGGACTCATCAACTATTTGATGCGTGATCGTCACGGCAGCCCATTCGAACACAACTCGATGACTTTTTATGTGCAGGCTCCGATTTTTGTTTTTCGCGAGTTTATGCGCCACCGCATCGCCAGCTATAACGAAGAGTCGGGTCGATACAAAGAACTCAGCCCGGTCTTTTATGTGCCCGGTCCAGACCGAAATCTAGTTCAGACCGGCAAAACCGGTCACTATGAATTCCTACCAGGTACTCCCGAGCAGATTGCGCTGGTTGAGCAAGAGTCGCGCAAGGCGTCAGCAGAATCTTATGAGTCTTATCAGCGCATGCTAGAGGCTGGTGTGGCTCGTGAGGTTGCGCGCATCGTTTTGCCGCTAAACATTTATTCGAGCATGTATGTCACGATGAACGCTCGAGCTCTGATGAACTTCTTGAGCTTGCGAACTAAGCGCGAAGGCACTCATTTTCCGTCGTTCCCTCAGCGTGAAATCGAAATGTGCGCCGAGAAGATGGAAGACTTCTGGGCAAAGTTGATGCCGCTAACTTTCGAATCTTTCAATGCCAACGGCCGCGTCGCTCCATAACTAAGGATTCAGATGTCTCAAAACGGTAGAGAGTTTTTTGGCCAGGTGCTTGTTGCGCTGGTAACCCCGATGAACCACGAAGGTGAAGTTGATTGGGCTAGCACCGAAAAACTCATCGACTACATAATCAGCAACGGTGCCGACGGCGTAGTGGTTACCGGAACCACCGGCGAAACCTCGACGCTCACCGATGCCGAAAAGCTCAAGTTGGTTACCGTGGCAAAGAGCGTCTCTGCTGGTCGCGCCAAAGTGATTACCGGCGGTGGTTCAAACGAAACCGCCCACGCAATTCAGCTCTACAAAGCGAGCGCCGCCGCCGGGGCCGATGGCGTGATGATCGTCACCCCCTATTACAACAAGCCTTCGCAAGCCGGTGTGCTAACTCACTTTCGCCTAATCGCAGATGCCACTGACCTGCCGGTAATCCTTTACGACATCCCAGGTCGCTCGGGCATTCCGATTGCCTATGACACCTTCCACCGTGCGGCGAAGCATCCGAACATTGTTGCCGTTAAAGATGCCAAGGGTGACCTCGCTCAGGCCTCGCGCATCATGAACGAAACCGACTTGATTTATTTTTCTGGCGATGACAGCAACGCGCTGCCTCACCTTTCGATCGGGGCAACCGGGTTGATTGGCGTGACAGCTAACGTAGCGCCGGCGGCCTATCGTGAACTGGTTGACGCCACAAACCGAAACGACTTCAATCACGCGCTCGAAGTTCACAACACACTCGAACCACTTCAGCGTGCTCTCATGACTCACGTGCCAGGCACCGTGGCCACAAAGTATGCCCTGCACGGCCTGGGAATCATCGACAGCCCGCGCGTTCGCTTGCCATTGGTTGGGCCAGAAGACGCCGAGGCAGCTCGCATCGAAGACGATATCGACAAAGTTAAGACCATCACCGGCCTGAGCTTCGAAAACTTTAGGCCTGACCGCAACGCTGCCGCTGGCGGCGCGCTGCCAAAAGTTGCCGGCACAACTCGCTAACCGGGAACAACTAAAAATCAAGCGCCAAGCGCAAAACTTTCGGTTCAGCAACAGTGCTGGCCAAAACAAATAACCAACTGAATATGAAAAGAGAACCAATGGTTCAAACCCTTCCCGCGCCAGCACCGCTGCGACGCGGAGTCTTGCGCATCGTTCCCCTCGGTGGCATCGGTGAAATCGGTCGAAACATGACCGTGTTCGAAATAAACGGCAAGCTGCTGATCGTTGACTGTGGAGTGCTGTTCCCAGAGGAACACCAGCCGGGCGTTGACGTTATTTTGCCTGACTTTGGCTACATCCGTGACCGACTCGATGATGTTGTCGGCATAGTTCTGACCCACGGGCATGAAGACCACATCGGTGGGGTGCCCTACCTGTTGAGATTGAAACAGGATATTCCACTGATTGGCTCAGCGCTGACCCTGGCTTTTGTTGAAGCCAAACTAAAAGAACACCGCATCGTGGCTTACAGCATGGTGGTGGCTGAGGGTCGTCGCGAAAAACTTGCCGACTTTGACCTCGAGTTTGTTGCCGTGAATCACTCGATTCCCGACGCGCTCGCCGTTGTGATTCGCACCGAAGCCGGCAGTGTTTTGCACACCGGCGACTTCAAGATGGATCAGATTCCTTTGGATGGCCGGCTCACCGACCTTCGCGCGTTTGCCCGCATCGGCGAAGAGGGCCTCGACCTGTTCATGAGCGACTCGACTAACGCCGACGTGCCGGGCTTTACTCCACTTGAAAAAGACATCGGCCCGGTAATTTCTGACATCATCGGTCGTTCAAAGCGACAGGTAATTGTCGCGTCGTTTAGTTCGCACGTTCACCGAGTGCAGCAGGTTCTCGACGCCGCGCACGAACACGGTCGCCGTGTCGCGCTAGTTGGTCGCAGCATGGTTCGAAACATGGATATTGCATCATCGATGGGTTACCTCAACGTGCCGGGCGATGTCTTGATTGACCTCAAAAAAGCCGCTGATCTTCCACTCGACAAAATCGTTTACATGAGCACGGGTTCGCAGGGCGAGCCGATGGCGGTTTTGGCTCGCATGGCCAACCTCGACCACAACATTGAAGTGGGGGAGGGCGACACCGTCATTCTCGCAAGCTCACTGATTCCTGGTAACGAAAACGCGGTCTATCGAGTTATCGACGGTTTGACCAAGCTCGGCGCCAACGTGATTCACAAGGGCAATGCCAAGGTGCACGTTTCAGGCCACGCGGCTGCTGGCGAGCTGCTGTATTGCTACAACATCTTGAAGCCCAAAAACGTGATGCCGGTTCACGGTGAAT
>JBEGPW010000028.1:0-4300 GCA_041181225.1 Actinomycetota bacterium | reverse complement strand
GTTTACCGAAGCGCGCACAATTGCAACCGCTGGTTCACCGATTAAGCTGCCGACTCGAGGCAAGCACTACAACCGCCTGGCCCCGCTGTTGCGCCTGCTAACCGCGATTCAGCGCCGTTTGCCCTAAGTAGATTCGCTGTCGAATGGCGCTGCTTCGCCCGCGCTCAGGGCAACTTGGGTAACTTGTGCAAACTGAGCAAAGGCGGCAGTGCTAGCAACCCCGCTCGAGGCGACACCCGAAACATCGGTCGCCAACGGCCCAACCGGACGAATCGGATCTTCGATGAGAGCATCACGAATGATGCGGCGAGGGTCGTATTGACGAGGGTCGAGCTTGCGCCAGTCAACGTCGTTAAACTCATCGCCCATTTCAGACGCAAGTTGATTTTTAGCGCCATCTACCATGCGCCGCAACTGCTTCACCAGCTTGGCCAACTGGGCCGCGTATTGAGGCAAACGCTCTGGGCCGAGCACAAAAAGCGCAATGATTACCAGAATCACAAACTTTTCGGTTGACAGGCCAAACATCTAATCAGAATACCTCAGCGTGGCTTAGACCACAGGCGCGAGATCGCAGTTTAAGCTACTTGCGAGGAGCATCATGGTAGACAAAATCAGCAGTTGGAAGTATGCCGAAGAGTTCGCAGGCGAAACCGAAGCCATGCGCGTGGCCCGCCTTCGAGCCGATGAGCTCGGCGTTGAATGCGTCACAGCCGCCACCGGCTCTGCCCTCGCCGTTTTGGCCGCAAGCCTCGGAGCAAAAACGATTGTTGAAGCCGGCACGGGTTGCGGCCTGTCAGGGCTGTGGCTTTTATCAGCTGCGCCAAACGCAGTTCTCGCAACCATCGACACCGAACCAGACCGTCAAAACGCAGCCAAAACTGCTTTTGCCGACGCCAAAATTGCGGCCAACCGCACGCGTGTGATTGCCGGCCGCGCCTCAGAAGTAATGTCAAATATGGCCGACGGCGGCTACGACTTGGTTTTTCTTGACGCCGATCGCGAAACCTTAGAAGAACAGGTGGCTGAAGCTATTCGCCTAGTTCGCCGCGGCGGTGCAATCGCTATTGCACACGCACTCTGGCGCGACCGCGTGCCCGACCCTGCGTTGCGCGACGACTCGACAGCTATTCTGAGGGACGTTTTGCGCAATCTTAAAAGCAACGAGAATTTCGCAACCAGCCTCACCGCCACCGGCGATGGGCTATTGATTGCAGTTAAGCGCGCATAAAAAAACCGGTCATCGCTGACCGGCATTTTTTATTTTGAACGCTTATGGGTTGACGATTGAGTCGAGAACCTGGTGAAGTTCCTTGGCTTCTTGTTCGTTAACCGAAACAACCAAACGACCTCCACCTTCTAGTGGAACCCTAAGCACGATTAAACCTCGAGGCTCGCGCTCGGCTTCCATCGGACCATCGCCTGTGCGTGGCTTCATAGCTGCCATTTTAAAACTCCTTGATTTCCCGCCATTAGTGCAGAGCTTCTATTATCCCACGGCAAAATACGCAAAACGAAAACTTTACGAATCGTTGCAAAAGCGGCTCCCTACGGAGGAGTGAAATCTGGGTGTTCGAAGCGCCAAGCTATGGCAAGCCACAAAATTTGCGTCAGCAGAGACAAAACCACGATTCCCCACTTGATCCACTTCTTGTCGTAGTAAGTCGACCGACCGAAAGCCGCAAATAGAACAAAGGCTGGCAAAAGCAACCTAAAGGTGCTCGATTGCGGATAAAAAACCGCCACTAGATACAACAGGTAGCCGACGGCCCACCAGCGCATCTCTAAGCCAAGATCTCGCACCGACTTGGTAAACATGAGCATCGCAACAAAAGCTAAGAGCGTCAAAACCACTGTCGGCCCTAAGAAACTTCCGAAATAAAAACCGCCCGCCTTGAGCCAACCTTCAAAAGGCACAAATTTTGCTTCAGGAATAATCCACAGTCGCCAATAGAGCTCGGTCTTTAGATATGCATCGGGAACACCGGTATACCAGGTTGCCAGCTGGCTCCAGCCAAGGCCCAAGACGAACGTCGAACAACCCAAGATCGCCATTCGCAAACGCTCTTCAATCGGAAACTCAACCACTTGATTACGTGACTGCCACCAACGAGTAACAAAGATTCCAGCCAAGGCCGCAGCCATCGCTATAACACCAGGCCGCGTAAACGCCATAAAGCCCAACGGCACTATCGCCAAAAGGTATTTGCGCTCGACAATCATCCACAGTGAAATTGCTAGAAGCGCCAAGCCCATGCTTTCGGCATAACCGGTCTGCAAAATCGGTGACGCGGCCGAGATGAGCAAAAGCAAAAGCGACCACAGCGAAACGTTTGCATTAAATCGACGGCTGAAGAGGCGATAGGCATAAACCGAGAAAACCCAACCGAACGCGGTTGAAACCAGAGGCGCCAAAATCGCCCACGGAACTGTGGTCGCCGCGTTGAGCAGGCGCACTAAAAATGGAAACCCCGGCATGAACGCCCAAGCATTTTCACTAACAAATCCGTCGGCCGTCAGTGGCAAAACCCGCGGATAACCTTGAGCCGGGCCAAATCCGAACTCGTAAATTTTGCGGTACCAGTCGGCGTCCCAAATGTTTAGGTATTCAAACAGGGTCGCCTGCGGGCCAGCTTGGGGCCAATAGCCAGAGATTGACGGCTGAATCAACATCAGCAGGGCGAAAAGCAGCAGGGTAAAAATGCGAGTGCCGACATAAACGATTGTCACGCGCCAAAGCCAGTTGGCCCACATGGCTTGCGCTAAGGGTTTTAGGCGGTCAACCATTTGGTCAAGGCCTCCTCGCACGCAAAAATTTCGGCAATCGCGACGGCTTCGTTGTCGGCGTGAGCGAGGCTCGGGTTGCCCGGGCCAAAGTTCACGGCCGGCACGCCGAGCGAGCTGAAACGTGCAACGTCTGTCCAGCCATACTTCGGGCGAGCCGATAAGCCGGTGGCCGCCACAAAACTGGCTGCCTCTGGCAGGTCAAGACCTGGGCGGGCACCCTCGGCGAGGTCGACCACGCGAATCTCTGCGATGTTAGGCGTGCCGGCAAAAACCTCTCGAAGATAACTTTCGGCGGCCGCAGCATCGCGACTCGGCGCAAAACGATAGTTCACGGTGATTACGCATTCGTCGGCAATCACGTTGGTTGCAATACCCCCGGCAATCAGCACGGCGTTCAGGCTCTCGCGATAAACCAACCCGTCGACCTCGAGCTCAACTGGCTCGTGAGCCGCCAAAGTTGCTAGAGCCGGCGCTGCGCTGTGGATGGCGTTTGACCCCATCCACGGTCTTGCAGAGTGAGCTTTGACGCCGCGGGTGATTACTTCAACGCGCATCGTGCCGTTGCAGCCACCCTCAATTTGAGCGGATGTCGGCTCGCCCAAAATAGCAAAATCGGCCGCCAACCACTCGGGGTGGTTTCGCGAGATTCGGCCGAGCCCGTTTAGCGAAGCATCAACTTCTTCGTTGTCATAAAAGATATAGGTCACGTCAACGTTTGGCTCGCTGATCGTGGCTGCGAGACGCAACTGCACGGCAACACCGGCTTTCATATCGACTGTGCCTCGACCCCAAAGCATCGGCTCCCCCGTCGCAGCATCAACCCGGCGCTCAATCGGAAGGTTGCCGGCCACCGGAACGGTGTCGATGTGCCCGGCAATAACCACGCGGCGAGCTCGGGCCAAGTTAGTTCGCGCCACGATTGCGTTGCCGTCGCGCAGAACATCCAAGTGTTTTAAATCGCGAAGTGCAACTTCGATTGCGTCGGCGATTGCCGCCTCGTTGCCCGAAACTGACTCAATATTGCAAAGCGCTTCGGTTAGGTCGGCGGCGCTTGAATGCAGGTTTAAAACGGGCATAAGACCAGCGTAGCTTGTAACCTAGAAACGATGAATAACGCAACTCTCACCGACACCAAAGCTTGGGGCCACGGCCTTGCTACCATCGCCGCCGACGGCACAGTGCTTGACGTTTGGTATGCCAACCCAAAGCTCGGTGCCGCGCCGCAAACCGATGAACTTTGGTTGGTGCCTCGTGAGCTTGACGCTTTAGCGGGGCCAGACTCCCGCCGCAACGTGACCATCAGTGTCGTGCGCACCGAGATTGACCTGACTTTGCCGGTCACGTCAACCGCTGATGCTTACCTGCGCCTTCACCTTCTTTCACACCTTTTGGTGAAACCGAACACCATTAACTTGGATGGCCTTTTGCCCAACCTGCCAATCGTTGCTTTCACGAACATCGGGCCGGTTGCACTCGCTGATCTTGATCGTCTTCGGCCGTCGCTTCAGCGCGC
>JBEGPW010000027.1:0-10762 GCA_041181225.1 Actinomycetota bacterium | reverse complement strand
CCATACTCGGCAACAATCAGGTCGCGAGCTGCAGCCACCGAACCATAATCGGTGAGGTCGGCCTGCACGGTCAGCGCGGTTCCGCCCGCCGCACGAATCGCCTCTGCAATTTTTTCGGCGCGGGCCGCTTTGTCGCGATAGTTGATAACAACTTTGGCTCCGGCTGCAGCGAAAAGCTGAACGGTTGCCGCGCCGATTCCGCGCGAAGAGCCTGAAACAAAAACGGTTTTACCAGCGAGATTCACAGATGTCATAAGTCGAGATTACCGCAAGCGATAGCTGAAACCCTTATGAAACGTGGATGCGCGGCCGACGCCTTGCCGATGGCTCGGCCTGCCGCAAAACCTCGCGCGTGGTGACCGCGATCTCACCGCCACCAGTTGACAAGAACTTAAGCATGTTCGAAATTGGGTTTCCGTCGTTCCACTCAAAATAGATGTCGGGAACAATGCCGTATTCGTCGCGAATTGCAAGAGCGACGGCAGCGAGCGCGTTTGGAATCGAACTGCTGTTTACCCTAAGAACTCTAAAACCAAACTTGCTCTCGCCCACCACGTTGATGTCTTCTAAGAAGTCAGACGAGTCTTTGACATCGATCTCTAAGAAAATCACCGAACTGTTCGAAGGAATGTGGTTGAACTTGCGCTCGTCGCGAGCCTTGGCGCGATATTCGTCTTCGCCACCGCCGTGCGGCTCGTGAGCAACCAAGCTGATGATGTCGAACTCGCTGCTCTCTTCGCCCAAGAATGCGTGGGCGCGATCATCAAAGTGCACTGTGCGAGCTCGCAGTTCAAACGAACGACGGATTCTCGAGATGATCGAAACCACGACAATCGCGGCAATGAAGACGCTGGCGATGCGCACGCCATCTGGTCGTTCAATAATGTTTTGAATGGTCGTATAAACGAATACTGCCGTGATGAAACCAAACCCAACCATCGCTCGATACTTCTGTTTGCGTCGGGCCAAAAGTGTGGCGGCAAAAGCCGCAGAGGTAATCAGCACCAAAACACCGGTGGCATAAGCTCCCGCTTGGGCCTCAACGTTGGCGTTGAAGATAATAGTGACCACAATGGCGATGGCAGTGTAAACCATGATTAGCGGTCGGCTGAGGGCTGCCCACTGGGGTGCCATGCCATAGCGCGGCAAGAAGCGCGGAACCAAGTTGAGCAAGCCGGCTAAAGCCGAAGCGCCAGCAAACCAAAGAATCAAAATGGTCGACATGTCATAGATTGTGCCAAAAACGTTTCCGAGGTTTTCGTGAGCCAAAAAGGCCAATGCGCGACCCGAGGCCGCACCACCCTCGTGAAAGAGGTCTTGGGGAATCAAGAACGTGGTTACAAAACTCGACGAAATCAAGAAAACGCTCATGATCACCGCGGCGGTCGTTAATAAACGGTGAGCGCCTTTGATGCGAGTGATTGGCGGACCAACCGGGTCATTTGCCGAACCACGAATCTGCGGCATAACCGCAACACCGGTTTCAAAACCTGAAAGGCCAAGAGCGAGTTTAGGAAAAACAATTAGCGCAATAAAAATCATTTGCATTGGGTTGCCGTGCTCCTGCAGAAGCTTCTGCCACCATCCCTCAAATGAAAGAGTGCTGTGACCTTCAACAATCAAAACTGTTGAGTTAATTACAACAACCGCGTTGAGCGTCAAATAAACGGCTACTAAACCAACTGCAAGACCAATCGCCTCTTTGAAGCCAATGAGAAACACGATGCTCAAGATTGCGATCAGGCTGATGGTGATTATGAGGTTTGCGCCCGACATGTGTTCAGCAACAAATGGGTTCTGCACGATGTGGGCCGAAGCGTCAGCGGCCGAAAGCGTGATGGTAATCATAAAGTCAGTCGCGGCAAACCCAAGCATCACCAAAACAAACAACTTGCCGAGCCACCAAGGCAAGAGTTTTTCGAGAAGGTGAATCGAACCTTCACCTTTATAACTGCCACTAGCGACCTTGCGATAAACCGGCAGAGCACCAAACAGGGTTAGGGCCACAAGAATCAAGGTTGCGATTGGCGATAGAAAACCGGCAGCGAGAGCCGCGATTGCTGGCTGATACCCAAGTGTAGAAAAATAGTCAACGCCGGTTAGGCACATTACTGCCCACCAGCTTTGGCCTCCGTGATAGCGGCTGGCTTCGGTGCCTTCAGATTTCAAAAACCAACGTGTAAAAACGTTGCGGTTTCGGCCGTCAGGCTCTCGAATCAACCTTGTGGTGTGCTCGGTGGGAACTGTTTCTTCGAATTGTTCAGTGGAATCCACTTGAAAGCTTCGCTCTCTGCTGGCTAGGTGCCAAGCTAAATTTCTTTCAACCCAAAAGCTTACACCTCGTCACGCTGAGCCCCGAAACCCTAAAAAGATGGATCGCTCGGCTGGCGTAATCTAGGAACATGCGCAACCTACTGATTTTTGACGGAGACTGCGGATTTTGCACAGCCGTTGCGCTTTGGGTTGAGAAGCGCTGGAGCGGCCGGGTCGCAATCACGCCTTACCAGTTCGCTAACTTGAGCGAGTTTGGCTTGAGTGTAGAGCAGGCGGCATCCAAGGTTTATTTGGTTTCAGGCGAAGCGAAATTTGCCGGGCACGAGGTCGTCGCAGAACTAATCAGGTTGCGTCGACCAAAATCACTGGGATGGCTGGCCAAGCTAATCGTTTCAAAACCCCTAACCCCAGTCTCAGCTTGGGTTTATGCACTGATTGCTAAGAATCGTCACAGGTTTCCCGGTGGCACTCCCGCCTGCCAAATGCCTAGGGCATAGTTCGGGTAAACTCGAGTGGTAACCCCCTCTTCTTTTAGAACCTAGGATTTTTCATGACTCAAGCAAACATTGGTGTAGTTGGTTTAGCTGTAATGGGCTCAAATTTGGCGCGAAACCTCGCCAGCCGAGAAGGCAACACCGTTGCCATCTATAACCGCTCAGTAGAGCGCACCAACTTGCTAGTTAGCGAGCACCCTGAAGCCGGTTTTATCGCCAGCGATAACATAGACGCCTTTGTTGCGTCGTTATCAAAGCCCCGCACCGCAATCATTATGGTTCAGGCCGGCGCTGGAACAGACGCAGTGATTTCGCAGTTGTCTGAGCGGTTTGAGCCGGGCGACATCATCGTTGACGGCGGCAACGCGCTTTTTACCGACACCATTCGCCGCGAAAAAGACGCTAGCGCTAAGGGCATTAACTTTGTCGGAGCTGGCATTTCGGGCGGCGAAGAAGGCGCGCTCAAGGGCCCAAGCATCATGCCTGGCGGCAGCGTCGAGGCCTATAAAACTCTTGGACCAATCTTGGCCTCAATCGCAGCCATCGCTGAAGGTGAGCCGTGTGTAACCCACATCGGCACCGACGGCGCCGGCCACTTTATCAAAATGATTCACAACGGCATCGAATATGCCGACATGCAGCTAATCGCTGAGGCCTATGACATTTTGCGCCAAGCCGGTGGCTGCACCCCGGCCGAAGTCGCTGGCATTTTTGAAGAGTGGAACAAAGGCGATCTTGAGTCATTCCTGATTGAGATTACGGCTGAGGTTCTAAAGCAGGTTGACGCTAAAACCGGCAAGCCACTCGTTGACGTGATTCTTGACCAGGCTGGTTCAAAGGGCACTGGAGTTTGGACGGTTCAGACTGCACTCAACCTGGGCACCCCGGTCTCGGGCATCGCCGAGGCCGTTTTTGCTCGCTCACTCTCGTCGCAGGCAACCCAGCGTGCAGCCGTGGATGGCCTGCCGGCCGACGCCACCACTTGGGCAATCACCGACCGAGCAGCATTTGTTGAAGACGTTCGTCGCGCGCTTTACGCATCAAAGTTGGTTGCTTATTCGCAGGGCTTCGACGCGATTCGCGCCGGCGCAAAAGAATACGACTGGAACATCGACCTTGGCGCTGTTTCAAAGATCTGGCGGGGTGGCTGCATCATTCGCGCTCAGTTTTTGAACCGCATCGCTGACGCCTACAAGGTAAACCCGGTTCTTGAATCTCTGATCTTTGACCCTTATTTCAAGCAGGCAGTTGCTAACTCAGTGGCTTCTTGGCGCACAGTGGTGGCAAACGCTTCGCTAGCTGGCATTCCGATTCCGGCTTTCGCTTCATCGCTGAGCTACTACGACGGCCTGCGTTCATCGCGCCTGCCGGCCGCGCTAGTTCAAGGTCAGCGTGACTTCTTTGGTGCTCACACCTACAAGCGAGTCGACCTAGATGGAACTTTCCACACGCTATGGTCTGGCGACCGCAGCGAAGTTGAACAAGCCCCTAGCACTCACTAAGTTTTGGCGCTTTAACCTAGTGGCCGTGTGACCGCTCGAGCTTTGAACCCTCAACGTCAACGTCTGGCAAGATTCGGTCTAGCCACTTTGGCAACCACCAGGCTTTGTCGCCAAGCAGGGTCATAAAGGCTGGCACCAAAAGCAGTCTGACCAAGAACGCGTCGAGGAGCACTCCCACTGCTAGCCCGAAACCGATTGGTCGCACCGAGCTTAGGTGTGAGAAAGCAAAGCCGCCAAACACCGTGATCATGATTATTGCTGCCGCGACCACTACCGAGCGTCCCAGGTGAATTCCCTGCACGATAGCCTCACGTGCCGGCTTGCCGTGAACATAGGCCTCGCGCATTCCCGACACCAAAAACAGTTGGTAGTCCATTGCCAGGCCAAACAAAATTCCGATGAGCATCGTCGGCAAGAAGCTCAGAATCGGGCCAGGGTTGTGAATGCCAAACAAGAAACCTAACCAGCCCCACTGGTGAACGGCAACTACAGCGCCGATTGTCGCAAAGACCGTAAGCAAGAAGCCACCGCTGGCAATCAGCGGAACTGCGATTGATCTGAAAACCAAAATCAAAAGCAACAGCGAAAGCAAAATCACGGTTCCTAAATACAACGGCAGTGCGTCATTCAGTTTTTTGGAGACGTCAATATTGCTCGCGGTGATTCCTGTGATGCCGAGTTTTCCGTCATATTTTTCTAGGATGCTGGGTGTTAGCGCGCGCAGGTCTCTAACCAGGGTTTCAGTTTCGGCACTCGCCGGGCCCTTGGTTGAGAGCACTTGAAAGAGATAGGTTTTGCCGTCTTTTGAAATGGCTGCCGGCGCCACTGCTGAAACATTTGAAAGCTTTGACATGTCGGTAACAACTGCGGCTTGCAAGGCCAGATAGTCGTCACGTTCTTTTGGAATCGACACGACGGCCGCGATTTGGCCGTTTGCACCCTCACCAAAAGCGCTGGTGATTAGCGCATACGATTTGTAGGCCGTAGTGTCGACCGGCTCAGAACCGCCATCGGGAAGACCCAGTCTTAGCGATGACGCAGGCAGTGAAACGATTGCCAGAATCGCGATCGAAAATGCCAGCGCTAGCCATGGTCGTCGGGTCGCCCATACCGACTTGGTCGCTTTGACTGCAGGTGATTCGCTGCCGGCCGGGCTCGAGGCACTGCTCGCCGCTGGCAAGTTAGCAATCACTAAGCGTTCGCGCTTGCTCAGAATTTTGGTGCCAACGAGTCGAAGCATCGCGGGAGTGAAAGTTAGGGCAATCGCAACTGAAATCACAATGGCCACTGCGCCCATCGAACCCATGAGACCTAAAAAGCCGATGCCTGTTAGGTTCAGCGCGGCTAGCGCGATAACCACAGTTAGCCCGGCAAACAACACTGCGTTTCCTGAGGTGCCGTTTGCCAGGGCAATCGATTCTCGAATCGACATGCCCGACTTTAGCTGGCGTCGGTGTCGGTTGATTATGAATAGTGAATAGTCGATGCCAACAGCCAGACCCAACATCACACCTAACGTCGGAGTGGTCGAGTTCATCGAAATTACCGCGGCCAATGCCATGGTTAGTGTGGCCGACACGCCAACCCCGAACAGAGCTGCCAAAAGGGGCAAGCCTGCCCCAATAAAAGTTCCGAGCATGAGTAAAAGCACGATGCCGGCGATTACGACACCAACGATTTCTCCGACGCCGAGAAGTCCATCTAGCGACTGCACTAGGTCTTTTGAAAACTCAACCTGCACCCCAGGCACTTTTGCTGAACTGATTGAGTCGGCCGCCGCCTTGATTTGGTCTTTTTCAACCTCATCGAGCGGTTTATCGAAATAGATTGTTGCGAGAGCAGTTTGGTTGTCTTTTGAAACCAAGCCGAAGTTACTTGAAGCCGTCAAAATCTGCTCGCCGTAACCGAGCGCAGTTGACTGACCTTCGACCACCGCAACTTGAGCGTCGATTTTAGTTTGGGATTCGTTGAAAGCGGCTGCACTGAGCAGAGGTTTAGCCGCATCAAGCTGAGTTTGGGCCTGGGCTAGTTGTTGACGAGCTGCCTCAAGCTGTGCTTTGCCAGCTTCTAGTTTTGCCTTTTGCCCATCAATCTGGGTTTGAGACTCAAATGGGTCTAGCGTGTTAGCAACCGACGGTAGCTTGGCGGCTGAAGCCAACGCCGCCTTGATGTCTGTGATTTGACCGACCGTAAAAGCCTTGCCGTTAGTGGTGTGAAAAACCACTTGGCCCGAACCTTGGCTGGCTGCCGGAAAAGAAGCCTTAAGCTCGTCAATCACGACCTGAGATGGAATTCCGTCGATGCTCGTCGCAGTTGAGAGCTTTGCGTTTCCGACCAACATCAAGGTCACCGTCGACACCAAGATGAGCGTCCAAGTAGCAACCACGATCCAAGCCCGACGTGCCGCGAGCGCGCCTAAACGAAACAGTAATTCAGCCATAGCGGTTTTGTCTTTCTAATTAGCCGTGAAAGGGCATAAGGGCGTTGTCGGGAATCTGACCAAAGCTTCCGCGCTGGTAGTCACTCATAGCCTCATAAATTTGTTCTTTGGTATTCATTACAAATGGGCCATAGGCAACGACCGGCTCGCGAATCGGTTTGCCGCCCAGCAAGAAAACCTCGAGTGCGTTGTGGCGCGAGTCTTGGGTTTGATTTGCCGTCAGTGTGATGCGGTCGCCCGAAGTAAAAACAGCGAGGTTTCCGGTGCTTACAGCCGCAGGTTTTGCGCCAGCCGCAAAAGCACTTGACTCGCCGACCGTTCCTTGACCAGCCAAAACATAGGCGAGGGCGTTGAACATCGGGTTCCAAGGAATAGAAACCGAAGCGCCCGGAGCCAAAGTAACGTGAGCAATCGTCATTGGGGTTTGCGATTTGCCCGGGCCAACGTGACCGTCGATTTCACCAGCGAGAACGCGAATCAGCGCGCCTCCATCCTGGCTAGAAATCAACTCAACGTCGCCACCCTCAAGGCTCTGATAAGCCGGTGGGCTCATCTTTTTGTCGCTCGGAAGGTTGATCCAAAGTTGAATGCCGTGAAAAATGCCGCCCGACATAACTAGCGCCTCGGGTGGGGTTTCAATGTGCAAAACGCCTGCACCGGCTGTCATGTATTGGGTTGCGCCATCTTGAATCGTGCCGCCGCCACCGTGACTGTCTTGGTGCTGAAAAGTGCCGTCAATCATGTAGGTAAAAGTTTCGAAACCGCGGTGCGGGTGCCACGGCGTGCCTTTCGGCTCGAGCGGCAGGTATTCGACTTCGCCCATTTGGTCCATGTGAATGAAAGGGTCGATGTCGTCATAGCCCACACCAGCAAAGGCTCGGGTGACGGGGAATCCCTCGCCCTCATAGGCCTGCGGACCACGGGTGACCGACTTGACGCCACGAGCTCGGCCTTGGCTGGCGCTAAGTCGAGGCAGGGTCAGTGTATCGGCGGTTACGGCTGGCATTTGATCCCTCTTTCCCTTAACTAAATGCCCCGTTTACTCGGTTTATTCCAGCTAGCCTGAAGACATGGCAACTCTAACGACATTGGATGAAACCCAGCTCGCAGCCAATGGCCTCACCAGCGCTCAGGTTGCCGAGCGCGTCGAACTCGGTTTAGTAAATCAGCAAAAACTAGATTCGAGCCGAAGCTTTGCAACAATCCTGCGCGCCAACCTTTTCACCCTCTTCAACGCCGTTGTAGGTGGAGCGTTCATTATTTTGCTGGCTCTCGGCCAGTGGAAAGACGCTCTGTTTGGGTTTGCCGTAGTGACCAATATCAGCATCGGCATAATTCAAGAATATATCGCCAAGCGTGCCTTAGACCGCCTAGCGCTGCTTCACCAGCCGAACGCTCGCGTGCGACGCAACGGTGAGACTTTGCAGATTGAAACTCACCAGATAGTTCTCGACGATTTGCTTGAGTTGCGCGCCGGTGATCAGATTTTGGCTGATGCCGTGATTGTCGAACATCGCGACGTCGACATTGATGAGTCGTTGCTGACCGGTGAATCCGAACCCGTTCAGAAGCAAATCGGTGATGAGGTTTTGGCTGGTTCAGGCGTTTTAGAGGGCTCAGCCACCGCCAGGGTTATTCGGGTCGGCGCCGACACATATGCCAGCAAAATTACCCTTGAGGCGCGACGTTTCTCGCTCGTGAGCTCAGAGCTTCGAAACTCACTAGCCCGCATCATCAAGTGGATTTCTTGGGCACTGGTGCCCATGATGCTCATCGCAATAAACGGTCAGGTTCAAGCTGTTGGGGGCTGGAGCTCGGCGTTGAAAGATGGCCGTTGGCTTGAGGCTGCCGTTGCCTCGATCGCAAGCATCGTGGGCATGGTTCCGCAGGGGCTCGTGCTGATCACCAGCATTGCGTTTGCGGTCGCTGCGCTCAAACTTTCTCGACGAAAAGTTTTAGTTCAAGAGCTGCCCGCAGTTGAAGGCCTAGCCCGGGTCGACACCATCTGCTTCGACAAAACCGGCACTCTGACCCAAGGTGAAATTCGATTCGACGCGACACACGAGCTGGTTGCCGACCCGAGATTTCGAGATTGGCACGAAGTTTTGGGCTTTTTTGGCGCCGACGTTGACGCAAACGCCACCACGTTGTGCTTGCGTGCGCACTTCAACGCTCCAGCGCGGCTCGTAGCGGTCGGCTCGATTCCATTTAGCTCGAGTCGCAAGTTCAGCAGCTTCACATTTGCGGCGAGCAGTGGCCAGGGTTTTGAAACTTTCACCTTGGGCGCCCCAGAAATGGTGCTCGATGCAAAAACTCACGCGGATGCCCTAGCGGCAGCCGGCGAACTTGCGAACACCGGGCGCCGCACGTTGGTGTTGACGGCGAGCGCCGGGGCTGCCGATCAAGACCTGCCAACCTCTCGCGTCGCGCTGGCTCTCGTCACCTTTCGTGAGAAGGTGAGGCTGGATGCCGCCGAAACTCTCGGCTATTTCAAAGCTCAGGGCGTGACCGTAAAAGTGATTTCTGGCGATAACCCCAACACGGTGGCCGCGGTTGCTCGCGAGGCCGGCCTCGAGTTTGAAGGCAACGGATTCGATGCTCGCAACCTGCCAGAGAATCTGACTGAGCTGGCGAACATTTTAGAAAGTGAATCGGTTTTTGGTCGTGTCACACCCGAACAAAAGCGCAACATGGTGGCTGCGATGCAAAGCCGCGGTCACGTGATTGCAATGACCGGCGATGGCGTAAACGATGCGCTGGCACTCAAAAAAGCAGACCTTGGCATAGCAATGGGCAGCGCCGCGGCAGCCACAAAAGCAGTGTCAAACCTGGTTCTGCTCGACAGCAAGTTCTCGTCGCTGCCGGGAGTGGTGAGCGAGGGCAGGCGCGTGATTGCAAACATCGAACGCGTGTCGCGACTATTCCTAACCAAAGTGGTTTGGGCAATGACGTTGACTTTGGTGTTTGGCACTTTCTTATGGGCTTACCCGATCTTGCCTCGCCAAATATCGGCCATGGATGTCTTCACCATCGGTCTGCCATCGTTTGCGCTCGCGCTCTTGCCAAACGCCCGCCGCTATGTTCCCGGCTTTCTGAAACGCTCATTGTATTTTTGCGTTCCAGCCGGCCTAATCATTGGAGGTGCGGTAATAGCCCTCGACGTTTGGCTGAGAAGCGCGGGTCACTCAGTCGAAGAGGAACGAACATCCACCGCGATTTTGATGTCAATCGCCGGCCTCTGGGTTCTTTGCGCACTCGCCCGCCCCTTCACCCGCGCCAGCCTAAGCATCGTCATAGCGATGTATGCCCTCATGGTCGCCACCTTTGCGGTGCCCGCGGTGGCAAACTTTTTTGGGTTTGCGCAGCTCGCGCCGCAGCAGTGGCTGGCGCCGGTGGCCCTTGGCGTTCTCGTGTGTGCCGGTTTAGAAACCGTCAATCGGCTCGTGGCCGCCAAAGCAACTGCCAGCTGAGCCTCTGCGGTCTAAAAACTGAAGTGAAATAAGATATTCCTTATGTCTGAAAACACGTTTCTTCGCGGCCCCAAAGATTGGTGGCGTCAAGCCGTCGTCTACCAGATCTACCCTCGCAGCTTTGCCGACAGCAACGGCGACGGCATCGGTGATCTAAAAGGCATCATCAGTCGGGTTCCATATTTGAAAGAGCTAGGCATCGATGCGGTTTGGCTCAGCCCGTTTTACCCTTCGCAGCTTGCCGATGGTGGCTATGACGTTGATGACTACCGCGACGTAGACCCAAAGATTGGCAGTCTGGCAGAGTTTGACGAAATGATTGACGCCCTGCACGCCTCAGGCATCCGCGCATTTGTCGACATCGTGCCGAACCATTCTTCTGACCAACACGAGTGGTTCAAAGCTGCTCTCAAAGCTCCTAAGGGCAGCCCCGAACGCGACCGCTACATCTTTAGAGACGGTCTTGGCGAGAACGGTGAGATTCGCCCGAGCGAACTGATTTCACACTTCAGCCCAACGGCCTGGACCCGCGTCACCGAACCAGACGGAACTCCTGGGCAGTGGTACCTGCACCTTTTTGCA
>JBEGPW010000026.1:0-24023 GCA_041181225.1 Actinomycetota bacterium | reverse complement strand
CGCAATGCGATAGAACCACTTCATCTGAGGCCTTAGGTACCATCTGACGTCTCCCGGCAGTGGCGCTCGGCCAAATAGTTTGACAACCGAGATAAGCATGCTTGGCAGCGGTAACAGAACGAAAGACAACTGAGCCATTGTCGGCGTCTCACCGAGCGTGGCCGTGAGAATTGTCAAAGTAACGCCTGTCAGCAAGTGTCCGAACGCAAGGTTCGGAACTCCAGCTGGCATTACCTGATAGATCAACGGGTTGTTTGGGTAGTGCTTCTGCCACAGGGCAAGCACGGTTGGCGTGATGAAGAACAAGTCGCCAATGATGAGATACCAGTTGAAGCCAACGAACCCACTTGCAACGAACGCAAATAGAACGGCTCGAAGGGCAATCGAAATGATTTTTTGGCGAAGCGACGGCTCGGTCAAGGCTGAAGGAACTGTTGACGACAGCCTAGCGGGATAATGCTGAGCAGAAAAAGACTCGCCAAAAATACGAATCAGTGTCGCGGTCGCGGCTGTGACGCCCAAAATCAACGCGACGTTATCGTCAAAATTCAGTTGCAAGCCCGCCAAGGCTGGCATTACACCGATGATCTGAACAGCGGCCCATGCCGCAAACACCGGCGCTAAGAAATAGTCGGCGATGCGTTCCCAGCGCTCGCCAAAGTTGGTTGAGGTTTTTCGGCGAATCTGTCTAAAAGCGGTAGCCATAAAGACCGGCGCGGTAGAAATCAAGAAGAAACTAACTAAAAGTCGAGCGTCGCCAAACGAGGTAGCTCCGGCTGTTAGCGACATGCCCACCGCGAGTGTCAGACCTCCGACCAAGCCGGCAAAAACATCAATGATGCCTATGAATAGCAGCGAGGCCATGACCCAGGTTGGTGGCGGCAAAAGCAATCCGTCAACCGCAACGACGCCAAAAATTGCTACCAAGAATGCAAATATTGGTGCAATGACCGACAAACTGCCAACCATTGCACGCAAATATGCTCCGTCAATGAAGAACTTAGAAAGCAACGGAGAAATTGGGGCGATTTTAGATGCGGTTTTTCTGAATGGGGTATCCAAAGCGACCATGAAGGCAAGCGACCACAGAGCTTGTCTGTCGCCCCAACTTTCACTTTGAATGTCTAGTGCCCCAATGTTTGACTTGGCTTTGGCCATGTCGCGCAACTCATCTTGAGCCTTTAACTCCTGCTTTACGTCGTTAGTAGTGCCTCCGCCAGATCTTCCTGCCGCGCCACCAGCTCCACCGGCTGCACCACCGGCTGCACCAGCCGCACCGCTCGCGGCTCCGGCCGCCGCTCCAGCCGCACCGGCCGCCGCAGCCGCAGCGCTCACCAACGTCACTGCGTTCAAGGTTGCGGCAGCGACGGCTGCTGGCGCATCTTTTGACGCATCAAACTTTTCGAGCCCGCGAGCATCGGTCGGTTTAGGCTCTGGCTTTGGCTCAGGTGTTGGAGTCTCAGTTGGTGTCGGCTCAGGAGTTGGAGTCTCTGTGGGTGTTGGCTCAGGCGTTGCAAGCACTGGCGGCGCTGGAATGTCTACGCCGGCAGTCGACGATGGGTCTGATGAAGCACCTTTTGCTTGGGCGATGTCGGCGTTTATTGCCTGCACCGAAACGTCGTAGTGAGCGCCAAGAATCAGCGAGGTGATTTCACAACTTGTTTCTGGCGCCGCAACCCTGCAGGTTTGAGTTCCGGCCGGCGATGCGGCGGTTGCAAGGTAGGCAACGATTTCGCTTCCGCCATCTTCAGCTGGGGCATCCCAGGTGATTTTGACCTTTTCGCCGTCAAACTTAGCTTCGACTCGCTTAGGAGCTGCTGGCGGGGCGGGCTTAATCACGCTTGTCGCATTCAGCAGGCTGGCTTCATGATCGCTGTCGGCGGGCAGCGTTGCAGAAAAAGCACAAAGCCCAGCGCGCAATGCCTTGAGCGCACCCGACGCCAAGTCAACCTCGCAAACCGCAATCGACTGAGCATCAACAAAATAGTTTGGAACGAGACCGCCAAGGTCGCCGCCGAGACTCAAAGCGGGCAAGTCACCAAATACCGTTGTGGGGCTTGGTCGAGTTGCCCAATTCAGCTCACGAATCGCAGGCGCTGCCACAAAAGCGTCGACCGATTCTGACCATTCAGAAATTTCTGGAGCGTCGGTGTCTTGAGCAACCCCGATTGCCCGAACGTTCACGGTGTATGTCGTGCCGGTTGCACCTCGATCTAGCGCCGGCAACTGGCAAGTATTAACGCCAACCACAGTGTCGCAACCCAGCGCCGTGTTCCCGCTTTGAACCTTAACGTTGAAGCCCGACAGACCGTTGCCACCGTCGTTGATGGGGTCATCCCAGGTTATTGTGAGGTTTCGACCATCGACCGCTGTTTTCAGGTTGCGAGGCACACTCGGTGGAGCGGGCGTGATCAAAACTTGATCGCTCAAAGACACGGCGAAGTGGTCAGGGTCGGCGTCAATCTTTAATGAGTAATCGCAGAACCCGGCTCGAAGCGCCCGCAGTGTGCCGGTGGTTGGGTTGACCTCACAGATTTTTGCCGAAGCCTCAGAAACTGAGAACTTTGGGCTGGCGCCCTCGATGTCGCCTGAAATGCCAAGCTTGGGCAGAGCGCCGTATTTCTCAAGAACCTGGGGCTTCGAGCTCCAGGCCACACCGCGATCAAGCGGGGCGCTGACGGCAGCCAGTTTCTCGGCCGACCAGTCTGAAAGCTGTTGAGGGTTGGCGTTGAAAGCGACACCAACGGCACGAACCTGCGCCTGATAGTCATAACCGGCAGAACCTCGGCTGACCCCCGAAAAATAGCAGTAGTGAACTTTAGACTCGGTGTCGCAACTATAACTTTGACCGTCAGCAGCCAACTTGACGTTGTAACCCGCTATTCCGTTGCCACCGTCGTTGGTCGGCTCGACCCAAGTTACCGTGACATCGCGGCCGTTAACCTGAGTGGTGATTTCTATCGGCTGAGATGGGCTCGAGGCGCTAATCAAAGTTGAGCCTCTAAGAGACGAAGCCGAGTGATCGGGGTCTGCGGCTAACTCAACACCAAACTTGCACAAACCTGCACGCAAGGCCGTGAGCTCGCCGCTGGATTTGTTTACGCGGCAAATTTCCACCGAGTTGGCATCCACGAAATATTCTGGGTTGGCCAGTTGCTGGTTGCCCTGAACCTGCAAACCGGTTAGCTGACCAAACTTCTCATCTGCACTCGGTGCGCTTAGCCAACTCAACAAGCTATCAATCGGGGCAGTTACGCTTGCGATTGCCGGGTCAGAGCTAGGCGAGTCGATTGATGCGTCACTGCCAAACGCAACACCGGTTGCGACCACTGTTGCGCTGTAGTCAACACCATTGGTCGAGCGAGTCACCCCATAAATAGTGCAGGTAGTCATCGGCGAGTCAACTGAGCAAGCGTAATCAGCCGCTCCCGAGGTAAGTTTGACCCGATAGCTTTCGATTCCGTTGCCACCGTCCCCGGCCGGTGGATTCCACGAGATTGTGATGTTGCGGCCATCAACCCGCGTGGCAACCGCGAGCGGCGCTGTCGGTGCAATCGGCTTGATCACAGTTTGACCTTCGAGCGTTGCCTTTTGCCGGTCGGCGTCAGCCGCGACCTCAACTAGATAGTTGCAGGTGCCCGCTGAGAGCGTTGTCAGGGTGCCGGTTATTTCGTCTACCAAACAAATGTCGGCTGATTCGGTTGCAATCGAATACGTCGGCGTCGCACCAAATAGGTCACCTGAAACGTGGAGGTTTAGCGAATCTTGAAAACTTGAAATATCGGATGGTCGGTATTGCCAATAAATGTTTCGCGCGACGGGCCCGGCTACGTCGGCGTCAACTGAGTCAGAGGGTTGCGACTCTAAACCTGAAGCGCCGGCAAAATCGCCATTTAGGGCCGTTACGGTGACTGAATATTTGATGCCTTCAGAGCCTCGGCTAACATCTTGCACCAAGCAACTGGTGTCGGGCGCTGTGGTTTGGCAGGAATAGCTTTGACCTCCACCTTCAAACCTGACGTCATAGCCGACGATCTCAACGCCGCCGTCGCTCACCGGCGGTGACCACGACGCGGTAATCTTGCGACCGTCCACTTTCACAGAAACGGCAGTGGGTGCGCTCGGGGCAACCGGTGAAATCGAGGTGTAGCCGGTAATTTCGCTGCCAAACAAGTCTGGAGTGCGTTGGATTGTTGCGCGGTAGTTGCAGTCACCCGCGTGCAGCGCAGTGAGCTCGCCGGTGTGAAGTTCGACCGAACAGATTGAGGTCGAGTCTGCGTCAATCGAATAAACCACATCGCCAAGGCCGTTGGTTTCGGTAGCCGCAAGTTGATTTAGCGGGCCATAAGGTTGAGTGGTCAACAAGCCGTCATCCCAAGTTAAATCTGTGAATAGGGGTGGGTCGACGTGTGCGCTTGCCGACTCGGACTCAACCGAAAGCAGGCCTGGTTTGTTGTCGTAATCTGCGCCTTGGGTTTGGCCGGTGATTGTGTAGTCAAAGCCTGAGTCACCGCGTGACACGTTTTTGATTGTGCAAGACGTAGCTGGTGCAATCGCTTCACAACTGAAGCTGTTGACTAGAGCCGAAGCAGTGAAAATGTATTTGCCAAGGTCGTAGCCACCGTCGTAGGTTGGCGGGGTAAAGCTCACTGTGATATCACGCCCGTTGACCGAGGTAAATATGTCGGTCGGAGGGCCAGGCGAAAACGGCTTAATCTTGACTAGGCCGGTCAAACTGGCCGCGCGTCGGTCGGGGTCGGCGGCAACGTCAGCCCGATAGTTGCACATTCCGGCGCGCAGGGTGGTTAGGTCGCCGCTAACTGCGTTGACAGAACATACCCCTTCAGAACCAGCAACAATAGAGTATGTCGGGGTCGCAACCTGCAGTGAATCGACCGCGATGACGCCCGAGATGGGGCCAAATGCTACCTCGTTGGGCGGCTTTGACGTAAAAGAAACTGAACGGTCAAGAGGCGGAGCTACTATGGCTGGTGTTGCTGCTGAGCTTGGGGAAACTAAACCGGGATCGGCCCTGAAGGCAACTCCAACAGATCTAGCAGTCACTTGATATGTGAATCCATCGGTTCCACGTGAAACACCAGTGATGGTGCAAGTTAGCGCGGGTGCCTGTGCGGTGCAGACATATTCGCTGCCGCCGGCAATCGCCGATGCCGAATAGCTCGCAATGCCGGTTACGCCCTCGTTACTCGGAATAGTCCAATTAACCTTTATGTCGCGCCCCGAAACCGAAGCCGAAACATTTTTTGGTTCCGATGGGGTGACTGGCTTAATCACCGAAGTGTTTGTTAGAGAACCCCCCAATGCGAACGAATCTTCTGCAATCGTTGCGGTGTAGGTGCAATCACCAACATTGACGATCCTCACTCGGCCACTCGAGCTGACCGTGCAAACAGCGCTTGAAGAAGGCGCGACAGCATAGGTAAAAGCGGTTCCACCCTCAGAGTCCAATGCAATCAGCGAAGGAAGAACGTCGGTGGCACCTACTGCATCGTTTGGGCGAACCTTCCAGGTCAAAACTCGCGTTGCTTTTTGTGTGGTTTGGCCGCCGTCAGAAATGGTCCATCCAAACTGTCCGCTCGAGCTTCCCGCAAGCGTTGCCTGGGCAGCCGCCGAGGCCGAAGAGAATTTAGAAGTACCCGCGTCAAAACTCAGATTTTTAGCCGTGGATGAATCGGCAGCCCAAGCCGTCAAAATCGCATCATAGGTTTTGGTGTTCCAGGAGGTGCCGTGCATAAAGTTGGTCATATTTGTAGCAGCGCGGGGCTGCCAGGTAGCCACACTCTGGCGAAAGGTTGTTGCGCCGCTAAAGATTGAGCTAAAGTCGGTTACCTTCGTTACGTTCCAACCAGAAACTACCTGGTTGAACGACGTTGCACCCGCGAACATTGAAGACAAATTGGTTGCCTTAGCAAGATTCCACAGATTCGATGATGTGGCCATCGACTTTGAAATGATGTTTGAAGCGTCACCATTGTTAAAAGACGTTGCGCCAGCAAACATCGAACTAAAGTTTGTAACGTTGGCGGTGTTCCAGGTGTTAACCGTTTTGTTAAAGGCGGTTGCCCCCGCAAACATCGAACTCATGTCGGTTACGGTTGATGTGCTCCAAGAACTGACATCCTGGTTGAATTTTGTGGCACCCTGCAGCATCTGCTTTAGCGAGGTCACACCCGTCGGAAGCGACGCAGGCAAAGCAGTGAGGTTGGTGGCGCCGATAAATGCTCCGACCAAGCTCTTGACGCCCATGGTGCCAAAGGTTGTGACGCCGGTAATAGCGCTTGCGCCGGTGTAGGTTGCACCGTTGCCAAACTGGGTGAAGCTCGTGCCGCCGATCTTAATCGTGTAGGTTCCGGGCTCGGAATACACGTGGCTCAAAAGACCAGCGCTCGAGACCGGACCTGTGGTGTCAGACGGCGAAGAGCTCCAGTTAACAGTTACCGAGGTGACCGTGCCATAAATCGGCAGTGAAACCGTTTGGTTTGGCTGGTCTGTTACGACGGTCAATTCCATTGGTGTCGCGGCATAAGCTGCTTGAATCATCGATCCGTTTAAATTTGCCAGCTGAGCTATAAGTAGCACTAGCCAAAACATGGCTAGACGTTTGCGAAAAGACTTAGTCATTTGTCGCTCACCAAAACTGCCGTCAATACGCTGTGGTTTGATTCGCTGCGCAGCAACGACCAAGACTCGGTTGCCGCCGTCAACATTGCTTTTCCCAAGCCCGATTTGCTCGGCACAGATTCGCCGGCACCATTATCGGCAACAATCAGGTGGATGTGTCTCGGCCCGATAGTTCTGACCCAAACCACGGCTTGATTTGCGTTGCCGTGCAGGCGCGCGTTGAGCACGGCCTCTTCGACCAGGTGTGACAACGTGTTTTCAAGTTCAGGATCTTTCTTTAGCACTTTCCTTGCAGCGGCTTGAACTTCAAGGTCAAGAGACAATAGTCCGGCCCAATCACGCTGCAGGTCGGCAGCCATTTTTTCTAGCGACACCCGTTTCGCCGGTTTGGTGAGCCTGTGAAGGTCTGCATCGATCAGGGTCACAAGTTCTTGCAATTTTGCTAAGTGGGCTGTTTTGTCGCGAGCCTTAATTTCGCCCGAAGCCAACTGACCCAATAGAAATGAAACGAGCGCCAGGCGGCCTTGGATTTTGCCGTGAATCACTCTTGAGAAGCGCACTCGAACATCTTCTGAGGCTGCTCTAAGCGAAGCCTGTGTTTCGTTGATGGCGTTCTCAGCCCTTGTCAGTCGAGCCTCAAGCTCGTTGTAATAACGGTATGGATATGCAATCGCGGTGGCCATCACCACCACGCAAAAGGTAAAGAGTGCTATCGAACTCGGGTCGTTGCTTCGGGTTACCCCTACAAAAGTGGCTGAAACAGTTGCGACCGGAGCCAGAAGCATCAGTGCCAGCAGTGGCAGCCTCACCTTGAGTGATGCGTAAGCAAAGATTTTGTAGAACTTGAACGCAACGTCGGTTGAAAACCACAGAACCAAAGTTTCGAGACCTATAAAGAAAATTGGGGATTCAGGATTCACTACAAGTTGCGTGGCAAAGAAAAACCAGCAGGCAAGAAAAGGGCTAGTTGGGGTCAAAACTGTTCCGGCAAGTCTGGTGTTGTCGACGATTGCATTTGCGTCGATATTTTTTCTTTCGAAAGACTCGCCACTGCCAACTGCAATTCGGTGGCTTAACTCACGAACCTCAGAAAGCGAGAATTGCCTCACCCGATCGGCGAACTCCAAATATCGACCCTTGAAAGCCTTGCTGGCAGCTAGCTCAGAAACTTCGCGTTTGATGCGCGCGAATCCTGGCACGATGCTTTCGGAAACTTGTTCGCTCAGTTTGCCACGCACAATTTCGTAGTATTCGTCTAAGTTTTCGAGCAAGCCCTTTTGTTGAAGCAGCGACTGCCTGAGGTGCACAGATCGTTCACGCGACAAAAACAGAAAACACCAGGCCATCAAAATAGTCGCACCAAACGGAATCGTTGCAACAGCGTGAAGAACGATATAAAACGGTTCGGCTAACCTTCCGGTCCTGATATTTTCGGGTCCGATTAGATAGTTGAGTGTCAGCGTCATCAGAACGTCTGATGCTAGCCAGGTTGAAATGATTGGAGCCAATGCTGGCTTGCTCACCATCCGGTTTTTCAACACGGTCAGGCTCGCAATGAAAAGCGGCACTCCCGAGGCAAGGATTCCTAAAAGCAAAAGGGGAAAAAGGTGTGTCCAATAGCTGTCGTGATCGGCAAGATACCGCTGGTCCAAAATTGCGACCCGAAAGGGCGAGAGGAACAGCCAAAACTCCCAAGAGACTACCCACCGACCAATGTTTTCTGGGTACGCAAACTTCATGAAACTGTCACGAATGTAACGAAGCCAACTCATTTGGTGGTGACCTTGCCTTCGATCCACATACGAGTCGCTAAAACTCTCAAGTTGTGGTCTTCATCGTTTTTCAAATCAAGCGCGGCGAGAGTTCGTTGAACCAAACTCTCGGCAGCTCGCAACGAAATGTCTAATGACTTCGCAATAGCCGAGTTTGATTTGCCGTCGGCAATCAGCTTGAGAACTTCAGCTTGGCTGCGCGAAATAGTTGCGCGGTGGTTGATTTGAATCGGTTCGACGTCATCAACATTAAGTCGGCCCTCAATGGCTTTTAGAACGGCAGCTTGGAGCACTGCACTGCCGGAAACATCGGCTTTTACTAAATAGAGGGTTCCTTCGGGAATCGAAGATTCTTTGCCCAGCGCCAGAGAAGGAGAAGCGTGTGAAGTCAATACAACTCGGCCAATCCAAGGAAAATTGGCTATGAGGTGGCCTAAGAGTTGGCTGCCGTCGGGACCACCTCTAAAGTTCAAATCTGTTACGACCACGTTTGGGTCAAACGCTTCTAGTTGACCGATGGCCTGCGAAACCGATGATACACAGAGCACATTAGACCACTGCTTCATTGAGTCGCCGAGAATCGCAAGCGAGAACTCGTCATCGTCGACGAGCATCACCCTGATTTCTGATTTAGTCGACACGATTAGCGTCTTCTTCGAAATACGAGACATACTTTGGGGTTGGGCCGTCAAGCTGCGAGGTTAGCTGGTCGATCTTATTTTTTAGCGCGGGAATCTCTCCAACAAGTTCTCGCAAAGTTTGTTCGCGTAACTTAGAAGAGTTCATCGCGCTCTCAAGCCAGGCAATCAAAATGTAGGCGGCGATGAGTGCCAAGGCGACGTATCCAAGAAATGGAGCGGTTGGCGATTGAGCCATTAAAAGTGCATAGCCGAGCCGAGGGTAATGATTAATCATGATCCCCGTGACATTATCGGCTCGGGTTTCAAAAGTGTCGTTTAGTGGGTTGTTGTCACCTTTGGTGGTGAACATTAGGCCGATGTCAGAGTTTCTAACTGAAACAACGCGGTGAAGAATCGTGTTGGGCAAACCAAACTGCTTTTGGTTTGCTGCCGTGATGTTGAATCTAACCACATCACCGGTTTTTACTTTATTTGGTTCGATTGCTTGAACTACTGCCAAGTCACCTTCAAAAAGCAATGGGTTCATTGAGTGACCAACAGTTGCCGTGAAGGGAGTAGAGGTTCCTAAGACGAGCATGATTGCCACGAAACTGCTTGATGCAACCACGACGACCGCACCAAGAAACCACGAAATAATACGAACCAATAAGCTCGTTCTTTTCGGCGCTTTCTGAGTTTGAGCGCGGTGCTCTCGTCGCGTCTGCAATTGGTGGCCTAACTTGAAAAGTAGTTTTGGCCACTCGAAGCTAACGCTTCGAGTGGCCAAAACTTAGGGCTTCTAACTCACGGGCAATAATGCCTGAGTCAAATTAGTTGATTGCTGTGAAAGCTTCAGCGATTGGGGTTGCTGTGAACAAGAACTCAGGTGTGATGCCCTCTAGGGTTCCACCGTTGTTTGCACTGTTTTCGTTCATGGTTGCGAAGTTTCCGCCAGCCTCAACGGTCACTACATAGTCAAGGTTCCCTGAAACGTTGTAGGCAGTGGCTGCAGTTGGAACTGTGAACTCGAACTGTCCAGTCTCGCAGTCAATGTAGTAAGGCTGACCGCCGTCAACGCCGAGGGCAGTGTCAGTGATGTCAGTCCAAGTGTCACCGGTGTTAGTTGAATTCCAGAGACGAATCGGGATTAGGCATGAGCGGTAAACAGTGCGAAGGTCAGCAACGTTGGTGATGTTTCCCTTGATGAAAAGGTCTGAAACGACGTTGGTGTTGTTTCCCGCTGCACAGCTCGAGTTGAGTTTCAAGCCACGGTTAGTGTCGGCTGAACAACTTGTGCTTGAACGAGCGTTCACGAAAAGCAAGTCGCCTGGCTGGTTGATGGTCGAAGGGTAACCCTGAACGCCGTTCGAGATTTGGGTCCACTGTGGCAACTCGCCATACTTAGTCTTCACAGCAACGGTGGTGCCGGCACGACCCATTACAGTCGAGGTAGCATCCCAAGAGTTGGCGTTCCCAATCTCAGTTGTCATAGGAACGATGTAGTTGACCTGCTCGACGTCGGCCTGAATGGTGCTTACGTTCTGGCCGAAGGTGAATGATGAAGATGAAACGCCGGCAACGGTAACAACCGCTACTGGCAGTGCTACGAATAGCAAGAACTTAGATCTGATTGACATTAGTGCTCCGAAATCATTAGTAGATGTATTTTTTAGTTAACCGATACGAATCTAAAGTGCATCAAAAGGCTTGTCAAACCTCTAAAACCGCTAATGTTCGGTTTTTACTCAAGCCAGAAACTAGCTGTTTTGGCGCTCAGAAACAACTTTGTCGTGGGCTTCAGCCTCTTCGATTGAAACGATGGCTTCAGGCGTAGCAAATGACTTGATTTCGTTCTTGAGGTCTTGAACCATCGCGATTTGGCGAACCAACTCGGTGTTGGCCGTTCCAGGGTCGATTGCCATAGCTCGGGTAAGTTCTTCGGCTCGGTCTATCAGCGTTTCTCCCAGTGATAGCGCTTCGCGAAGTGACTCGGTGCTTTCAATGCGGGCCTCTTCAAGAAGAGCTGCTGCTTCGCTGCGGCGATCCTTGAGATAAATCTCGGCGTTTAGCTGAAGAGCCCTGGCGTGATCAACACCGGTTGAAATTCGATAGTTGGCTGCCTCGCTCGCAGCGTTGAAGTCATCGCTGGCTTTTTCACTTGCGTCTAGGCGAACTTTGCCCTGATATTCTTCTTGCACCTTGAGCTCATAAAGAGCGTGAAGGTTTTCATACTGGTGTTTCGCGCGAAGGTCGAGCAGTTGGTTGCGCAGCTCATCGAGTTCTTTGTGAAGCTCTTGGGTCATTTGGGCGGCTGAAACCTCAGCTTCGGTGATGGCTCGAGCAGACCCACGCTGAGTTTGCGCTAGCTCGGCTGCGGCGGTGCGCTCAATGTTTTCGGTCTGCCAGCGCAGTTCAGAAATTTTGCGCTCTGTGTCGACCCTCAGGGTTTCAACCTCGGCTGCTGAATTTGCAATCAGGCTTGAAACTGCTCGGCGAGCTTCAAGCAAGGTTTGCTCGGCAAGTGATTTGGCATTTTGAAGGTCTTGTTTGCGCTTTGAGTCAGCACCGTTTCGAAGGTTGCGGTCAACTTTTTCGGCTTCACTAAGCACCTGCTCAAACGCATTACCCAGTGCAGAGAAGTTTGGTGACACACTTCGCTTAACCTGCTGTTGAACGTCGCTGAGTTCGATTTGCAAAGAAGTGATCTGAAGGTCTAGGTCACGATTGGATTTTTCGGCAACCTCAAGTTCGGTCAGTAGCTCTTCAAAAACTTCTGAAACACCCTTGGCGTCATAACCTGGTTTAGCTTTGCGAAATGCGATTTCGGTTTTAGGCACGATTAGTTCCTTCTAGCAAAGTTGCTGTTTGGAGTGTTAGCCGCATCGCTAATCATCTGAAGGTCACTGTTGAATGAACTCAGCTCTTGGTTGCGTCGTGACAGCTCGGTCACCTCACGCAAAGCGGCTGCATTTAGGTCGCGGGCGCTCTCGGCTACTTTGCCCTTGATAACGCGAATGCGAGACTGAACAGCGGTCTTCAGAAAGTCAATTAGCTTTTTGGCGTCGCGAACGATGTTGTCGCCTTCGACCAGGAGTCTCGAAGACTGGGCTTCTGCCGCCATAACAATTTCTGAATACTTGCGCTCGGCTTCTTCGGCAACTAGGGCACTTTCAGAAGCCTTGTCGCGAAGATAAGCATCAGTTGCCTCGTCGGCGATTCGCATTGCTTCAGCAGATGCGGCGTTGGCAGCTTCAAGCTCACTGACCAGCTGAGCGATTTCGGCTTCGATTTCAGCTTTGAGGTTTTCTAGGGCACGCTCAGAGTTGATGCGGTCAAGTTCGGTGTCGTTCGCAATTTTTCCTAGGCGCGATTGGGTGTCTTTTTCGACAGCCACAACCTGGCTACCGCTGACCTCGGCCTTGCTCTTGGCAACCTGAAGCTGCTCTTCGGCTTCTAGCAGGCTGGCTTCGGCGTGCTTCTGAGTCTGAAGCAAAAGTTGTTGGGCGTCGCGCTCGGCTTCGGCGAACATCGCTTCGGCTTGGTTTCGAGCGGCCTCGACAATCGCCTTGCACTCTAAGTCGGTCTCAGACAATAAAGCGGTGGTGTCTTTTTCTGCGTTTCGAACCAGGTCAACAGCGCGGTCTTGAGCAACTTTTAGAGTCTCTGCCAAATCAGCGCCCAGGCTAGTGAATGAAATCTCGCCGCCGGCTTGACGCAGGCGAGCACGAGCATCGGTGATTTCGCGCTTTAGCTGAGAAACAGCTGACGAGGCATCCTGATTGCTTTGTTTGATTCGCTCTAGCTCGTCAGAGACAGCCGAGTACTCCGCGTCGACCTGGTCAGGCGCGAACCCTTTGCGGGTATAAGAAAAAACTGCTGTTTCGCTCACGGTCAACTTTCAAAGTGTTCAGAGACAATACTGTTAAAGACTATATCGCAAATAAAGTCGACAGACAAGAAATATAGTTTGCCGAAGGGTTAACGACGCAGCTTGAAATAGGCCTTTAACAGGTTGGGCACCACCACATACACAGCAGCCGGAACAACCAAAAGCGTCAAAACCAAAACCTTGAGCAGAGGATGAGCTGCCCCCATAAGAGGTATCACGGTGTAAAAGCCGATGGATACCAGCGGAAAAATTGCAAGCCAGGTTATAACGGCGCGAACGTGAATCGATGGAGGTTTCATTGGGCAACGCTAACACCTTGGCTCGAAGTGCCTATAATCAGAAATAGATTCACTATTTGACTCAATCGTGTGTGCGCATGGTTTCTGAAGAAGAAAGACCAAGCCAATGCACACAAAACTTCGTTCACTCAGCCTCGCAATCGGGGCCATCGCAATTGTTGCCGCATCAACCTTCGCGACGCCAGCTTTTGCCGACAACACTTGGATCTCTGGTCCAAGCCTTTCTCACGTATCCATCGTGGCCCCGGCGGCAGTTGCAACCAGCACGGGCTTTACGCTGTCAACCCAGACCAGCAGCTTCACACTCAGCTATCGAAGCTCGGCCGCCGACAGTGGAAAGTTTGCCCAGGTCAACTTTTTTGACTTCACCCCAGGTGTTAGCCTTGCTCTCGCGTCGTCGCAGACTGCCAGCTCGACGGGCTGCGACCAACAGGTTTTGGGCGGAAACACCCACAGTTGCATGTTCAAGCTTGACGCTAGCGGCTCGGCAAACATCACGGCTTCTCTGAGCGGTCAAACGAGCTCGTCAGCCTTTAGTTACCTTCTGCTGTCTGGCCCAAACATCAATCAGTCGCAGCCTGCCAACGTGTCATTCACCGTTGCAAAAACGACGGTGAAGGCTCTCTCGCCAAGCATCAAAGCCCTAATCGGCGGTGCCGCGGTGTTGCGTTTCAAATTTGTCGATGGTGCTGTGGCTGCGTCGTCAGTTCGGGCATCAGTTGTTCTAAAGGGCATCGGAGATCACATAAGCGCCTCAACGGTGACCTCTGACGCCAACGGAAACGTCTGGGTTTATGTTGCCAACATCAAGAAAAAGCTCGGCACCAGCACTGTCACCTTGACCATCGAAGGTGCTGCCACCAGCGCAAAATCGACCATCAAATGGGTGAAGGGCACCCTCGCGAAGTAATAGGGTAACCCTTTGCCTGCGCTTTTTTAGGTCGAGGTAGCGTTGCCATAGAGCCTCGCTTTGAGACTCTCTCATAAAGGGGGCTTCAAATGGCAAGAGTCGCAAAAAAGACAAAAACAATCTCACTAGTATCTGTGGTGGCTGCGGCAACAGGAATCGCGCTAGCTCTATCTAGCAGTGCCGCGGCAGCTCAGCCAACGGTCGGATTAGGCTCAACAGCTAACTATGCAGTTCTTGCAGGCTCAGGCATAACTAACACCGGGTCGACAACTGTTTCTGGAACCGCGGGTGGCGACCTCGGCAGCTCGCCAACCGGAACTTTCACCGGTGACACGGGTGTGACAACGACCGGCACGAAGTTCACCGCCGTAAACGCACAAACCACTGCCGCCAAAGTCGACCTCGTTACTGCCTACGATGACGCGGCGGTGCGCACTCCGGTGAACACCGTGACAGCTGACCTCGGTGGTCAGACTCTAACCGCTGGGGTTTATAACTCAGCCAGCTCACTTGGTCTAACTGGAACCCTAACTCTTGATGCCGAAAATAACCCAGACGCGGTTTTTATCTTTCAGGCAGGGTCCACTCTGATCACTGAAACATCAAGCACCGTCGCTCTAATTAGAGGCGCCCAGCCTTGCAACGTTTTTTGGCAGGTTGGTTCATCGGCGACCTTTAAGACAACTTCAAATTTCACGGGTCATGTTTTTGCACTCGAGTCAATCACGGCGCAGAACAATGCAACGTTTCACGGCCAGCTATTGGCTCGTAATGGCGAAGTGACGCTTGAGTCAAACACAATTGTGAATGACGCGTGCTCAACGGTCGTGCCGACCGAAACTGCCTCAGCCAGCGCTAGCCCAACAACTACTAATGGCGGCGGATTGCCAAACACCGACTCACCTGACCTATCAACGCCACTCTTCGTCGGTTTTGCCCTGGCGCTCGTTGGTTCGGTTGTCTTGTTTATTCGCAGAAAAAAACTAAGCTAACGCTTCTTCTGTGAGACCCAACCACCGAGAACAAAAAAGGCGCCAGGGGCGTGATGCCGTTCAACTTTGGGCGGCATCCGCGCTGGTTTTTGGAATCTCAATTATGGCCTGGGCTTGGTTTGGTCTTCAGCCAAACTTGCCATCTCAGGCTCTAGCGGTGAGTGGCCCGAGTGTTGTGCAACCATCAGCCTCGCCTTCAAGCGCTGCTCCAAACGCGGCCGTTGTGCCATCGGAACAAGCCTCGGTTGCCTTGGCGGTGTATTCGAGAAGGCCCCACTATGGCAACAAGGTAGGCACCATAACTTTGCCCACGCTGCATCTAAGTTGGGCGATTTATGAGGGCACGACCGAGAAGCAACTGGCTCGCGGAGTTGGGCACTTTAGACAGAGTGTCTTGCCTGGCGAAAAAAATAATGTTGTGCTTTCGGGTCACCGCACGACCGTGTTTAATCGCCTTGGCCAGCTGCACAAAGCTGATCAGATTTTCGTTAAGACAACCGCGGGTGTTTTCACCTATCGGGTGCGAAGTTTTAGCATTGTGAATCGCACCAGTCGAAAAGTTATTGTGCCCACCAAAACTGCGGTTCTCACACTGACGACCTGCTGGCCTTTTGATCACATCGGAACGACAACGCAGGCGTTCATTGTTCGGGCTGACCTGGTGGCCTCGAAACTCGCAGTGCGCTAGCGCTTGGCTCACGGTTTCGTTTGTCGGCCGAACTGTCGTTGCCCCGTTGACTTGTTAGTCTGAAGAGGTGACTAACATCAAAGATTTCGGTGCCTTTTTGGCCAGCCGGCGCACGACGCGTGACTTTTTGCCAACCCCAATCGACGCCAAGGTGATCGAAGATTTAATCACGGATGGCCTGACGGCGCCATCTTGGAGTAACACTCGGCCATACCTGGTTGCGGTGGCTTCGGGTGATGTGCGCGATCGCATTTCGGCAGACATGATGCGCCGGGCTGTTGTCTTGACTGGGTTTCGCATCGGCAGTCTTGCCGACAAAATCAAGTTTTTGCTCACTCCTAAGGCTTGGCCAATCAGTGACTTTAATATGCTCAAGGCATACCCGGTTGAGCTTCAGCCGCGTGCTCGCAAAGTTGGCAAAGAACTTTATGGGCTTATTGGTGTGCCGCGCGGCGACAAACAAGCTCGTGAAGCTCAGTGGATGAAGAACTACCAATTCTTTGGTGCACCAGTTGAGCTTTTTGTGTTCGTGCACAAAGGGCTAGGGATGTTCGCGGCAAATGACGCAGGTCTCTTCAGTGAGAACCTAATGCTCAGCGCTCACGCGCGCGGGCTCGGCACGTGCGCCCAAGGAGCTGCCGCGCTTTGGGCTGATGCCATTCGCCGCGAGTTTAAGGTTCCGGCAGGTTACAAGTTGCTCTATGGCATCGCCGTCGGCTACCCGTCTGAAGCGCTCATAAACACCTTTGGTGCTGAGCGCATATCGGCCGCCGACATCACGATGCCGCTGACATAATATCGCCATGAGATTTTTGATTGCAGTAATCGACGTTGACGACAACCCTGGCACCGGCGACGAAATCGCAGCCATCGACGAGTTCAACGAAGGGCTTGTGGCAAACGGTCATTTCATCATTGCTTGTGGCGTGACCTCGCCACGCGAAGCCACCACGATTGACAATCGGGCGAGCGCCAATCTCTTCACCGATGGGCCTGTCAACGAAACTATCGAGCACATGAGCGGCTTTTGGCTAATCAACGCTGCCGACAAAACCGAAGCCCTAGTGTTGGCAGCGGCCGGTTCAAAAGCCTGCAACCGCAAGGTTGAGGTTCGAGCGCTGCACGGTTAGTCGCTAGCTGGTTCAACGCTAGATTTGTGACATGCACCTAGAAGCCCACCAAATGCAAGCGATTGTCTCCGACCTCGCCGCCCGAGACGCCAAACTGGGCAAAGTAATTGCAGCCCACCCGTTGTGCACGCTCGCGAGCAAACCAAACTCAGTGAGCAACTTTGAGTCGCTGGTCGAATCAGTGGTTTCTCAACAGCTCTCGGTGAAAGCCGCCGACACCATTTATGGTCGACTAGCAACCCTCTGCGGCACGCGCCTGTCTGCTTTGGAAATCGCACAACTCAGCGACGAGGCCATGCGCGAAGCCGGATTATCCGGCGCTAAAACCAAAACCATTCGCGGGCTGGCCGAGGCATCCATCTCGGGTTTAATCGACTTTGAAGGCCTTCACCTGATCGAAGACGACGCGGTCATCTCGACTCAACTCAACAGTCTCTGGGGCATCGGCCCCTGGACGGTCGACATGTTTATGATGCACCAACTGCATCGATTGGATGTTTGGCCCACCGGCGACCTCGGCGTTAGACGTGGCTGGCAAAACATGTTTGAGCTCGAGCAAAAAGTTGAGGCGGCTGAACTCGGCCCGTTGGGCGAGAGTTTTCGCCCATATCGCAGCATCGTCGCTTGGTATTGCTGGCGCGCAGCGTAAACCGGCGAGAGAGCTAAAACACCTAGTGAATCGCCAAGACCGGAATCATCGAAGCAACAAGCAAGAGCGCGGCAGTGATGTTGAAAGCACGGCGGCGAGCGGGGTTGCTCAGCCACTTGCTAAGCACCTGACCTCCAGCAGCCCAAATAACCCCACCCGGCCAAGTCACAATCAAAAACACCGCGCAAGTGGTGATTGTGGTGAGCAGGTGGTCATCCAAGTGAATAAATGTTGCCATGAACGCCGACATGATGATCCACGCCTTGGGGTTGATGAATTGAAAGGCCACCGAGCGCGCAAAGCCAATGTAACGAGCCTCGCCGGTCTCTGACTTGCTCGTGCTTCGAGCGATTTGAAAAGCGATATAGACAATGTATGCAAAACCCACCCACTTGAGGCTCTGATAAATCAGGGGTGTAGTTGCAAAAATCACGCCAAGGCCAGCGCCGATTGCAACCATCATGATGCTGAGCCCAGCGATGATGCCGTTGGCATAAGGCAGAGAGCGGCGAACGCCAAAGTTAGCGCCCGAAGTGAACAAAAAAGTGTTGTTTGGCCCTGGGGTAATCGAGGTCACAAACCCAAAAACCAGCACTGAAGCTAGTAGGCCAAAAGTCATACGAGAAGTCTATTGCGGGTAGGCTTCTTGGTATCCCGACCCCAATCCCGCTCTCAAAGCACGCCCTCAGAAAGAGTCGACAATTGACCAAAGTTCTTCTAACCGGTTCGAGCGGTTACATTGGCAAGCACATCACACTTCGTTTGCTCACCGACGGCTATGAGGTTCGGGCTTCGGTTCGCAATAGTGGCAAGGCCGACGAAGTTCGCGCAGCCATGGTCGCTCACCTGCCAGCCGGTTTTGACTTGGTTAACAAGTTGAGCTTTGTGGAACTCGACCTTGAAAGCGATGGCGGATGGGCTGACGCCATCAAGGGTGTCGACGTTTTGATTCACAGCGCCTCGCCTTTTCCCATCGCATCGCCAAAAGATGAGAACGACCTAGTTCGTCCGGCAGTTGAAGGCACGCTTCGTGCCTTGAAGGCGGCCCACGGTGCGGGTGTAAAACGTGTGATTTTGACATCATCGGTCGCTGCGATTTATGGCAACGACTTGCCGGCCGGCAAAACCGAGTTTGACGAGACCATGTGGAGCGACCCAAACCACGTGATTGGCCGCATCGCCTACACCAAGTCAAAGACACTGGCCGAGAAGGCCGCCTGGGATTACATCGAAGCCGAAGCCCCTGAGCTCGAACTAACCACAGTCAACCCGGTGTTAGTTGCGGGTGCTCCTCTCGATAAGCACTTTGGCGCATCGGTCTCTGTAATCGAGCGAGTTTTGATGGGCAAAGACCCGGTCGTGCCAGACATTTCGTTCTCGGTGGTTGACGTCAAAGATGTTGCGGCCATGCACGTAAAAGCAATTTCAATCGACGCTTCAAAAGGCAAGCGATTCATCGCTAGCGCCGGCAACCGAACCTTCATTCAAATTGCCCAAGCTCTAAAAGCGGCTTTCCCGACTCGCAAAATTTCTACAACGCTGGCCCCAAGTTTTGTGCTTCGTTTCTTGGCGCTGTTTGATGGCGAGGTCAAAGCAGTTTTGCCAAGCCTCGGCAAGCACATCGGCGTGAACTCATCTCAGGCACAAAAAGTTTTGGGAATCAACTTTATTCCGGTTGAAACCTCGCTCGTCGAAACCGCAAACTTTCTTATCGACAACGGATTCGTCAAGGCCTAGCTTGTTCTGCTAGTTCTTGAGCACCGTCTTCATGAAGTTGATTTGCTGAGTCTGCGAGCCGATTATCTGTTGAGCCAACTTCTGAACCATCGGGTTTTTTGAATCAAGAACTGTTTTTGCCATGTCGACGGCACCCAAGTGGTGGCCAATCATTCCTTTGAGAAAAAGGTCGTCAAAAACTTTGCCCTTGGAGGCACGAAGTGCTTTCAATGACGTCGAGTCGAGCATTCCGTTCATGCCCATGTCATGGCCCATGTTCATTGAGGCTCCGGCAGTTTTTAGCCAAGCTTTCATTTGAGATATTTCTGGCGCCTGCTCATTCTTGATTTGTGCTGCTAACGCTCCAACAACTGGGCTAAATGCTCGAGTCTCAGCTAGGGTTCCCATTTCAACAGCCTGCTGGTGATGAGGAATCATCATCTGAGCAAACATAATGTCGGCCGAAGAAAATGCAGCGTTGTTAGTCTCAGGTGTTACCGTCACGGGAATCTCGGGCTTCGCCATGTCGTGCAGGCCCATATCGTGGGTCATACCCGTTTCGCTAGCGGCTCCCGAAGATGCAGAGCAACCGGTCAATGCGCCCAGTGAAAAAGCAATTGCGCCGGCGATTGCAAACACACGAAGTGAGGTCAGAGACGCATAGGTGGTTTTAGGTGCAAAAATCGTTTTCATCATTGTCTTAAGTTAAGTGTTGTTCCTGAGTTTCGTCTGAGCCCGAGCCAACGAGCTCTGCGGTCAACAGGCGCATCGTCTTCTCTTGGTATGCACCTATCATTTCTCGGTGCTCTGGGTTGATCGACTCATAAAGGTAGTTCAACAGCAAAACCCGGCGCTGGTGTTTTAGCAACCGCATCTGTTTAGCGGTGTGCACTGGCAGCTCGCGAACCGACGTGTATCCCGCAATAAAAGCTTCTTCTTGCTCGTCTGTGTCTAGGTAATAGAGCGCGGTCGCAAGGTCTTGAATCGGCAGGCCGATGCCCGAATCGTCGAAGTCGAAGACAGCGATTTCGCCTTCGTGCCACATCAAATTCCAAGGATGAACGTCTGCGTGAATGAGTTGCGGCTGCGAGGCGGTCGCCATCTCAGTGATTATTTCATCCACCTGAGTTTTTAGCGCCGCGATTAGTTCGCGATCTTTGGCATCAAGTTCGCTGCCGTCTGAAAGTAGCAGGTCATTGCCGCTCCAAAAGAAGTCAGAGAGGTCAGGCAGGTTGGCATGGGCAGGCAACTCGAGGTGTTTTGAAGTCTCGTGGAGTTTGGCCATCACGGCACCAGCGGCTCGCAGCTGTTCAACACTTGGCTCATCGCCAAGCTCCTCACCATCAAGCCAGGTGTAAAGCACAGCGTTCAACTTGCGGCCGCTCGCCTCGTGCCACGCTTGCGAAACAAAGTTGCCCGAACTGTTGGCAACGGGCTTTGGCGTTTTCACGTTGGTGATGGCGTTCACCCAGAACACCTCAGCATTTAGGTTGGCGAGTGTGCGAGGTGAGTTGATGTTGATTCGCAATGCAAAGCGCTCATCGTCGGCAGCTGTGACTTTAAAGGTCGAGTTGTATTCGTGATTGATCGACTCAAACTCAGTCTTTCCGAGGTTGTATGCCGCCAGAATTTCTGCGACGCAATCGCTTAGGCTGGCGATCTGCTCGACCGCAGTCATGTCACTAAATAGGGTCATGTCGGCAGAATCACTAATCTCGGCAGAAGAAGCGGTTACTTCGTCGAATCACCGGCTGCGTCTCGCTTAGAAATCGCGAGTTCGCGAAACCCGAGGAACAGCGGAAAAACGAATGCAAAGGCAGTGATGAACGAGGCGGCTATGTAAAGCCACCAAAAACGCATCTTTAGGCGACGGCTCTCAATCACGATGAAGGCCATTCCGGCGATGCCGCCAATCAGCAGATCAAGCGAATAAACCCAGTCGACATTAGATGTAAAACCGTCAGCGATGTAGTTTTCACTGTTCATAAACGCTAACCCGTTGAAGTACCAGGCTGTCGCGAGCCCGACAGCGGCCACGACAAAGAAGAATATTGCGTTGTTTCTGCGATTCATAATTGGCACCAATCTATCTAGGCTCTGCAAAATCAGACTAAGTCAGAATTCGAGACTTTCGAAACAATTAGTTAGTTTTGTCAGGGGGCAGTCACCGCCCTAATCGACGCAAAGGCTTTGAAATCATGAAAGTTGCTTCAGCGCAAACCCTAGTAATAGGGGGAGACCCTGCGGGAAACCTCGAGCGCGCCCTAAGCGCTGTTGCAGACGCCAAACGACTAGGTGCAGATTTCGTGGTTTTGCCAGAATGCTCAAACTTCGGGTGGACTGACCCGTCTTCGCTCGCCGCCGCCGTTTCCCTCGATGATGACCCGTTTGTGCTTGGCTTGAGGGCGGCAGCAAAAACTAACGAGATTTACATTGCCGTTGGTTTCGTTGAGCGCATAGGCACAGATCTCTTCAACTCTGCGGTGCTAATCGAACCTGCTGGTCAAATCGTGATTCATCACCAAAAAGTCAACGAGCTTGGCTTCGCAAAAGAAATGTATTCAACCGGCTCGAGCGTCTCGACCGCCGAGACGCCGTTTGGCAAAATCGGACTGATGATTTGCGCCGACGCGCTAGAAGCATCAGATCAAGTGATTGAGCGCTTGCTTGACAAGGGAGCTCAGGTGATTCTGTCGCCGAGCGCGTGGGCTGTGCCGCCAGAGCACGACAACTTAGAGACACCCTATGGCTCACTATGGGTCAACGCCTATCGCCGGGGCCTTGGCAATAGCAGAGCTTGGATTGTCGCGGCCAGCAACGTCGGAAAAATCTCGCATGGAGTCTGGAAGGACCACCTTTGCATCGGCAACTCAATCGCGATTGGGCCCAGCGACAAAGATATTGTTATTTCACCCTTCGGCCCCGAGGCTTCACACCTCGAGATAATTGAGATTCCATAAGACTTCTAGTCGGCCATCGAAAGGCAGCAGATGCAAACCTCAACATCACACAAACGAATTCGCAAAGTCTTGAGAGCCGGTTCAACCGTTTTTGGTTTGAGCGCCCTTGCCCTGATTTTTGCACCTGCCCTTTTCAACTCGCTCCTTGGCTTGGCGTCTGACGCACCTCTTGAATGGGCAATGAGGATGATTGGCATCACACTAGTAGCCCTCGCAGGCAACATGTTCTCGGTGGCCAGCCGCGGCAGCGAGGCATCCGTGTTGTTTTCGGGTCGGGTGATGCTTGTCAGTGCGTTCGGCCTCGGAGTGTTGACACTGCTTTTGCCCGTGCCGCTGACTTGGTTCGCGATTGTCTATGCAGCGGTTGGTTTCGGCTTTTCGGCTGCTTATGCTTGGGCGCTCTTAAGCCCGCGCTCAAGCAAATAGAAAACCACTCGGTAAACAAAAAAGACCCAGCTCAACGCTGGGTCTTTTTCGATGGAGGAAGCGGTGGGATTTGAACCCACGGTAGCTATTAACTACGACAGTTTTCAAGACTGTTCCGTTCGGCCGCTCCGGCACGCTTCCGCTCCTACATTCTAACGAACAGAGGGCGGATTCTAAAAACTCAACATAATTTGAGTAGTGCCTTTAGAGCGGCAGACGCCTAGCGAGCCTCGCGATAAACGACTTCAACTTTTGTTGTCGATGGTGCCGCAGCTGATGCCGATACCGACTTCACGTGCACCGCATCCACGGTGATTCCCAAGAGCTCTTCAATCGTTGTCTTGAGATATGCCGAATCGATGTTTGAACCTTCGAGACTCAGGCTGATGCGAAGTAGCGATTTGCGACCAAACAAGCGTGGGCTGTCGATTATGAACATTGTTAAAACCAAAACCGAGGCGTAAATAATCTTTTCGATTATTGAGTAGCCCGGCAGGCCGAGAATCATTCCGGTTGAAAGACTAACTAGCAGATAAGCCATTTCGCGCCACCCAGCGGTCTCTGACCTGAGGCGAAGGATTGAAATCACCGAAAACAAAGCGAAACCCACGCCCAGTGAAAGTGTGAAAGTGGCTAAGGCACCGGCAAGAGAGAACAGGGTTATGTTAATCACCGAAATCGCCACGGTCATCTCACGATTCGCATGGCGTCGGTAATAGAAAACGTATGACAGCAGCGTGAGAGCAATAAGGTCGAGCAACAGGCTGCAGGTGAATGTAAAAACGTCTATTTGAGGCACAAAGTTAGAATAAGTCACAATGAAGAAGAACTTCTTGCGCTACGCGCTTGCAACGCTAACAACTTTTGTCATGGCAACCTCACTGCTGAGTGCCGAGATGGCTTCTGCTAGCCCTCAGTCGTTGAATGATTTCTATAACTCCGACAAGATTTTTAAGATAGATCTGACTATCGGTCAAGACAGCATCAACCAACTTAATTCCAGCGACAGAAACATGTTGAAAAAATACACTGGCGCTCAAGTACTTTTTACAACCCAAGACGGTCGGCAGTCGCCAAACATAAGCATTGGGCTGCGGCTAAAAGGCTCGACCTCACTCCAACGCTTAGATGCCCAACCTTCGTTCAAAATCAAGTTCAACTGGAGCACCCTCACTGGTCAGAGGTTCTTGGGGTTGAAGCGCATGACTTTGCACGCCATGACCCAAGACACCTCGATGATTCACGAAGCATCGGCCTATCGGCTCTATAACCTGATGGGCGTGCCTGCTCCAAAAACTGGATACGCGCAACTTTTTATCAACGGTACTTT
>JBEGPW010000025.1:0-3090 GCA_041181225.1 Actinomycetota bacterium | reverse complement strand
GCAACTTCTTCGACCAGGTCTGTCTTGTGGGTGATGTCTGGGCGCCAAGTTGGAGCGATGACTTCAAAACCACCATTGACGTGACTGACCACGCAACCAATCGCGCGCAAAGTTTCGTCGATTTCGGCTGCGGTGTATGCCACACCAACCAGGTCAGTGGCAAAACCCTCTGGCAACCAAATTGTCTGGTTCGGCTGATAACCGCGATAGTCGGCGCCAACCGGGTCTGACTCACCGCGCGCGTGAACCTCAAGCAGCTGCACAACTCGAGCCGCCGCAAACGTGGCAACCGAGTGGTCAACTCCGCGCTCAAAACGTTTCGCGGCCTCGCTCGGCAGCTTGTGACGACGGGCTGAACGTGCAACCGAAATCGGGTCAAAGTTAGCCGACTCAATCAAAACGTTTTTGGTTGAAGACGAAACTTCGGTGCTCTCGCCACCCATTACGCCAGCGATTCCAATCGCTCCAGAAGCATCAGCAATCAGAAGGTCCTCGGGGTGCAGCTTGCGAATTTGCCCGTCAAGAGTTTTCAATGTCTCAGCAGGCAGAGCGCGGCGAACCACCATTCCGCCCTCAAGTTTGTCGAGGTCATAGGCATGCAGTGGCTGGCCAACCTCGAGCATCACATAGTTGGTGATGTCGACCACGAGTGAAATCGAGCGCATGCCGGCCATCTTCAACCGAGCGATCATCCATGGTGGGGTTGGTCGGCTCGCGTCGATGTTGCGAACGGTGCGAAGCACAAAACGGTTCACACCGTTGCGGTCGCGAATCGGAGCCTGATCGTCGATTTTGAGGTCGAAACCCTCGTTAGAAACCGGCTCAACGTTGCTGATCGGGTCGGTGAAAGCTGCCCCGGTCGCGTGTGAATATTCGCGCGCGATGCCGCGAATAGACAGGCAATAACCACGGTCTGGGGTGACGTTTACTTCGGCGGCGACTTCATCTAGGTGAAGCAACTCAAGCGCGTCGGTGCCGACCTTAGGGTCAAGACCTAGAAGACCCAGGCGGATGATGCCGTCGTGGTCGTCACTGATTCCGAGTTCGCGGCCCGAAGCCAACATGCCATCGCTGATGTGACCGTAGGTGCTGCGAGCGGCAATCTTGAAATCGCCTGGCAAAACCGCGCCGGGTAGGCAAACCACGACTTTGTCGCCAACAATAAAGTTGCCAGCGCCACAGACGATTCCGCGAACGTCTTCGCCGCCATCGGCCGCCTGCATTCCTTGAGCAGCAACTCGAACCTGACACCAACGAATCGTTTTTCCGTTTGACTGTGGCTCTTCAACAAACTCAAGCACTTCACCAACCACGAGTGGGCCAGTCACATTAAAACTGTGCGAGCCTTCTTCTTCAAGACCAACCTTGACCAAAGCGGCCATGACGTCGTCTGGGGTCGCGCCCGCAGGCAAAGCGGTGTATTCGGCTAACCATGAAAGTGGAATGCGCATTAGAGGGTGACTCCAAACTGCTGACTAAAACGAACATCGGCTTCAACCATGTCGTGCATGTCACGAACGTCGTTGCGGAACATCAGAGTGCGCTCGATGCCCATGCCAAATGCAAAACCGGTGTAAACCTCAGGGTCGATGCCCGCTGCTTTCAACACGTTTGGGTTGACCATTCCGCAGCCACCCCATTCAACCCAGCGTGCGCCACCTTTAGCGCCCGGGTGCCAAACGTCGAGTTCAGCTGATGGTTCGGTGAACGGAAAAAACGATGGGCGCAGGCGAATCTGCGCCTCGGGGCCAAACATTTCGCGGGCGAAGTGCTCGAGAGTGCCGCGCAAGTCGGCCATGTTTAGACCCTTGTCAACGGCGAGACCCTCAACCTGGTGAAAGACCGGAGTGTGAGTTGCGTCGAGCTCGTCGGTTCGAAAAACGCGGCCAGGGCAAAGCACATAAATCGGCAGTTCGCGCTCAAGCATCGAACGCACCTGAACCGGCGAGGTGTGGGTGCGCAACACAAGGTGTGACTCAACTGGGTCGACAAAAAATGTGTCTTGCATCGCGCGAGCCGGGTGGTCGGCGTCAAAGTTCAAAGCGTCAAAGTTGAACCACTCGTTTTCAACCTCAGGGCCCTCGGCGATCTCCCAACCCATTCCAACAAAAATGTCGGCGATGGTGTCTTGAAGAAGCGATAGCGGATGCCTCGCACCCAGCGGGTGAAGCTGCGGCGCCGCGGTTACGTCAACGGTTTCGGCGGCAAGTTTTGCGGTCTCTTCTGCCGTGTGAAGCTCGTCTTCGCGAGCGGCATATGCTGCGCTCAACTGAGCGCGAGCCTGGCCAACGAGCTGGCCGGCTTCGGCTTTAAACTCTGGGGCAATCTTGCCCATTTGCGCGTTTAGCGCCGAGATTGGCGACTGATCGCCAACGGCTGCACCGCGGCTTGCTTTTAGCTCGGCAAGGTCGGCGGCGGCGCTGATCAACTCGAGCGCAACCTTGGTGGCTGCTTCGACTGCTTCAGAAGAGATTGGGTTCGACATAGGCTTTCAGTTTACCGAGAGCCGTTGAGTTCTCGGGCTAAGACGGGGCGTTAGCTGTTTTGGGCAAAGGCCGACGCATACAGGCAAATGCTCGCAGCGGTGGCTAAGTTCAACGATTCGGCCGCGCCATAGATTGGCACCGCAACCTCTCGGTCGGCCAAGGCCAAAGTCTCGGCGTCGAAACCCCAGGCCTCGTTACCGAACATCCATGCGGTTGGTTTTGAAAGCACTTCGTCGGCCAAGGTGGGAATCAAATCGCCCTGCGCGGTCGCAGCAAAAACCTGTAACCCGGCAGCTTTGATCGCCGCGATGGCCTCGGCCGGGTCGGCTTCAACTGCAAAAGGTAGGTGGAACATCGAACCGGTGGTTGAGCGAACGACCTTTGGGTTATAGGCGTCAACGCTGTTGGTCGTGAAAATCACGGCGTCGGCCCCGGCTGCGTCGGCGGCCCGCAAAACGGTTCCTGCGTTGCCAGGGTCGCGAATCTGGCTAAGAACCGCAATGAGTTTTGGGCTGGTCGCCAAAATGTCGGTCACGCTCACGTGCACCTGACGAACCACGGCGACTACACCCTGTGGTGTCGTGGTGTCACTCAGCGCCTTCAG
>JBEGPW010000024.1:0-65484 GCA_041181225.1 Actinomycetota bacterium | reverse complement strand
ATCCTTGTATATGGAACGGCATTGAAAGAGATTCAAGAAATCGTCGGGCCAAATATTGAAGTAGTACTGTACCCAACACCAACTCAGAAGTTGCGATTGGCTCAGACTTCAATAAAAGACGACCAGGCTTCGAGGTTGTTTTAGCTCTGGGGTGCTGAACCCGAGCCAGAGCCACCGCGCGTGCGACGACGTTGACGGTTGCGCTCACCGGTTGGGCGAGCGTGCTCGCCGCCACCGTGAGTTGAGCGGGCTTGGTCGTTGCTCGACTTCTGGCGATCAACGCCGCCATCCTCGTGGTTTGAACCAGCGTGGCCACCAGCGCGGCCAGGGTTAGCCGAGCCGCTTCGGCCGCCACGGTTGTCGCCGCTGCGTGCCGAGCTGTTGCCACCGCTTGAACCGCCGCGCGAACCACCACGGTTTTGACCGCCACGGCCAGCGCCGCCAGCGCGCGGCTTTTCGTCGTCGCCGGGCTTCCATCCGTCTGGACGTTTAGTTGCTTGAACGCGGCCTTTTGTGCCGGCCGGAATAGCTAGGTCTTCAAACAGGTTTTTCGACGAAGAATAAGTTTCGGCTGGCTCAGGGTTTCCAAACTCAAGTGCTTGGTCGATGTTCTTCCATCGCGTCATGTCTTCCCAGTCAACAAACGTGACGGCGATTCCGAGACGGCCAGCGCGACCGGTGCGGCCAACGCGGTGTAGGTAGGCTTTTTCATCCTCGGGAATCGTGTAGTTGATCACGTGGGTCACGTCGTCAACGTCGATGCCTCGGGCAGCAACCTCGGTTGCAACGAGAATCTCTTTTTTGCCACTGCGGAATGCGGCCATCGACTTCTCGCGGGCCTCTTGCGACATATCGCCGTGAAGGGCACAGGCGTTGAAGCCGCGGTCGATTAGCTCTTCGCTAACCTTGCTGGCCTGACGTTTGGTCTTTGCAAAAATCACGGTTTTGCCGCGACCCTCGGCCTGCAGAATGCGACCGACCATCTCGTCTTTATCGAGCGAGTGCACGCGATAGACATATTGCTTGATGTCGGCTTTGGTGTGGCCTTCGTCGGGCTCAGCCGCGCGAATGTGCATCGGGCGGTTCTGATATTTGCGAGCCATCGTGACGATTGCGCCGGGCATGGTTGCCGAGAAAAGCAAGGTCTGGCGGGTGGCTGGGGTGTAAGCAAAGAGGCGCTCTACATCTGGCAAGAAGCCGAGGTCAAGCATTTCGTCGGCCTCGTCAAGAACCATGAAGCTGATTTTGCTGAGGTTAAGTTTGTGCTGTTTGCTGAGGTCAATCAAACGTCCGGGAGTGCCCACGATAATCTGTGCGCCGGCATCGATCTGCTCAACTTGGCTCTCGTATGACTTGCCACCATAAATCGCGGCAACCATGGTTGAGCGGTTGCTAACCGCGAGGGTGAGGTCTTCGGCAACCTGCAGTGCAAGTTCACGAGTGGGAACCACCACAAGGGCCTGTGCACCGAGGCTCGGTTCAAGACCCAGCGACTGAATCAGGGGGAGGCCGAAGCCAAAAGTCTTGCCGGTGCCGGTTTTGGCCTGACCAATAATGTCTTGACCGGTGAGTGCCACCGGAATCGCCTGTTCTTGAATCGGAAAAGGGCTTGTGATGCCTTTGCTCGCTAAAGCTTCGACAATGTCGGCATCAATGCCGAGGTCTGCAAAATTCAATACAACTCCTAGTTGCTCTCAGTCTATCGGGCGGGCGTTAAACTAAGACTGTGTTCGAATGGCTCAAGAAAATAGGCAAGCGCGTCTCAGCGCCAACTTTGCCGGCTCGCGACGACCGAAGCGCCCGCAACACCGACGAAGTCGATCTCTTGCCTTACGCCCCTGCCGCTCGAGACTATCTGGGCCAGCTGGCATACATTCAACTTTCGAACTTTGAGATTTTGACCAACGAACTGAAGTATTCACCAAACACTTTTTATAAGCACGAGCTCAGCGAGGCTGCCAACAAGAGTTATGGAAAATATCGCGCGGTTGCAAAACAGATCGCTTCTTTGGGCATCGATGTGACTGACGCCACCGACCCTTTTGTTGAGCGCATCGAAACTTTTCACTCGCGAATTCGCGGAACCGACTGGTATGAAACCGTGATCAAGGTCTATTTGGTTGGTGGTTTGCTCGACGACTTTTATCGTCGACTAGCGGTTGCTCTTGAGCCAAACTCGAGAGCTGCGATTGAAAAAGCGCTCGACGACAAGACCATCGAAAAGTTTGCCGTGAAAATATTGGTTGAGGCGATGGGCGACAATCCAGCTTTGGCCAGTCGTTTGGCGCTCTGGGGCCGACGCATCATGGGTGACACTTTGCTTGAGCTTCGGGCCGCTTTTGACAATCGCAAACTCGCCGGCAAATCGCCCGAAGATCGTTTTTCAGAGGATGAAGAGCGCCAGCTCAACTTAGAGGCTTATAGCAAGCTCGAACCGCTGATCAGCGAACTCATCGGAAAACACACAATGCGCATGGATGTTTTAGGCCTCACGGCCTAAAACTATTTGCTTGACTAGCTGACGATTACTATGAAATCGTCGTCGTTCAGAGTGTCAGTCGCTGGCTTAGCGGCAGCATCCTTGGTGTCAGGTTTTGAAGTCTTGATGTTTGCGAGAAGTTGCGCGTCGCCCAATGCACGTCGCTTAGCCAAACGGTTTGCACCAACTGCCATTGCTACCGGCATCGCTACCATAACGAGGATCCAGGTTAGAGCGTTGGTTGCTCCCAGGTTGCTCCAGAGCAAGATTGTCCAAACCACGGCTCCAGCACTCAGCGCGATTGCGCTTGGAACCAGCTGACCGTAGTCAAGGCTGCGCACGTTTACATAAGGAGCTGCCAAGCCCAATATGGCTGCGTAAATCAAAATAATTAATAGTTCCATTAGGCGATAAATCCTACTCGACGGGTTTCTTCAGCTCCGATTTCAATGTATGCCAGCGCTTCGGTCGGCACAACATAGATGCGTCCCTTGTCGTCGGTCAGCTTCAGAACTTTTGCTGATTCCTCAAGCGCGGCAGCGACGGCGGCCTCGATCTCTTTTGCGGGTTGAGCTGTTTCAAAGCTCAACTCACGGCCTGAGTTGCGAATGCCAATGCGAATCTCCATGGAGCGCCTTTCGGTTACTTTGACAAGACTACGACAGGTTTTTGCGCATCGCAAAAATGTCACCGACAGCTTGTAGGTTAAGCACATGCCAGAAACTTCATTTCGCCTCGGTCGAGTCGCCTCGGTTTACTTGGCTGGGCAACGAGCCGATTCCGTTGACGACGCGGCACTGGCGTCAATCTTGGAGTTGCCAGCAGATTCGGTGGCTTCAGTTTTGGGGGCACCCGGCTCTGGCAAAACTTTTGCGGTGAGCGCCTGGTTTAAGCGGGCTGTGGCCGCGGGGCGTCATCCAGACTCGATTTTGGTTCTTTCTGCCAACCGCACATCAGCCACGATTTTGCGAGACCAACTCGCGTTAGAACTTCAAACCGCCACCGGGGGAGCCCTTGCTCGCAGCGTCAACTCTTTTGCGTTTGGGCTTTTGCAGTCGGCTGCGTTGAAAACCGGCAAAAAATTGCCGCAACTTATCAGCGGCAGTGAGCAAGACCGCATTTTGACCGAGCTGCTCTCAAAGATTGAGCCAAGCGATGCGCCGGCGTCGATTTCTGCACTAACGCTTGAGCTCGCTGGTTTTCGCGCAGAGGTTCGCGACATGTTTGCCGTAATTCAAGAACACCAACTTTCGGTTGAAAAACTGCGGGGTTTAGCGGTGGAGTTTGATCGGCCAGCTTGGGGTTTCGCTGCAAATCTTTTTGAGAAATACGAGTCGGTTCTGGCAGGAACTGAATTTGAACAGCGCTTTGATGCGAGCACACTGCTTCATCGAGCCTCGGCACTCTTGCTCGATCAACCGAGCCTGCTCGACGGAATCGACGTTATTTTGGTCGACGACTCTCAGGAACTCACGCCGGCCGCTCTAAACCTGATCAGGGTTGCGGTTGCAGCGGCTTATTCACCCCAAAACAAAAAAACCTCGGCGCGTGGCCTGTTTTTGTTTGGCGACCCAGATGCCTCAACTCTCGGCTTTAGGGCCGCCGACCCTCAGGCCATGGTTTCGTTGGCGCGAAAAGTTGCTGAGTCGCGAGGCGAAAAGCTTCACGAAATAACCATTGAGCCTTCGCGCTTGGTTCGCCCCGCCGAACTCAGTGCGCTTCTGGCGCGCATCACCGCCAACATCGATCCCGCTCTCGCTGGCACCCAGCGTCGTTCACTCACTACCGCCGGAGAAGCCAGCGATTCAGAAAAAACTTTGCCCCCAATCGAAACCGTGGTTTTGCGAGACCGAGTCTCTGAGATTTCATGGATAGCCCGCCGGCTTCGCGAGCTTCATCTTTATGAGGGCGTTGCTTGGGCCGACATTGCGGTCGTGGCTCGCAGCCGCCAAGAGTTAGCAAAATTAGAAACCGCTTTGGCTGGAGAGTCTGTTCCAACTCGAGTGGCAGGCGCTCAAACTGCTTTGCGCGACGAGTTTGCCAGCCGAGCACTTTTGGTTTTGGCGCGGGCTGTTGTGAGCGAAGAACCAATCACCCTCGAAGTCGCAATCGACCTGCTCTCATCGCCTTTTGCCGGTCTCGATAATCTATCGATGCGTCGCCTTAGGCGGGTTTTGCGTCGCCAAGAGATTGATGCCGAAGGAACTCGCAACAGTGACGAACTAATTCTCGATCTGTTCTCGGCGCCCGGGGCTGCAGCAACTCTAGAAAACCCCGAGGGCAGAAAAGCACACCGTTTCATCAAGACTTTTTTTGAGTGTAAAAAACTTGCCGAAAACCCAAACCTCAACATTGAAGACCTGCTCTGGAAGCTCTTTAGCAGCAGCAAAATCGGTGCCGAATGGCAGTCGCTTAGCCGCGGCATCGGCGAAATCGCATTGCAGGCAAACCGCAACCTAGACGCAATCGCCTCGCTTTTTGCGGCTGCAAACCGTTACGTCGAGCGCTCACCAGATGCGCCCGCGGCGGCTTTTATCGAAAATCAACTTTCGCTTGGGTTGCCAGAAGACAGCCTTGCAATCACCGATCGCACTCGCGAAACGGTGCTCTTGCTTACCCCGTCGGGGCTAATCGGTCGACGCTTCAAAGTCGTCTGCCTGCCAAGCCTCATTGAGGGCGCTTGGCCAAACCTGAGGCCGCGCTCGTCACTAATGTCAGCCAACGTGCTTGATGCACTCCTCAAGGGCCACATCTCAGAGCCCACAAATTTTCTAAAGTCTGAACTGCCCGACGAGCTTCGCCTGCTGCACAAAGCGGTTGGCGCGGCAAGTCAAAAACTTATCGTGAGCTCTTACATTTCAGAAGAGCAACAGGTGTCTCAGTTTGTGACTTTGATCGCCGGCAAAGTGCCCGAAACGACCAGTTTCGAGGGCAACTCTCTGACTCTGCGCGCGTTTTCTGCGCAACTTCGACGAGACCTCGCTCAAACCTATGACGATGCTCGTCGAGCCGATGAAAATTCGATTGACCAAAAAAATAACGTGGTCTCTTATCGTCGGTCGCTTACCCTTGGCATCGCCAAGTTAGCTGCGGCGGGGGTGGCTGGCGCTCATCCTGACAGCTGGTATGGCCTCGCCGAACTCTCAAGCACCACACCCCTATTTGACCCGGCCGACCCAGAATCTTTGGTTTATCTTCGGCCTTCAGATATTGACAACTTTCTCAAGTGTCCGCTGCACTGGTTCATTGAGTCGCACGGCGGAAACAGCTCAACTTTTGAAGCAAATCTCGGTTCAATCGTTCACAAAGCCGTTGAACTCGCAACCGAAATCGACGAAGCGAGTTTGTGGAGCACAATCGAAACCCAATGGCACTCGCTTAGCTTTGAAGCTGATTGGGTTGAGCAAATCGAAAAGCGCAAGGCCCGCAAAATGGCTCAAAACGCACTTGAATATCTAACCGAGTTTGCCACCTCAGGTGGAGTCGTCTTAGGTCGCGAAGTGCCATTTTCTTTCAAGGTGGGCAAAGCCACCATCAGCGGCAAGGTCGACCGCATCGAACAATTAGCCGATGGTCGGGTGATGATTGTCGACCTAAAAACTGGCACTTTTCAAACCGATGCCAAACACGCCAAAGAGCATCCTCAGCTTTTGATGTATCAATTGGCCTATGAAAACGGACAGTTCGACGAGAACCTCAAGTTTCACGGACTTCCCGAGACAATCCGAGCGATGGGCGAAGGCAAAATTTTGCGTCCCGAGCTGGCCGGTGCCGCGCTCTGGGTAATCGCCGACAAAAACAAAGTGAGCCCTCAAGAGTCGATCGAAACGAACACCGAGCTGCGTCGGTTGGTTGACAAAATTCTTGAAGAAACCACCGAGGACATGGCTTCAAATGTATTCATAGCTCAGCTTGGTTCGCACTGCGAAAACTCTGAAGCAAATAAATATGCCAGCTGCTCGATTCACCTGATTAGGCCGGTGTCTTATGTCGCCTGACGAAACCACGAGGCCAGACACCATGCCAAAAATTAGCGCCGACCAGATATACGCTTTGATGACTGGAGGAAAGCGCTCACTGACCGAAGAACAACGATCGGCGGTTGAGGGAGCCTCAGTCGAGAAACCAACTTTGGTCGTGGCAGGCGCTGGCAGCGGAAAGACCGAACTTATGGCCGTCAGGGTTTTGTGGCTCGTGGCAAACGGTTTCGCCAAACCGGCCGAAGTCCTTGGGCTGACTTTCACTCGCAAGGCCGCCGCCGAGCTCAACCGCCGAATATTTGACAACCTGGTTTTGCTTCGCAACAGCGATTTGTGGCCCGCCGACAACACCGAAGACCTTCTGCCGCCAAACGTCAGCACCTACAACTCTTATGCCAACAGCATTTTTAGAGACAGCGCTTTAGGCCTGGGATACGAGCCAGACGCGCCTTTGTTGAGCGACGCCTCGGCCTATCTTCTGGCTAAAGAAACCGTTTTGAAATTTGGTAGCGAAATCGACCCAAACCTTGGCGAGGGCGATTTCAAGCTCAACTCATTAGTTGAGTCGGTTCAAAAAATGGCCGCCGACATGACCGACCACTTGGCATCGGCTCAACAGGTTGAAGACGTAATCACCTCGGTGCTTCAACACACAACTGGGCTTGAAAAAGTGGCGGGCAAGGGCGATTACTCGGAATTTGCCTACATTAAGTCGAAAATCCGAGACAAAATACAATCGACCCCGCTGGTAGCAAAACTCGCCGAAGCTTATAAAGCTGAGAAAAGGCGCCAAGGTTTCGTTGACTATAGCGACCAGGTGGCGCTCGCTGAACTTGCCGTGAGGAGCATCCCAGAGGTCAAACAAGTAGAGCGCGATAAATACAAATACATCTTGCTCGACGAATACCAAGACACTTCGTTTTTGCAGACGCGTTTGCTCACCGAGCTTTTCAACCGGAAAGCGGTTTATGCGGTGGGCGATCCAAACCAGTCCATCTATGGTTGGCGCGGAGCCAGCGCGAGCAACCTTTCAGAATTTGCCAACGATTTTGGCACGGGCTTTGAATCTGGCGACTTCGGCGCGAAACAATTCACACTCTCGACCAGCTGGCGCAATCCGGTAAAAGTGTTAGAGCTTGCCAATCATCTGGCCTCGCCACTTCAGGCAACTGCCGGAAATCTGAATCTCGTTACCTTGCAAAGTCGCAACGGAGCCCCGATCGGCCAGATTGACGCCCGCTTCTTAGACACAACTTTGATTGAGGCTGAGCAAACCGCAATCTGGTTCAAACAAAAAATGGAGCAAAAAACCGAGCCGAGCACTGCCGCGTTGTTATTGCGCACTCGCAACCAGATGCATGTTTTTGTTGAGCAGCTTGAGGCTCAAGGCCTTGAAGTTGAAGTTGTTGGTTTGGGCGGCCTACTAGAGATGCCAGAGGTAGTAGATCTGGTAAGCGCCTTAAAAGTTATTGCTAGACCATCTGCCGGCAGCGAATTGATTCGCCTTTTAACTGGGCCGCGCTGGCGCATCGGGGTCAGCGATTTGGCTGGCCTCCATCGCTATGCAAAGTCGGTGGCGAAGCAACTCAAATATGACTTTGACGATGACTTTGGCGCTGAAGGCCAATCGTCTTTGGTGGACTCGCTCGATATCATCGCTGATAGCCCGAGTGCCAGCGCAGCGGGCATTACCGAAGTCGGCTTCACGCGATTGAAAGATGCCGGCAGGGTTTTTAGAAACATGCGCCAACTGATGGGACTCAGCCTGCCAGAGCTTTCTAAGGCGGTGGCCCAAGAACTTTGGTTAGATGTCGAAGTTATGTCACACCCAAATCGCAAAAACCCGATGGCTCATCTAAATGCTTTTGCCAACGTGGTTGCCAACTATGCCAATAATTCACATCACACCTCGCTGAACACCTTTTTGGATTGGTTAGATTTTGCCGAGGAACGAGAGAAGTTTGAAGTTCCAGCCGTGACACCAGAAACGGGAGTCGTGCAGGTAATTACCGTTCACGCAGCCAAAGGTCTCGAGTGGGATTTCGTTGCGGTTGGCAATCTCATCAAAGACAGTTTTCCGAGCACCCTCGCAAAAGATGGCATCGGCTGGTTGCGCTCTTCAAATTTGCCATACCCGCTGCGCGGTGACAGAGCCTCGTTGCCGCAATGGAATTATGAGAACCCCGTTGATCAAAAGGCTGCGCAGAGTGCCGTCGATGAGTTTGAAATTGCTTGGCGGGCTCACCAAGAAATCGAAGAAACCAGATTGGTGTATGTTGCGGTAACTCGCCCACGCGAAGCACTCCTACTCACCGGTGCGGTCTGGAAACCATCGCTAAAGAAGCCGATAGATCCGTCGAAATTTTTATTGAGTGTTCATCAAGTAACACCGGTCATCGGCTTTGAACCCGTCGAAGGTTTCGACGATGCTCCCTGGCAAGCCTGGGCTAGTCAACAGAACCCAATCGACACAACTTCAAACCTCAGGTCATGGCCGATTGACCCTTTGAGCGAGCGCAGTCGCACCAAGTTGACTCGAGCAGCTGAGGCATCGCGCGAGGTAATTGCTTCAAATGAGGGCGAGCTCTCTGACTCGGCGGCCGATGACCTGAACCGACAAATCGACCTGCTAATTGCTGAGCGAGAAACACTTTTAGAGCAGTCGCAAACCGTCGAGCTGCCGGTGAGAATCCCTGCTTCTCGTTTTAAGGATTTCGTTTTGAAGACCGCAGACGTGGCCGAAGACTATCGTCGCCCGATGCCGAGCCAGCCGTTTGCCGCAACCCGCACCGGCACGCTCTTTCACAGCTGGATTGAGGCCAGCTATGCCAATGACTCAATCAGTATTCCTTTTGAAGAGCTCGATGACCTCGAATTACTCGCGCAAGAGCTTGACGCTGACGCCGAAGACATCGCCGAAGCGAAGCTTGAAGTGCTGAAAGCCAATTTTGCGAAGTCTGAATGGGTGGACCAAACACCACTGGCTGTCGAAATTGAAGTTCAGCTGACTCACGGCATCAACACGTTTATTTGCAAACTAGACGCAGTCTTTGAAACCGCGACTGGAGTTGAAATCGTCGATTGGAAGACCGGCAAATCGCCAAAGGATCCTTTAGAACTCGAAGAGCGCAGCATGCAGCTGGCGCTTTACAAGCTGGCGTATGCCACCTATGCCAAAACAAAACCTGAAGCCAAAACTGTCAAGCCAGGCGACATCACGGTGGCGTTTTTCTATGTGGCCGAAAATCTCGTGGTCAGGCCGCCTGCCGTACTAACTGAAGCTGAGATTTTTGATTTATTCAGCGAAAGAGTTTCCAAGCCGGCGATGGGCGAGATCAGCTAAAAAAGTTCATCTTTCGCTGGCTTCTCGTCTTCGCCAAGTAAGAAATCTGGCAGGACTGCCTCTGCCAGCGATGCCTCTGGCCTTTCAATCATTGAGATTGGAGCCGTATTTACGTCGTCAAACACTTCGACCTCTTCGATTGAGGTGATTGGTTCAAAATTCACAGTCACTTCAAACGCTTCATTCAATGCGACACTGTTGGTTGAAGCAAAGCCCTCAAAAGAATCAGCCGGGTCAGAAACTGCCGCGCTAAAAGTAGCGGCAGCAAAACTTGTTGGCGTCAAACGAAGGGCTGTGCCGGCTTCAACTGTGGCCGCGATGATTTCAAGCTCGCTCATGGCTTCTTCAATCACGTTGTCGTTATTGGAGTTGACTCCCGAAACCAACCAACTCGCCCATTCCAGTTCGTTGTAAAGCTGAGCGCGCTGACGAAGGTTCGAGTCTGAAGATGGCCTCGCCTGTTGGTAGGCGAGCAAAAGATTATAAAAGACTTCATCGCCGGCTTTGGCTGCAATCCAAGCCAAGTCCCGCGCCGGGTCGGCGATCTGCAGGCCCTTCCAGTCAAGCACTCCAGAAACTTTTTCGTCCTGGCCCAAAACAGCCGATGGGTGCATTAGCCCGTGAATGACGGTGGGCATGAACCTAAAAAGGTTTTCGTTGCTTAGAGCGTCTTCCCATCGGTTGAGCAGCACAGAAGGTATTTTTCCGGTTTCCATGGCGCGGTCAAGTTCAGCTGCGTTTGATTTCAAAATGTCGCTGGTCGAATACTCCGGAAAAAGATTGTCTTGAACTACTGAGAGCGGCAGGCTGTGAATTGCGGCAAGAGCCTCGCCAATCGATGCAACCAGCGGCGAGTTCGCCGGCGTCTCACTGAGATCAAACTCCAAGCCATAGAGGTACCTCAGAATTCGAACAACCTCGCCATCTCGAGTTGTTGACGAAGCGACTAGAGATGTAGTTTCAAAAGGCAGTTGAGCTGTTTTTTCAAGTGCCTTCAAAGCTCGAAGTTCAACCTCTTGATTGGCATCAGCCATAGCATTTTTGGCGATTCTCACAACAAAGTGTTTTCCGTCGTCGCCAGTTAAAAGGGCTCCATCGAAATCTTCGCTGTCAAGGCTTTCATACTTTCGAACCGAAACAAAGTTCAAGCTCGATGCCGCGTCTTTCGCGAGTGCAGCTAAAATCAGAGGAGATTTACCCATGGCATTCAGGTTAGACACCGTAAAGCCGTGGTTGTGGCACCGCCACGAAAATTAATGGATTTTTGAGACCGACCAAAGACTGGTCTCGGCAGGGCATACCCGATTGAAAAGGCTGAGATGACTGACGTTTTAAAACTGCCAGCGGCTATGTCAGCAATTGATCGCGATTATTTGATGCGAGAAAACCCAGACCTTTTCGACCTTTTGTGGCAAGATCCTAAAACCCGAGTCTTAGCGCTTTTTGAAGGTAAAACTCTGCTGCGAAGTGGAGAGGCGGGCGAGTCACCCGAGCTTAGATTTTTGACCGTCGAAGAAGTTACCTCGGCTCAACTTAGGGTTTATCTAGGCAAAACCCTGCAGGCTTCGGGCGCCGAGCCCGAACAATCGCCAATTGTCTTGGCAGTGCTCAGCGCCAACAGCGCGAAACAACTTGAGCCGAGTGAAAACGCCTGGCATCAACTTCGTCGTTCCGGCGCCGGCCTAAGCGAGCGCGACTCTGAACTTTATGTGCAGGCGCTATCTCTGGCCAACTGGCACCAGTCTCACCTTTACTGCCCGAAGTGCGGAAGCCCAACTGTTGTGGTTCGAGGCGGATGGGTTCGAACCTGTTTTAACGATAGCTTCGAGGTTTTTCCCCGAACAGACCCGGCAATCATCGTGAGCGTTACCGATGATCAAGATCGCATCCTCTTGGGGTCTCAGGCGGCTTGGGATGAAAATCGATGGTCGGTGTTGGCAGGTTTTGTTGAACCCGGCGAGTCTTTGAATCATGCTGTTTTGCGTGAGGTCTTTGAAGAATCCGGGTTGCGCATTATGAATCCTCAATACTTGGGCAGCCAGCCTTGGCCTTACCCTCACTCCCTAATGTTGGCGTTCACGGCCGAGGTTGACCCAGATTTTGCACACCTCGCGCCGACTCCTGACGGGCAAGAAATCATTCGGTTGCGTTGGTTCAGCCGCCAAGACATCATGGACGAAGCGGGGTCGATTGTGTTGCCCGGCAAGTCGAGTGTTTCGCATGCGCTCATCACCCATTGGTTCGGTAAACCGTTGCCAACTCCAGAGGCTTGGTGAGTCTTGCCTGATTTATTAGATTCCTTGGATGTCGACCAGCGATCGGCAGCCGAAGCTCTTCTCGGTCCGGTGGTGATTTTGGCCGGCGCCGGCACCGGCAAGACGCGCACGATCACTCATCGAATCGCTCATGGCGTTGCGAGCGGAATCTATGCGGCGAACCGCGTGCTAGCACTGACGTATACCAATCGAGCTGCCGGAGAGATTCGATTGCGGTTGCGTCAACTTGGCGTTGGCCCGGTCGCAGTAAAAACTTTTCACGCTGCGGCGCTTGGACAACTCGAATATTTCTGGCCTCAGTTTGCCGGAGTGCCAGCACCTATGATTTTGAGCGGCAAAACCGCAATGCTGAGCTCAGTCTCTAGCCAAAGAGGAATCGACCTCGACTCGCCTAGCCTTCGCGATCTGGCTTCAGAAATTGAATGGCGCAAGCTGTCGATGATGAGTCTCGACAAATATGCTGAGCTCAGTTCGCGCCCCCAAGTTGCCGGTTTGTCACACACAAAAAACGTTGAGCTTCAGCGGGCTTATGAAGAAGCCAAAATAAAGGCTCAAAAAATAGACTTTGAAGACGTTTTGATTTTGACCTTGGGGTTGCTCCGGGCCGAACCCAGGGCCCTCGAACACGTTCGTCAGCAGTATCGTTTTTTTACCGTGGATGAGTACCAAGACGTTTCGCCGCTTCAACACGCGTTGCTTGACGAATGGCTTGGTGAACGAAATGACATCTGTGTTGTGGGCGACCCAAATCAGACGATTTATTCGTTCACCGGGGCCACCAGTGATTTTCTCAAAGGTTTTTCTACTCGATTCGATGACGCAACCGAGATTCAACTCAGCCGAAACTACCGATCAACCAAAGAGGTTGTGAATTTCGCTAATCAGTTGGCAGATGGTGGGCTTGACGCGCTTGAGTCTCAGTTAGATTTGGGCGCAACGCCAACGATTGCCAGCTATGCCAACGATTTAGAAGAGGCTGAAGCAACCGCTAAGGCGGTCAAACGCCAGCTTGAGCTCGGTGTTCCGGCCCACGACGTAGCAATTTTATATCGAGTAAACGGGCAGTCAGAGGCTTTTGAAAACGCTCTTTCTAAACTTCACATCGAATATTCGGTTCGTGGAGGGGAACGCTTTTTTAACCGCACTGAGATTCAACAGGCGATGCAGGGCGTTAGGGCAGAGGCCGTGTTATCAACCGATAAGTCTCTGCGCCATTCGGTAACCGACATTTGTCGATCGCTCGGCTGGCAGTCTAAGGAACCGGCCGAGGCTGGTGCGACTCGCGATCGCTGGTTTGCCCTTAGCGCTTTTCTTGGAATATTGGATGAAATGCCTGATGACGCGACTCTCGTCGACTTTGCGAATGAGTTAGATGAGCGCAAACGCTCACAGCACGAACCCCTGCAGTCTTCGGTCACGCTGTCGACGATTCACGCGGTTAAGGGTTTGGAGTGGCCAGTGGTTTTTGTTGCTGGGCTAAGTGAGGGATACCTGCCGATCAGCTTTGCAAAGACTGACTTCGAAATCGCTGAGGAGCAGAGGCTGTTGTATGTTGCGGTCACTCGGGCGGGCAAAGAGTTGCAGTTGAGCTGGGCAAAACGTGATGAGTTGCACGCGCGTGATCGCTCACCGTCGAGGTTTTTGGCTCGGTTCGCTAAAGTCGGCTAACCGCCAAGTCGGCAGACGCAAGAACTATTGAAATTCCAAACCCCGACAGCCATCGAGTTTTCGTTTCGCTGGGCAAAACCGTTTTTGTAGTCTAAAAAAGCCAGTGTCCTGCTCACCACCTCTGACGCAATTTGAAGTCTCGAGCTTGCCGAATCAAAAGGTTTTTCGCGGCCGATAAGCTGACTCGCGATGTTTGGCCAAGCCTCATCTTGATCTTGACAGTTGAGTTCAAGGCAAATCCAGCAGGGGGTGATGCCGGGTTGCATCGGGTGACTGACGAGCGGTTCGAGATTTTGATTTGCAGCCGCGTGGATTGCGGCGATTTGTGGCACGCCACGGTTCATCCAGGCTGCGAACTTTAATGGTTCGATAATTTGTTGGCCCAACAAAACGGCCAAATCTAAGCGGGTTATTTGGTCTTGTTTCAACTCGGTCAGCTTGAGCATTTGTGGAGCCATCGGAAGCGACCGCACTCTTGCAGCGATGATTTCAAAACGACTCTGACCGTGCTGTGACTGCTCGAATCCTAGGCCCCCGATGTCGCCGGCGCCGACCATTGATTGGTCACCGGTTACGATTGCGCCGACCCCCGCGGCTGCTAAGGCTTCAACGATTAGGGTTCCGGTCCGGTCTAAATTAGAGACGAAAACTGCTCGTTTTTGTCGGCGAAGCCAAACTGATTCGCCTCGCGAGCTGAGGTTTCGACTGGCGGTGGCCATTTCGCCGAGGGCGCTTTGAAACACTGCCGAGCGGCTGTCGATGCCAACCGGTTGGGCGACCTCTCCGGATTCAAACTCGTGATTTGGAGTTAAGCCGCTCGTGCCTGCAAAACGGACTCGCTCGGTGTTAGCGAGCAGGATTGGTTTGATTTTTTGAATTATTTCTTGAATCTCGGCCGAGCGAAGTTTTAAGTGGCGGCCATAGTCTCGAACCTGGTTCAAAGTAAGGCCGCTAAAGAGGGCGTGAATGAAATTTTCTTGATTGGATTTGGGATCTGAAAAGGTGACTTTATTTGCACCCAGCCCGACTTGAAGTGTTGTTGGATTCCGCCAAACTACCGGGGCTGTTTCATTGATTACGATTTCCATTGGGCGAGTCTGTCAGACGACTAATGGCATACAACCCTGTTATCCACAGCGCAATAGACCTCAAGAGTGGCCGCTTTTCGGTAGCGACCGTTCCGAGCTTAATCGCCGAGTAGGTCTCGTAATTCTCGGTCCAGGCTGTCGTCGTTCAAAGATTTTGATCGAAGTCGTTTAATCAACGAGTCGGGGTTCGCAATGTCTTCGGCCGTCGGCATCAAATCTGGATGTGCCCAGAGGGAGTCTCGAGCGGCGACGCCCAGTTCGGCACCGAGTTGACGCCACATTTCGGCAGCCTCGCGCATTTTGCGCGGGCGCAGCTCTAAACCGACCAGCGTGGTAAAAGTTTGTTCTGCCGGGCCGCCGGTTGCTCGGCGACGGCGCACGGCCTCGGCAATCGCAGCAGCCTGTGGCAAGCGCTCAGTCGCTGTCTCGCTAACCACCTGCACCCAGCCTTCGATTAGAGCTAAAAGAGTTTCTACGCTTTCGAGCGCCCGCAACTGTTCTTGGCTGCGATCGGCGATGAATGCGCCGCTTTCAAAAGCTTTGCGAAGCTCATCTTGTTTTTCGCTGTTAAGGTCGGTCAGCTCGAGGTCGCCTGCTATTTCGGCAATCTTGCTGTTGTCAATCGAAATGCCCTGGGCATAGTTGGTGATTTGGGTAACCGCGTGGTCTCTCAACCATTTGCTGTGCTTAAAAAGGCGATTGTGGGCCATTTCGCGCACAGCCAAGAAAAGGTAAACCTGGTCATTTTCGAGCTCTAGCTCTGCTGCAAAAATGTCAATGTTTTGAACCACGTATGCGGGTCGCTGGTCAGCAAAAATAGGCAACCCGATGTCTGTTCCGGTCAGAATCTCGCTCGATAGTTTGCCGAGCGCTTGACCCAGCTGCATTGCAAAAAGGGCGGCTCCTGCCGATTTCATTAGATTGCCGGCTCGACCCAGAACGCCTTGGAGTTCTTGTGGCGAGTTTTGCTTCAGGTGGTCGCTCAACGCTTGACTCATTTGGGTCGCTACCGGGCCAGCCAGTGATTGAAACAGTGGCAACGCATCGTCAACCCAAAGTTCTCGGGTCAAGATTTTAGGTTCAGTTGTCAGTTCGGCAATATCGGTTGCTTGGCCCAGCCAGAGTGTTGCGATGGCAGTGGCCTTTTTCACTTCTAAACGTGCAGCCTCGGTGATTGCTTTTGATTCAGAGCGAACCTGTGTTTTGGCTTGGGTGGCTGCCAGCTGCCAGTTGACTCCGCCGTCTGGGCTCGAGTTTGAAGCTGCCATTGCGTTTTTCAACTGAGAGGTCAGTTCGGCCAAAATTTTTGGGTCGTTCGACAAGCCGGCTGCCCGCGCTAGTTCGGCCGGGTCAAAACCAGTTTCGCCGGACATTAGTTTGCGCAAAAATTCTTCGAAGTCATCGTTCATCTGACACCTCCATTGACTTCAAGGTTAAACGCTCTGTCTCGAAACGAACGTGTCATCCTAGATTTTTTCGAGGATGTTCGCCCAAGGCGTTACGGTGGGAGTTTATTGCGAGGCCAAATGTTCATAAACCTCACCTAGTCTTAAATCAGTGAGGTCTCTATTGAGTTTTTTTGGTTACGAAGCCGCCGATGAGGCGCATGACGCTGATGGCTGGCCCCAACCCAAGCGCGGAGGTTGGCGCGTTGCGGTTGGTTATTTGTTGGGCGCAGTCTTCGTTGGAGGCGCGCTGTATGCCTTTCAAGCCCCGACTCCCTATGTGATTGAGCAGCCGGGCACGGTTTTTAACGTTTTGGGCAAGCAAGACGATGGCAAAATTATCGATATTTCTGGTGCTAAGACATATGCCACTTCGGGCGATCTCTTTTTGTTGACCGTAGGTCTGGTGGGGCAGCCGGGCGCAACTCCAAACTGGATCGAGGTTATTCAGGCTTGGAATGATCCGAAAAAAGTCGTTTTACCAATTGATTCGGTTTATCCACCAGGGTCAAAAACTGAAACAAATCAGGCCGAACAAGTTGCCATGATGAACGATTCACAGCAGCAGGCCACAGCCTCGGCCTTGCGTTCTTTAGGTTATGAGGTTTCAAACAAAGTGAACATTTATGCGGTTGGCAAGAAAACGCCGGCGGCCGGTGTTCTCAAAGCTAACGACATTGTTTTAGCTGCCGATGGAAGCCCCCTGATAAACGGTGACACGTTGCGTGCGCTCGTCAAAAAGAACGCCGGAGCAAAGCCCATAAAGCTTGAGGTTTTACGTGGCACCAAAAAACTAGAGGTTGAAGTCACACCGGCTTTGATTGACAAGGTTTGGCGTTTAGGAATCACTATCATCGACACTTATGATTTTCCGATTGATGTAAAACTCAAGCTTCAGGCGGTTGGTGGCCCGAGTGGCGGAATGATGTTTGCCCTTGGCATAATCGACGAACTCACCCCGGGTTATTTAAACGGAGGCGAGTCGATTGCTGGAACCGGCGAAATCGACGGCAACGGTGTGGTTTACCCGATCGGTGGAATCCGCCAAAAAATGTTCGGGGCGGTTGACGCCGGTGCCACTTGGTTCTTGGCTCCAGAAGCTAACTGCGATGAGGTCGTGGGGCACATCCCCGAGGGCCTAAACGTCACGAAGGTCGCTAATCTTGAAGACGCTGTTAAGGCGCTAAAGGCAATAGCGACCAACCCAAAAACTACTTCGCTGCCCCAGTGTTCTGCTAAGAATTAACCGAAACTAACAGGAGCAAAATCATGTCTAGTCAAAACTCGCAGGCTCAAAATAAACGTCGTCGACCACTTCTAATCGCAGTGGTGATTCTCGCAGCATTAGGCATCACATTCTTGGCGCTATCTGGTGTCTACACCGACGTGCTTTGGTTTAGCCAGCTTGGCTTCGGTGATGTTTTTGTCACCAACATCTGGGCGCGTTTGGTTACCTTTGCGATTCCCGCCTTCGTCATGGCAGTTGTGACCTGGGCTTCGCTGGCGTTGGCCTATCGCAACCGGCCGATTTACGTTCGCTCTGCAAACCCTAACCTCGCGCAATTTTCAGATCTGATCACCCAGCTTCGCAAAGCGATCATGATTGGCGTTCCTGCGGTTCTGGGGCTCTTCGCAGGAGTGGCTGTCAGCTCAAGCTGGTCTACAGTTTTGCTCTGGCTAAATCGCACCTACCTCGACAAAGTTGACCCTCAGTTTGGCATGGATGTTGGTTTTTACCTGTTTGACGTTCCTTTTTATCGTGTGGTAATCACGTTTATTTCGGCAATGTTGATGCTCTCACTTTTGCTTGCGGTGGCTGTGCACCTGGCATTTGGCGGAATCCGCTTCACCGGTGTCAGAGGTCAACTAACTCGCCCAGCTCGACTTCAAATTGGCCTGTTGGCAGCCGCCTATTTTGTGGCCCAGGCCGCTAGCATCTGGCTTGACCAATTCTCGACAATGACCAGCTCAAGCGGTCTTTACACGGGCGCTACCTATGCCGACGTCAACGCGGCGATTCCAGGTCTTCAGATTCTTGCCGTGATCGGAATGGTAGTTGCTGCGCTGTTCGCGTTTGCCGCCTTTGCGGGAAAATGGCGTTTGCCGGTTTTAGCAACAGCGCTCATGTTGGTCAGCGCTATCGTGCTGCAGGGAATTTATCCTTGGGGTGTTCAGAACTTTCAGGTTGGTCCAAACGAGAGAACTCTTGAAGCAGAATATATCAACCGAAACATCGACGCCACCCGTTTTGCCTACGGCATCGACAACGTTGAAACTACAAGCTACAACGCCAAGTCGACGGCTTCGGCCGCTGACATTCGCAAAGATGCTGAGAGCACTGCGCAGATTCGCATCATCGACCCCTATCTGGTCAGTGCGTCATTCCGCCAGCTCGAGCAATACCGCCAGTATTACAACTTTGAAAACCACCTAGATGTTGACCGTTACAAAATCGACGGCGCGTCGCAAGACACGGTTTTGGCAGTTCGCGAGCTTCAGCAGTCTGGTCTTGGCTCGTCTCAGAGTTGGTACAACAACACCCTTGTTTACACCCACGGATACGGTGTGGTGGCGGCCTATGGAAACCAACGCTCAGCCGATGGCCAGCCGGTGTTCTTGCAGTCGGGCATTCCTTCGACCGGAAAACTCGGAACCTACGAACCTCGAATTTATTTCGGTGAAAACTCCCCGGCGTATTCGATCGTGGGCGGATCACCAGAGACTGCCCAGGGAATCGAGCTGGATTATCCAGGTGGTAAAGACAGTGCAGAACAGACCTACACCACATTTAAAGGCGACGGTGGCCCAAAACTCGACAACATTTTTACTCGCCTCTCTTACGCGATTAAATTCGGTAGCGAACAAATTCTGCTTTCAAACGGCGTTACCGATAAATCTCAGATTCTTTACGACCGTGACCCAAAATCTCGTGTAGAGGCGGTTGCTCCTTATTTGACGCTCGACAGCAACCCATACCCGGCAGTGGTAGACGGCCGAGTCAAGTGGATCATCGATGGCTACACCACCTCGGCGAACTACCCTTACTCACGAGCCGAGAACTTGGGTGACAGCGTTGCCGACAGCAATACTTCAACACTTTCTTCGTTCGACAACATCAACTACATTCGCAACTCAGTCAAAGCCACGGTTGATGCCTATGACGGTTCGGTCAAACTTTATGCTTGGGACGCAACTGACCCGATTTTGAAAACTTGGATGAAGGTGTATCCAAACACCGTTAGCCCAATCAGTGAAATGTCGGCTGACCTATTGAGCCACATTCGTTACCCAGAAGATTTGTTCAAGATGCAACGTGCAATCTTGGGCCAATATCACGTGAGCGATGCGGGGGCGTTTTATTCTCAGCAAGATGCGTGGATGACACCGAACGACCCGGTCGGAAGAAACGGTGGATCAAGCGACCTTCAGCCCCCGTACTATTCAACAATGCAGGTGCCTGGCGACGCTCAACCAAGCTTCTCGCTCTATTCCACCTTCATTCCGCGCTCAACCGGCGCCTCAACGCGTAACGTTTTGACCGGCTACCTAGTTGCCGACAGTGAAGCGGGTTCGACGGCGGGAGTCAAGGGCGAGAGCTACGGCAAACTTCGTCTGCTGACGCTTCCGCGCGACACCGTGGTGCCTGGTCCAGGCCAAGTTCAGGCAATGTTTAGCGCCGACTCAGATGTTGCTCGTCTGCTAAACCTGCTGCGCCAGGGCAGCACCAACGTTCTCAACGGCAACCTTTTGACTTTGCCGGTCGGTGGCGGGCTGCTTTATGTGCAGCCGGTATACATCAAGTCAACTGGCGAAACCAGCTTTCCGCTTCTCAAGAAAGTCTTGGTTGCGTTTGGCGACAAGATTGCGTTTGAAGACACTCTGAATGGCGCTCTGGATGCCCTCTTTGCTGGTTCAACCGGCACTGGCACTGGCACTGGCACCGGCACCGGCACCGGAGGCACTGGCACTGGCACTGGCACTGGCACTGGCACTGGCACCGGCACGTCGGGCAACGATGCTCTAGCAACTGCTTTAGAGCAGGCTAAACAGGCGCTCGCCGACAAGGCCGCGGCAATGGCCGATAACGACTGGGCAGCCTATGGCAAAGCTGATGCTGCTCTTACCAAGGCAATCGACGCCGCCATCGCCGCACAAACCAAATAGCAGGCGCGCTGTCAACCAGCGCGGCGGTGTGCTAGAGTTAGAACTTCGCCGCGGGGTGGAGCAGTTCGGTAGCTCGCCGGGCTCATAACCCGGAGGTCGTAGGTTCAAATCCTGCCCCCGCAACCAATAAGACCCCTCTCTGCTCGAGGGGTCTTAGCTTTTAACCGATGGGTTGTTCCCTTTCCGGCCTGTGCACAAACGCTCGGTGGCTTTGCCCAGGTTGCAATAGTTTCGTGCAATGCAGAGAAAACGTTTTATCTTTCTATTGATTTTGCTGACCTCAGCGGTTTTTACCTCGCTTGAAGCTGGCGCTGATCCTGGGTTAGCACTGGCAAGATCGCTAAGTTTTCGCACCCAAAATTGTGTTCCTGAGTCAACTAAGCCGGGTTTCAACCTCGGCGGAGAGAACCGAGGGTCATCGGTCACTCTCTGCGCCAAGTTCATAGTTGACAAAACTGTCTTGAAGCCCAACCCGAGGCCAAAACCCAGCGTGCTGCCTGTCTCAAGTGGAGCAAACACCGTTGAGCCTAAAAAGACCAAACCAGATCATCGCCGAATGGTTTCAAAGTCGGGAAACACTTTTTCACCGAGCGCTTCGCCCATTATGGCAACGCCCAAAACCGTCAAACCGCGCCAACCGGTGAAACTTCAAATTTCAAGTTCTCGGCAATACAGAACCGCCTATCTTTTAGGAAAGTTTGTGGCGTTGCGATTTACGCCACTTCGAGCGGAGCTTCACCTGAACCCACAGAGTCGTTCGAAAATCAAAACAACCGGGCCTTTCTCAGCCGACCTCACGATCTCAAGGTCAGGAACCTGGCAGGTAAGAGGATTTATCAACTACAAAGCTGAATACCGGGCAAACGGTTCACCCACTTGGCACACAGTGGCAGGCGAGTTGCAGTTGCCTGCAAAACCGGCATCCATCAAGGTTTCAAAGCCAATATCTGAAGTCGACCCCAAACCCTCGACTCAGAAGCACCCATATTTGGTATTTGAGGATTGCCTGAACTTTTCTGGCCGCATCGGCTGTCTTAATTAATTTTTCAGTGATGTTTCATAGACTTGACGAGCTAGCCAAGGATGTTGGTGGGCGAAAAGTTTTGGAAGGTCTGAAATGTCAGAAAACCCAGAGATTGAAACGTCAGAGTCGGTAACCCCAAAAATTGGTCTCAGCGGCTCGCTAGAGGGCATCCAGCAAAACACCCAGTTTGTGCATTCAGCCTCTGCCACACCCTCAACCGCCTGGCCACAAATCACCGACTCACAAACCAAAGGTGTTTTCTCAAAGCTTGGCGCAGGGGTCCTGGCTCCAGTCATGTTAGGTGTCGGAGCTCTAATCGGAGGAGCTATCGGAGGCGCGGTCGCCAGCAACGTGATCAGCGCAAGCAGCCACTCAAGCTCAACAATCACAATCAACAACCCCGACAGCGTTAGCTGGGCAACCGGCGCTGCCGCCAAAGCATCCCAGTCAGTTGTCACCATTTCGGTCACTAGCATTTCTGGGTCGGGAATTGGCAGTGGGGTAATCCTTACAAAAGACGGCTATATCTTGACGAACGCACACGTTGTTTCGCTCGAAGGTTCTGCCGTAGCACCCACCATCCAAGTCAAATTTGCAGACGGTGGCATAGCCAACGCCAAGATTGTGGGAACCGACCCAACAAATGACCTTGCCGTTATAAAAGTAGCCAGCACTTCGCTGCAGCCGGCCATTTTTGCTGACTCTCAGAAACTCAACGTTGGCGACTCGGTGCTAGCCATCGGAGCACCGCTTGGTCTCGATGCAACTGTCACAAAGGGCATCATCTCGACTTTGAACCGAACTATCGACGAGGCGTCGTCGGCACCCGACGCAGCTGCCACCGGCGCAACCATTCACATGTCGGTAATTCAAACCGACGCTGCTATCAACCCGGGCAACTCGGGTGGTGCGCTAGTGAACTCTAACGGCGAAGTCATCGGCATCAACGTTGCGATTGCAACCGCCGGTTCAAGCAGCTTCGGCGGACAAGCCGGCAACATCGGTGTTGGATTTGCGATTCCTGCCAACGTGGCTCAGCGCATAGCCCAAGACATAATGAAAAACGGAAAAGCCACTCACGGTTTGCTGGGCGCACAGATTTCAAATAACTCTAAATCGACAGCTGCCGACGCATTTAGCAACGGCGCTAAGGTGAGACTTCTCACCCCAGGTGGCCCGGGCGAAAAGGCCGGCTTGAAAAAGGGCGATGTAATCATCAAGTTAAATGACACCAAGATCGCTACCGCGACTGATTTAACCGCGGCGGTGCGCCAACAACCGGCCGGAGCCGAAATAACCTTGACCGTCTTGCGCTCGGCAAACACGTTGACCATTAAAGTGGTCCTGGGCGACGCCGACGCCGTCAAATAGCAGCAATCTAAAGAAGCCGAAGGATTAGATGTCAGATTTTGGTCGTGAGACTATTGGAGGCGCAGGGCAATCGGCTCTCGAAGAGCGTCAGCTGCAAGAGCAGTTTGTCGAGCCCGGCGATCACGAGCGATACTCACATTACGTTCGCAAAGAAAAAATAGTCGAGTCGGCAGTGCTCGGCACTCCGGTGGTGGCGCTTTGCGGCAAGGTTTGGGTTCCCGGTCGCGACCCCGAGAAGTTTCCAGTCTGCCCAGTTTGCAAAGACATCTACAACGGAATCAAACCCGAACCACCGAGTGATTCAGGCAAGGGTGCAGGCGACTCGGGCGGCAAAAACTAGCCTTTAGCTCAAAACTGTGGGCAGCCCGGCATCGCCGCGAGTCAGCCTAAGCGCTTGAGTCGGCAGAGCAGCAATCACTTCAGCGTGGTGCACGCGCGCATTATGGGTTCCGAGTTCGCCAACAAAATCTTCGCGCGGTTCACCGGCCGAAACAATTTCAACTATCAGATTGCGATCAAGACCATGTTCCGCTTTTTGAGAGTTAGACGTTTCAACCGGAGCAGCCTCGGCGTGAACAAGTTCGGCAACGGCAACTCCGTCAGAGTCGTGACTGCGATGCGCGGTTTTTCGACCGGCCAAGTTTGCCTTTTGAGCCGAAGTCTTAGCAACATTTACCCAACCACCCGCGTCATCTTGATGCGAAACCAGCTTATAAACGAACCCTGCCGTCGGCGCACCAGAGCCCGTCGCAACTGAGGTTCCCACGCCATAAGAATCCACCGGCGCAACAGCCAAAGCCGCGATGGCAAATTCATCCAAGTCGTTTGTAACGGTAATTTTTGTCTTGCGCGCACCAAGTTGATCGAGCAGTGCTCTAACTTTTGCAACCTCGAGCGCTAGGTCACCTGAATCAATTCGCACTGCGCCCAAGCTGGTGCCAGCCACTTCGATGGCTTTTCTAACACCCAACTCAATGTTGTAGGTGTCGACGAGCAGAGTCGTATCCGTTCCAAAAGTGTCGATTTGGGCCCGAAACGCAGCTTCTTCGCTCTCGTGCAACAACGTGAAAGCGTGGGCAGCGGTTCCCATTGTGGGAATGCCCCAGCTGCGGCCAGCCTCAAGATTTGAAGTTGCGTCAAACCCGGCGATGAAAGCCGCTCTCGCCGCAGCAACAGCCGCAATTTCGTTAACTCGACGTCCGCCCATTTCGGCGAGAGTTCGCGCCCCAGCAGCGCTCTTCATGCGGGCAGCTGCGCTGGCAACGGCAGTGTCATAGTTCAACACCGACAAGACGACGGTTTCGAGCAGCACACCTTCGGCAAAACTGGCTTCAACGGTCAGCACGGGGGAGTGGGCAAAGTATATTTCGCCTTCGCGATAACCCGAAATGTTGCCGGTGAACCGATAGTTGGCAAGCCACTCGAGGGTCGCGGAATCCACCACATTGTGAGCTTCTAGAAAGTCGAGCTCGGCGGATTCAAATCTGAAATCCTGGATGCGCTCAATCAGCCGACCGGTTCCGGCAAAAACGCCGTATCTGCGGCCGTTTGGCAGCGAGCGGGCAAAAACTTCGAACACTGCTCTGCGGTCGGCAACGCCGGAGCGCCGAGCCGCTTGCAACATTGTGAGTTCATAGCGGTCGGTTAGGAGCGCAGAAGATTTGAGCACCCTTTTAGCCTAGCTCGAGCCGCTTCTCGATACATCGGTTGAAGCGCTAATAGACTTGCAATCGTGAACGATGCTCCGATTGGAATCTTTGACTCTGGCGTGGGTGGCCTGACGGTCGCTCGAGCCATTATTGATCAGCTTCCAAATGAATCAATCATCTATTTGGGCGACACCGCGAACTCTCCGTATGGCCCTCGCACTTTGCCTGAGGTGCGCAAGCTTGCCCTGAGCGTAATGGATCGTTTGGTGGACGAAGGCGTGAAACTGCTCGTGATTGCTTGTAATTCGGCATCCGCAGCCGTGTTGCGCGATGCCCGCGAACGCTATACCGTTGGTCGCGGAATTCCTGTTGTCGAAGTTATTTTGCCAGCGGCTCGCCGAGCAGTTGCAGCAACTCGAAACAACCGAGTCGGGGTGATTGGCACAACTGCAACGGTTGATTCAAAAGCCTATGAAGATGCGTTTGCAGCGGCGGTAGATTTAGAGATTACAAGTCAGGCCTGCCCAGATTTTGTCAGTTTCGTTGAACGCGGAGAGACCTCGGGCCCTGAGCTTCTTTCTGCCGCTGAGGCTTATTTAGCGCCCATCAAGGCTGCTGGAGTTGACACCTTGGTGTTGGGTTGCACTCACTACCCGCTGCTAACCGGGGCGATTGGTTATGTGATGGGTGACGGCGTGACTTTGGTGTCTAGCGCCGAAGAAACAGCCAAAGACGTTTATCGAACGCTGGTGGCTCATCATCTTGAGCGCTCGGCCAGTGGTGCACCAACCTATCGTTTTCAGGCCACCGGGGATGCCGCTGATTTTGAGCGTTTGGCTCGAAGATTCCTTGGCCCTGAAGTTGGGGTCGTTGAACACGTCAATCAGAAAGAAAATCAATGAACCCACGCATCGACGGCCGTAAAGCCGATGAACTTCGCCCGGTGACAATCGAACGGGGATGGGCAGCTCATGCTGAGGGTAGCGCACTGATTAGTTTTGGCGACACTAAGGTTTTGTGCACCGCGAGTTTTACCAACGGTGTGCCGCGCTGGAAGGTCGGCAAGGGCGAAGGCTGGGTGACTGCTGAATATTCAATGTTGCCTCGTGCAACTCACACCCGAAACGATCGCGAGTCGGTCAAGGGCAAAATCGGTGGACGCACCCACGAAATTTCACGTTTGATTGGTCGTTCGCTTCGAGCCGCGGTCGACGTTCGCGCCCTCGGTGAAAACACCATCGTGATTGACTGTGACGTTTTGCAAGCCGACGGCGGCACCCGCACGGCCGCCATCACGGGTGCTTATCTTGCGCTCGCCGACGCAATCGAGTGGGGACGAGCTCAAAAGTTCATCGGCCAAAAGGCTAAACCAATCGTCGATAGCGTCTCTGCGATTTCGGTGGGCATTATCGATGGTGTTCCGATGCTCGACCTGGCATACACCGAAGATGTTCGTGCCGAAACCGACATGAATGTCGTCGTTACGGGTGCGGGCAAGTTTGTGGAGGTTCAGGGCACCGCAGAAGGCGTGGCGTTTGACCGCGACGAACTCAACCTGCTTCTTGACCTTGCCCTCAAGGGCACCAGCGAGCTAAGTTTGATTCAAGCTGCTGCTCTCGCTGAAATCGCCGGTTAGGGCCAGCCGTGAAACTTGTTTTGGCCACCCACAATCAACACAAAGTTGGCGAGTTCAACGCGATTCTCGGCTCGTTGGTTCCAAACCTTGAGATCGTCGGCTACGACGGCCCTGAGCCGATTGAAGACGGACTAACTTTTGCCGAGAATGCACTCATCAAGGCGCGGGCCGCATACCTGCACACCGGAATGCCTGCGATTTCGGACGACTCTGGCATAGCTGTAGAAGTCTTGGGGGGTTCCCCCGGTATTTTTTCGGCACGTTGGTCGGGCACGCGCGATTCTGTTGTGAATCGTCGTTTGCTGTTAGAACAAATCAAGGATGTTCGCCCTGGGAACCGCGGAGCAGCGTTTATCTGCACTATCGCGTTGGTTGGTCTTGACGCTGGTGCTGGCGGCGATGCCGAGCAAAGCTCCCCAAGTGAAATCACCTTCACCGGCATTTGGCCCGGCACCGTTGGCCTCGAAGAGAGGGGCGACGAGGGGTTTGGTTTTGACCCGGTCTTTGTTCCCGAAGGTTTTGAGGTTTCGGCCGCCGAGCTCGAGCCCGAGGTCAAGAATTCGATGAGCCACCGAGCGATGGCACTGGAGCAACTGGCTGGCTATCTGGCGTCGAAATAGCCAGGCTTTTCTGACGCGCTGACTTAAATGTAAACGCTTGATTTTTTTTTTTGGCTCTTTGGCTGTTAGCCTAGCGACGCTCGCGACGCTCTTTTAGAATCTCGAGAACAATCGGAATAGTTGAGACCACTACGAATCCAAGCGTGAAATACTCAACGTGTTCAGCCACAAACGGGATTCCTCCTAGAAAATAACCCAGAAGCGTAACTCCGGTTCCCCAGCCGATTACGCCAATGATGTTGTAGCGAGTGAACTTGCGCCAGGGCATCTCGCCGATGCCGGCGGCAACCGGCACGAAGGTGCGCATGATTGGCACAAAGTGCCCAAGCATTACCGCTTTTGAGCCGTATCGCTCAAAGAATGAGTTGGTGCGCGAGACGTTCTTTTGGCTAAACAATTTTGATTCGGGTTTGTTGAACACTGCCGGCCCAAGGCGGCGTCCGATCCAATAGCCGGTCTGGTCGCCCGCGAAGGCAGCGAGCGAAATGAAAACACATGCCAGAGCAATGTTTACGGGTATAAACCCGGCTGCTATTGCAAGCCCCACCGGGAACAACAGCGAGTCGCCGGGCAAGAAAAAGCCCACCAACAACCCGGTCTCGGTGAAGATTACGGCACAAACTACTACGAGCGCGAAAGCCCCTAGAGATTGCAGGTTCTGTGGTTCTAGCTGTGATATTCCAAACATGTGCCCCTAGCAGGAATCGAACCTGCGCACCCGCCTTCGGAGGGCGGCGCTCTATCCCCTGAGCTATAGGGGCAAAGGGTCTTCTAACAGAGTAACAGGCGGGCGACTTTGGGTGCCTGATCGGAGTAAGTTTTGGGTTTTCAATTGACGTCGCTTAGTTTCGCAATGCTTCGTTGCAAGCGTTTACAAAGATTTGGTAACGATTAGGTCAAGGTGCGCAAGCGTTTGCAGTCTATGCCATACAGTCTCATTAAACGAAGGTGCAACCGCGCCGGAGTTCTCAGGAAAGGAAAAGGAAGTATGAACAAACGTATTCGTATTGTGGCTGCAGTTTCTGCAGTTGCAGTAGCAGCAATCGGTTTCGGTGGTGTAGCCGCTGCTGAGGCAGCAACGCCTACAGTAACAATCTTCGGTGCATTCAGCGGAGACCAAGCCAAGGGTTTCCAAGGCGAACTAAACACCTGGTCATTGACTTCAGGTGTAAAGGTTAAGTACACCGGTCTTGCTAACTTCAACACCGACATCACCGTTAAGGTGAACGGTGGTCAGGCACCAGACATCGCTCTATGGCCACAGCCAGGCGGCTTGCTTGGAATCACCTCAAAGCTGAAGCCATTGGCAAGCATCCCAGGCGTAAACCTATCTTCACTCCAGAGAACCCTTATTCCTGGTTGGGACAAACTAGCTGTCAAGAATGGCAAGATCTATGGTCTTCCTGTCGGCGCAAACGTTAAGTCGCTTGTTTGGTACAACCCAGCAGCTTTCAAGTCCAACGGTTACAAAGTTCCTACCACTGACGCCGCGCTAACCGCTTTGGTTGCAAAGATCAAGTCAGATGGTTCAGGCTACCCATACTGTGCAGGCATCGAATCTGGTGGCGCAACCGGTTGGTATGCAACTGACTGGCTAGAAGAATACGTGCTTAAGTACGGTGGCGTTGCAAACTACAACAAGTGGTGGCAGGGCAAGATCAAGTTCAACTCGACTCTAGTCAAGAAGGCAGCCAACAAGGTTTCGGCAGCACTTCTAGCTGACGGCAACGTTCAGGGTGGCGGCACCGCGATTGCTTCACGCAACTTCGGTGAAGACACAACCCGTGGCCTATTCACAACCGGCAAGAACAACAACCAGTGCTTCATGTTAAAGCAGGGTTCGTTCATCACCGACTTCTTCCCAACAGCAATCAAGGATGAATACAAGTCAGGAGACTACTCACACGTAGGCTTCTTCCCAGTACCTACCCCAACGGGTGGCGTAAACGGTGTTCTTGGTGGTGGCGACATCGCTGGTGCTTTCAAGAGCACTCCTGCAGTGGCTAAGGTTCTGAACTTCATCCTCAGCGACAAGCTAGGCCGTTCGGGCTGGGCAAACAGCGGATTCTTCTTGTCAGCTCACAAGACGTTCCCGAACAGCCTTTACCCAACCACGATTCAGCAGAAGATCGGTAAGACCCTCGCAACTGCATCTGCGTTCGGCTTCGACGGTTCTGACGCCGAGCCAGCAGCTGTGAACTCGGCTGAGTGGACAAACCTAACAAGCTGGTTCAACGGCTCAAAGACTCTAGATCAGGCTTTGAACGCGATTGACGCAGCATACTAAATCGCTTTTGATTTAGAAAACAAGATAGTCACTGGCAGGAAGGCTACTAGCCTTCCTGCCAGTGTTTCTTGATTAGTAACATCGATTCAATGCACCAGAACTAGAAAGTTGCCAAAATGGACGAACAGCAAGACCTCTCCACCTATCTTCCGGATCTTGGCTTTGCGCTCACCTCGATTGTTTTAGGTGTGCTGGCAAGCATTTTTCTCTATTGGCTCCTAAATTTCTTAGTAAACCTTTTGCCTCGGCGAGCTGCCTCAGCGCTCCAGCCCTACGCATTTATCGCACCGGTTCTGGCCCTGGTAGGCGGTTTCTTGGTGTGGCCGACTATTCAGACCATGTATCTGAGCTTTACGACCACCTCGCAAGACACTGGCGAACAAACCTTTACGGGGTTTGACAACTTTGCGTCGCTTTTTGGTGACCCTGATTTTATTACCACTCTCTCTAACAACCTTCTTTGGATTCTTGTGGTTCCGCTTGCCAGCGTTGTTTTGGGGTTACTCATCGCGACGGTTTCTAATAACGTCGGGCCAATTCGTGAGAAAGTCGCGAAATCAATCATCTTTTTGCCGATGGCAATCAGTTTTGTAGCAGCCTCAACGATGTGGCGTTTCCTATATCACTACGACGCAGGCAACACGCAGATCGGTCTTCTGAACGCAGTCGTGACCTCTCTTGGCGGCGACGCTGTGCCGTGGCTTCAAGTAACAAACTTCAAACTCAACGACCTGTTATTGATGGTCATAGTCATTTGGCTCAACACCGGTTTCGCGATGGTCTTGCTTTCGGCAGCCATTAAAGCGGTTCCAGAAGAAACCGTTGAAGCCGCTTCAATCGATGGTGCGACAGGCCGTCAGACCTTCTTTAAAATCGTCTTACCTCAGATTCGCGCAACCGCAGTGTCGGTTTTCATTACAGTACTGATTGCGGTAATGAAAATCTTTGACGTGGTTTACGCCATGACTGGCGGCAACTACGAGACCAACGTTCTGGGCGTTGCATTCATCAAGAACTACTTTGAATTTGGAGACACCGGAAAAGCGTCAGCCATCGTGGTTTTGCTGATGCTGGCCATCATTCCAATCATGATTTATCAGGTTCGTAGCTACCGCAAGCAGGAGGAACTTCGATGAGCAGAACACATTCGTTTGCTACCAAGCTCAAGAAGTTCCGTCTTGGGTCTTCGCTAGTTTTGCTAGCGCTAATGGTATTTTGGTCAATCCCAACCCTTGGTTTGCTCGTGACGGCGTTCCGCTCTAAAGATGAGGCTTTTAACAGCGGATGGTGGACTGCGCTGGCGTCTCCTTTCACGCAGGATTGGACACTCGAACCTTTTTCTGAGGCGCTCAGCGCTAACGGGTTGGTTCCAAGTTTCATCGCGACCGCTGCGGTTGCCATTCCCGCAACCATTTTGCCGATCATGTTTGCCGCTTTTGCAGCCTACGGTTTCACCTTTTTGAACTTCAAAGGAAAAGAGTTTTGGTTTTCAATCATCATCGGCTTGATGGTTGTGCCGATGCAGGCGGCTCTGGTTCCAGTGCTTCAGCTCTTCGTAGGTTTCGACTCTTGGTTGGGCGACCTACAGTTCAATAGCCCCGAGTTATTCCGCTGGGTGCCGTTCTGGGATGAAAACTACCCGTGGCACATTACTGGTGAATACGTATCCGGTTGGATCGTTCACAGTGCGTTCGCGATGCCGCTGGCCGTTTATATCTTGAGAAACTACATGATGACTCTGCCTACGGCCTTAATCGAGGCAGCACGCGTCGACGGGGCTTCTTACTACCAAATCTTCTGGAAGCTCGTCATTCCGATGTCGGTTCCGGCCTTAGCTTCTTTTGCGATCTTCCAGTTCTTGTGGGTTTGGAACGACTATCTGGTGGCGTTCGTATTCGTCGGAAACCATCCGGTTTTGACTTACACACTGCTAAGCATGCTCGGGCAGTACAGTCAGGGCTGGCAACTTGTGGCCGCGGGTTCCCTCTTTACCTTGATTGTTCCAGTCGTGGTTTTCTTTGGCCTGCAGAGGTACTTCGTAAGAGGGCTAACCTCAGGTTCGGTCAAGTAACAAAAACTTAGGCAAATCCTTTCCTAAGACGTCGATGGCGGTTGCTCTTGAGCTACCGCCATCTTCGGCATCTTGCTGCCTTTCGGTATGATTTAGAAAGCTGTTACAGCATTTTGAGCACAACCAGATCGGCAATCTTTTGACCCCTGCAGACCTTTCGGCCGCGCTACTTAGCATCCTGGCAAAATTGCAGTCGACGGGCGCTTTAGGCGAAGCCGAGCTTCCGACCGAGATTGTCGTTGAGCGCCCTAAAAATCGCGACCACGGCGATTGGGCCACCAACGTTGCGATGAAGTCTGCAGCGCTTTTTGGCCTGAACCCGCGAGCTTTTGCCGAGGTCATTGCGGCTGAGGTTTTGGCCCTCGAAGGAGTCGACAAAGTAGACATTGCCGGCCCTGGTTTTATTAACATCTCATTGAGCGCGGGCCAAGCGGGCCTTTTGGCTCAGACGATTGTGGCGGCCGGCAGAGACTATGGCCGCGGCGATGCTCTTGCAGGCCTCAAAATGAACCTCGAGTTTGTGTCGGCTAACCCAACCGGCCCGATTCATATTGGTGGTGCCCGTTGGGCTGCCGTGGGCGATTCTCTGGCCCGCATTTTTGAGGCGCAAGGCGCAACTGTAACGCGCGAGTATTATTTCAACGACCACGGTGCACAAATCGATCGCTTTGCCATGTCTTTGCTTGCTAGCGCCCTCGGCGAACCAGCGCCCGAAGACGGCTATGGCGGAGCCTACATTCACGAGATTGCCGCGCGAGTTTTGGCTGAGACCGCCGTTGACGTTTTGAAGCTGCCGCGCGACGAAGCACAAGAGTTTTTTAGAGCTAACGGCGTCGAGCTTATGTTCCAAGAGATTCGCGAAGAGCTTCACGACTTTGGAGTCGACTTCGACGTGTATTTTCACGAGAACTCTCTCTATGAAAGCAAAGCTGTCGAGCGCGCGATTGAGCGGCTGAGGGGGCTAGGCCACATTTTTGAAGAGGATGGCGCCACCTGGTTGCGCTCGACCACTTTTGGCGACGACCGTGACCGCGTGGTCATCAAGAGTGATGGCGAAGCTGCCTATATCGCGGGTGACTTAGCCTATTATCTTGACAAGCGTGAACGCGGTTTTGACCGATGCATTTACATGCTCGGAGCTGACCACCACGGGTATGTTCAGCGCATGATGGCTCTCTGCGCTGCCTATGGCGACGAGCCCGGAGTGAACCTAGAGATTTTGATTGGCCAAATGGTCAACTTGATGCGCGACGGCGAGCCGATGCGCATGTCGAAGCGAGCCGGCACTGTGGTGACGATGCAAGACCTAGTTGAGGCGGTCGGAACTGACGCCGCCCGTTATGCCCTCACTCGTTCTTCGATCAACTCAAACATCGATATAGACCTAGAGCAGCTGTCAAAAAAGAGCAACGACAACCCAGTTTTCTATGTTCAATATGCCCACGCGCGCACGGCTCAGGTGGCAAAAAATGCAGCGAGCCTTGGCGTTGACCTGAGTGAATTTGTTCCGGCGATGTTGAACCACCCGAGCGAAGAAGAGTTGCTCGCAAAGCTCGGCGAATTGCCAAAGGTGTTAGCTCAGGCCTCTGAATTTCGCGAGCCGCACCGCTTGGCTCGATACCTTGAAGAAGTTGCCGGCGATTATCACCGGTGGTATGACAACTGCCGTGTGACTCCACTCTCGGGCGCCGAGCCCGAAGCTGTTCACCGAACGCGGCTTTGGCTCAATAATGCCGCCGGCCAAGTTCTGCGAAATGGCCTAGAACTGCTCGCCGTCGAAGCCCCGGAGCGGATGTAATGGCTAAAAATACCCCGAACCCACTTGCCCCAGAATGGCTTTCGCTGCCAGAGGACTCTAACGCCATCAGCGCCAAAATCTGGTCTACGAACACCCGCCGAACAGCGAGCGGCGAGCTTTCGGTTGCGGGAGTTACCGTTGGCGATTTAGCCGCTCAGTTCGGCACGCCGCTATTTGTCTTAGATGAAGATGACTTTCGCTCGCGAGCTCTGGGCGTCAAGGCTGCATTGGAATCAGCGGCCAGCTCAATCGGAACCGAAGCCAAGGTTTATTACGCCGGCAAGGTTTTTTTGTGCACCGAAGTTGCGCAGTGGATTGATGAGCTTGGGCTGAATCTTGATGTAGCAAGCGGGGGAGAGCTGGCGGTCGCGCTCGCAGCCGGCATCGACGGCAGTCGCATCGGCCTTCACGGCAACAATAAAAGCCTTTTTGAAATCGGTCGCGCAGTGTCAGCCAACGTCGGCGCAATCGTCATTGACAGCGAAATCGAAATCGAACGCATCGCATCAGCCGCCGGCGCTCAAGACAAAGTGCAGGGAGTCCGCTTGCGCGTCAACAGCGGCGTTCACGCCTACACCCACGAGTTTTTGGCAACGGCTCGCGAAGATCAAAAGTTTGGCATCGCCATCAGTGATGTTCCAGCTCTCGTCGCTCGCATCCGCTCACATCGTCACCTAAAGTTTCTGGGAATTCACAGCCACATCGGCTCCCAAATTTTTGCCTTGGATGGATTCGTTGAAGCGGCGAAACGTCTTGTCGCATTACACGCTGAACTGCTAACCGGCGGTGAGGTTCCAGAGTTAAACCTCGGAGGCGGTTTTGGCGTCAACTACACCTCAGCCGATGATGCGCCCTCGATGAGAACTTTTGCTGCTTCAATTGCGGTGGCCGTAAAACGCGAGTGCGACGCTCGCGCAATCGCGGTGCCTAAGTTGGCCTTTGAGCCGGGCCGTGTCATTTCGGGCCCAAGCACCTTCACTCTTTACAACGTTGGCACTATCAAAGATGTTGTAGTAACCGAAGGCTCGAGTCCAGCGGTTCGCAAGTATGTTTCGGTCGACGGCGGAATGGGTGACAACGCTCGCCCGGCCCTCTATGAGGCAGAATATTCGGTGACTCTGGCTTCTCGAACTTCACACGCTGAGGCTGCCCTGGTCAGAGTCGTTGGCAAACACTGCGAGAGCGGCGACATTGTGGTTCGGGCCGATTACCTGCCTGCAGACATAGCGCCCAACGACTTACTGGCAGTGCCGGTAACCGGCGCTTATTGCTATTCTTTATCAAGCAACTACAACATGTTGACTCGCCCTCCGGTGGTCGCAGTGCGTGCCGGTGAGGCTCGAGTAGTTCTGCGTGGCGAGACTGAATCCGACCTTTTTGCTAGAGACCTGCGTTATCAAGAATTGCACCAAACGAACAGAATGTGATGAGTGAACTCATGACCGAATATCGTGCTTTGAGAGTAGCCCTGCTGGGGGCCGGCTCGGTTGGTTCTCAGGTGGCTCGCCTGATGCTCGAAAACCAAGCCGAATTAGCGGCCCGAGTTGGAGCAAACCTAGAACTTATTGGCATCGCGGTTCGAAACTTGGATTCACCTCGCGAAAAAGGCGTGCCCGCCGAGTTGCTAACAACCGATGCCGAAACTTTGATTCTCAGCGCCGACATCGTCATCGAAGTCATGGGTGGCATCGAACCGGCACGAACCTACATTTTGCAGGCGTTGAACTCTGGCTCAGACGTTATTACCGCCAACAAGGCACTGCTTGCGAGCCACGGAACCGAACTCTTTGACACCGCCGAGCAAGTTGGCGCACAGCTTTATTTCGAAGCCGCGGTTGCTGGTGCCATTCCAATCATTCGCCCGCTGCGCGAGTCGCTGGCTGGCGACCGAATCAAACGCATCATGGGAATCGTCAACGGCACAACCAACTACATCCTCGACCGCATGTACACCACCGGCGCCGAATTTAGCGACGCGCTCGCCGAAGCTCAGCAGCTGGGATACGCCGAGGCTGACCCGACTGCCGACATCGAAGCGTTTGACGCCGCTCAAAAAGCGGCGATTCTGGCCTCACTAGCTTTTCACACCGAGGTTCCGCTCTCACAGGTTTATCGCGAGGGCATCACCAAAGTCAACAAGGCTCAAATCGACGCAGCAAAACGCGACGGATACGTAATCAAGCTGCTCGCGATTTGTGAGCGTATCGACGCCGATGACGCCGGCCACAAGGGAATCTCGGTCAGGGTTTACCCGGCTCTAATTCCAAACGATCACCCACTTGCGTCGGTTCGCGGAGCTTTCAACGCGGTTTACGTTGAGGCCGAGGCTGCCGGGCAACTCATGTTTTATGGCGCGGGCGCTGGCGGAGTGCAAACCGCATCCGCGGTTCTCGGCGACTTGGTTTCAGCCGCCAAACGTCACGTTGCGGGCGGCCCAGGGTTGGCCGACTCGGTTCACGCTAACCTCGAGACGCTTCCGATTGAGCGCGTTTATATGAGTTACCAAATCACGCTTGAAGTAACCGACAAGCCGGGTGTTTTGGCTCAAATCGCCAACATTTTTGCAGAACACGGCGTTTCTATCGAAACAGTGGAACAATCTGTCGCGTTGAGCAACGGTCAACTCAGTAAAACCGCTACCCTCGAGGTAGGAACCCACGAAGCATTGGGCGCGTCTCTAAATGCAGTGGTTGATGCCCTTGCTGCGAGTGACGCGGTTGAAGCAATTTCTTCAGTAATCAGAGTAGAAGGAGTCTAATGGCTCACCAATGGCGCGGTGTGATTCGCGAATATTTTGACCGCCTCGATGTCACAAAAGACACGCCAATCATCACTTTGGGCGAAGGTGGAACGCCTCTGATTGAGGCTCCCGCACTGGCCAAGCTGGTTGGTGCCGACCGGGTTTTGCTTAAGTATGAGGGCATGAACCCGACCGGTTCGTTCAAAGACCGCGGAATGACCATGGCGGTTTCAAAAGCCGTTGGTCACGGTGCCAAGGCTGTTATTTGCGCTTCAACCGGCAACACCTCGGCTTCGGCAGCAGCTTATGCCGCCGCCGCCGGCATCAAGTCGGTCGTGCTGATTCCAGAGGGCAAAATTGCGCTTGGAAAGTTGAGTCAAGCCGTTGCCCACAAGGCCGAGATTCTGCAGGTTCAAGGAAACTTTGACGACTGCCTCATTTTGGCGCGCGACCTCGCCGCCAACTATGCGGTGCACCTCGTCAACTCGGTTAACCCCGACCGCATCGAAGGTCAGAAGACCGGAGCGTTCGAAGTTGTTGAGGCGCTTGGATTTGCGCCCGACCTTCACGTTTTGCCGGTTGGAAACGCAGGAAACTATTCGGCCTATTTCAAGGGTTATCTCGAAGACTTCAACGCTGGCACAATCAAGAAGGTTCCACAGATGTGGGGATACCAGGCTGAGGGTTCCGCTCCGTTCACGGTGGGTCACCCGGTTGCAAACCCCGAAACCATCGCAACTGCGATTCGCATCGGAAACCCAGCATCTTGGGACCTCGCTCTAAGTGCGCGCGAATGTTCAGAAGGACGTTTCGGCGCCGTAAGCGATGCTGAGATTCTTTGGATGCACCGTTTCTTGTCTCAAGAGGTTGGCGTGTTTGTTGAACCCTCATCAGCTACCGGTGCGGCCGGACTCTTCAAGGCTTCGAAGGCCGGAGAAGTTCCAGCCTCATCGACAATCGTTGTCACTGTTACCGGTCACGGTCTGAAAGATCCTTCTTGGGCGTTGAAAGACGAAGCCGGCAACCAAATTGAACCGCAGGTGGTTTCAAAGAGCGCCGAAGAGGTCGCAGAGCGCTTGGGATTGGCCTAAAACTCGATGTCATCTGATCACCCAAAGCATGCCTCAGTCGTGGGCCGCAGAGTAACCGTGAAGGTTCCCGCGACCTCGGCAAACCTCGGTCCAGGCTTTGACACCCTCGGCATGGCACTGTCTTATTACGATGAGCTTGAAGTTTCAGCCGTCGCGGGTGAAGGGGCATTCGTTGACGTGGTTGGCGAAGGCGCCGGTGAGGTAGCAACCGATGGCCAAAACCTGGTTGTCAGGTCAATCGCCTACACTTTCGAAAAGTTTGGGCAACCGGTTCCGCGCTTAGAGCTGAAAGTTCGTAACCTGATTCCCCACGGTCGAGGGATGGGGTCTTCGGGCGCAGCAGTGGTCGCAGGCATCATCGCTGCAAAAGGTCTGTTAGAAGGCATCGTTGAGATGACCGACAATCAACTTCTTGAAATCGCAACTGAAATCGAGGGACACCCCGACAATGTTGCCCCAGCACTTTTTGGTGGTCTGACAATCGCCTGGCACGACGCTTCGGGGCCTCGTCACAAAAAACTTTTTGTTCACCGAGGCGTGGCGCTTTTGGTTTTAGTTCCTAGCTTCAAAATGTCGACAGCTCTTGCCCGGTCGCTTCAGCCAGAGTCGGTTCCCCACGACGACGCGGTTTTCAATGTCTCACGCTCGGCTCTTCTAATTGCTGCACTCACTCAGAGCCCCGAGCTCTTGATCGATGCCACCGAAGACCGTCTGCATCAAAACTATCGAGCCTCAGCTATGCCCGAAACCGACGAGATGATTCAGATGCTTCGCAAGAACGGGCAGGCCGCAGTAGTTTCTGGTGCCGGCCCATCTGTTCTCGTGATGGCGAACGGACCAGCAGCCCGAGCCGAAGCGGTCAAACTGGTGGCTCAACATTACCCAAACTGGCAGGCACTTCTTTTGGCAGTTGACATCAAAGGTGCTACAGTGAACTTGCACCAAAGTTCCGACGCAAATCATTAGCGTCGAGGTATTCAAATCGGTGTAATTCCCCATACGGCTTCAGTCCGTTAAATCCAGCAGGTTCTTTATAACCAAAACTGCTGAGAGCTAAGAAAGAGCAAAATCAAAAATGGATGAAATCCAAGACAACACTCCGGCACCAAAGCGCCGTCGAGTGGTAGCCGCAGCGCCCGCTGCCGGCTCAGAATCTTCAAGTTCAAGCAGCGAGTCATCGGCCGCTGAGGCTCCAAAGCGTCGCACGCGCGCCGCCAGCCCAAAGGCCGAAGCTGCTTCAGGCGAGACCAGCGCACCTAGCTCGGCTCCGGCTGAATCGAGCGAGTCCCGCCAGCCAGCAGCCGAGGGTGAGAGCCGTCGCGAGGGCGAAGGCGGCGGAAACAACAACCGCAACCGCAGCCGCAACCGCAACCGCGGCAGTGGCGGAAACCGCAACTCTGAGGGCGGCGAAGGCCAGAACTCCTCACAAAACGGCGCAGATAACTCAAACTCTAACGAAGGCGAAACTCGTCAAAATAGTGGCGGCCAAAACAGTGGCGGCCAAAACCGAAACTCTGAATCACAAAACCGTGACCGTGACCGTGACTTCGACGACGACCGCCGTGGCGGAAACAACCGCAACCGCAATCGCAACCGCAACCGCGATCGCGGAGACAGATTCCGCGACCGCAACGGCCGCCAAGGATCAATGCACGACCGCGACGAAATCGAGCCGGAGCTTCACGCCGACGATGTCGTGCTGCCAGTGGCGGGCATCCTAGATGTTCTTGAAAACTACGCTTTCGTTCGCACCAGCGGTTACCTGCCTGGCCCGAACGATGTTTACGTTTCACTCGGACAGGTCAAAAAATACAACCTTCGCAAAGGCGACGCCGTAATCGGCGCGATTCGCGCACCACGTGAAGGCGACAACCAGGGTCGCCAGAAATTCAACGCTTTGGTTCGCGTCGACACCATCAACGGACTCACTCTTGAGCAGGCAGGCACTCGCGTTGAGTTCGGCAAGCTAACCCCGCTTTACCCGCAGACCCGTTTGCGCCTCGAAACCGAGCCAAACAAGCTAGCCACCCGCATCATTGACCTAGTAGCTCCAATCGGAAAAGGCCAACGCGGTCTAATCGTTTCGCCTCCAAAGGCGGGCAAGACCTTGGTGCTTCAGGCAATCGCAAACTCAATCGCCGTGAACAACCCAGAAGTCCACCTCATGGTGGTTTTGGTTGACGAGCGCCCAGAAGAAGTTACCGACATGCAGCGCACAGTCAAGGGTGAAGTTATCGCTTCGACCTTCGACCGCCCTGCCGAAGACCACACAACAGTTGCTGAACTAGCCATCGAGCGCGCAAAGCGTTTGGTTGAGCTTGGCCACGACGTGGTTGTGCTTCTCGACTCAATCACCCGTCTTGGTCGCGCCTATAACCTGAGTGCGCCGGCTTCGGGCCGCATCCTCTCTGGTGGTGTTGATTCGTCAGCGCTTTACCCACCAAAGCGTTTCTTTGGTGCAGCTAGAAACATCGAAGATGGCGGCTCGCTCACCATCTTGGCAACCGCGCTCGTTGAGACCGGTTCAAAGATGGACGAGGTTATCTTCGAAGAGTTCAAGGGAACCGGAAACATGGAGCTTCGCCTTTCGCGCAACCTTGCCGACAAGCGAATCTTCCCGGCCGTAGACGTCAACGCTTCGGGCACCCGCCGCGAAGAAATGCTTATGGGTGCCGACGAGACCAAGATCATTTGGAAACTTCGCCGTGCACTTGCAGGTCTCGAACAGCAGCAGGCTCTCGAGCTGGTTTTGGCTCGACTAAAAGAGACCAAGAGCAACGTCGAATTCTTGATGCAGGTTCAGAAGTCAATGCCGGTTCCAAACGGTTCAGACGGCGAGTAATAATTGCTCGACTCGGTTCAACCCCTTCTTTTAGAGCAGCTCGAGCTTCAGAAACAACTTTCTGACTCGGCGATTCACACGAACCCGGCGCTTTCAAAAAAGCTCAACCGACGCTATGCCGAGGTGAGCTCGATTGTTACCGCTTATCACATGGTTCTGCAATACAACGAGGACCTCGCCGCGGCCAAAGAGTTGGCAAAAGAAGACGAAATGTTTGCCGAAGAAATTCCGGCAATCGAAGAAAAACTGCAGACGGCCAACGAAAAGCTGCGTCGTCTGTTGATTCCTCGTGACCCAGATGACGGCCGTGACGTGATCATGGAAATCAAAGCCGGTGAAGGTGGCGCTGAGTCGGCGCTGTTTGCGGCTGACCTGCTTCGCATGTACATCCAATATGCCAATGGCAAAGGATGGAAAACCGAGATCCTCGACAAAAACGAGTCAGACCTCGGCGGCTATAAAGACGTTCAGATTGCTATTAAGTCAAACGCCACCGACCCATCTCAGGGCGTTTGGGCGCACTTGAAATATGAGGGTGGCGTGCACCGCGTTCAACGAGTTCCAGTCACTGAAACTCAGGGTCGAATTCACACTTCGGCTGCCGGCGTTTTGGTTTTTCCTGAGGTCGACGCACCCGAAGAGGTTGAGATTTCTCAAAACGACATTCGCGTAGACGTCTTTCGATCATCAGGCCCGGGCGGCCAGTCGGTAAACACAACCGACTCTGCGGTTCGCCTCACCCACTTGCCAACCGGAATCGTAGTTTCGATGCAAAACGAAAAGTCACAGTTGCAAAACCGCGAAGCGGCCATGCGCGTGCTTCGTGCCCGCATCTTGGCTGCGCAGCAAGAAGCTCTCGAAGCTGAGTTGAGCGCGGCTCGCAAGTCACAGGTTCGAAGCGTCGACCGTTCCGAGCGCATCCGCACCTACAATTTTCCTGAGAACCGCATCGCCGACCACCGCACCGGTTACAAGTCTTACAACCTTGACCAGGTAATGGACGGCGCGCTCGAACCCGTTGTGCAATCGGCGATTCAGACCGACGAAGAAGCCCGCCTTGCGGCACTGAGCAACAAAGAATAACAAATGGCCGTGCAACTTGGCAGCCTCTTGCAAGCGGCGGCGGCGCGCTTCGAAGCTGCGGGCATCGAGCAATCCAACGTTGACGCCGAACTATTGCTGGCAAACTCTTTGGGCTGCAGTCGCGGAGAACTCGTTGCCAAAGTTTTTATGAGCGAAACCGCAACCGATCAAATCGCCGCAGCTTTCGAAGCTGTGGTTTCGCGCCGCGAAAAACGCGAACCCCTTCAGCACATCACCGGCAAGTCATATTTTCGAAGCCTCGAACTTTTCGTTGGCAGGGGAGTGTTTGTTCCTCGCCCAGAAACTGAGATGGTCGTCGGTTTGGCAATCGACGCCCTGCGCGCCGTCGCGACACCTTCTGCGGCACCGATTGCCGTTGATCTGGGCACCGGCAGTGGCGCAATCGCTCTTAGTCTGGCAACCGAAGTGCCCCACGCAACAGTTTGGGCGGTTGAAAAATCTGCCGCAGCAATGCCCTTCACTCAGCGTAATTTTGACGCCTACGGATTGGGCGCGCAGCTTATTCAAGGTGATTTGACCGACGCTTTTCAAGAGTTGAACGGCAGTGTTTCGGTCGTGGTTTCAAACCCGCCCTATATTCCCGACCAAATGATTCCTCGCGACGTCGAAGTGAGACTTTTTGACCCCGAACTTGCGCTCTATGGCGGTGAAGATGGCATGGACGTAATGCGCCTTGTCAGCGCAACGGCCACGCGTTTGCTGGTCTCTGGTGGAACTCTCGTGGTTGAACACGCCGACAACCAGTCGCAGCAGGTAATCGACCTACTGACAAACGACGGATGGCGTCAGGTGTGCGCCCATCGAGACTTGACGGGCCGCGACCGCGCAGTCACGGCGATTCGTGCATAAAAAGTAAACTTAGATGCACCGCGTTTTTCTCGCGGAAGAACCTAGTCCGAATCGAGGTCGTTATGTCTAATCTTTTTGATTGCGCCGTCGACACCGACCTCCTCACTGGAATGCGTCTGGCTAAAATCGCAATCGCTCGCGAGCAGCTCGTAGTTATTCCAACTGACACTGTCTATGGGGTTGCCGCAGATGCGTTTTCACCGGCCGCAGTTCAAGTCCTCTTGGCGGCAAAGGGCCGCACGGCACAGTCGCCGCCGCCGGTGCTAATCGGCGACCAGGCAGGTCTCGCGGCCCTGGCAACCGACCTTCACCCGGTTGCCACCGATTTGGCCGAGACTTTTTGGCCCGGCGCACTAACCATGATTTTCAAAGCTCAACCATCACTCGCCTGGAACCTTGGTGAAACTCGCGGCACGGTTGCGCTGCGAATGCCCGACCACAAAATTGCCTTGGCGCTTTTGGCCGAGACCGGCCCACTTGCTGTTTCGAGCGCCAATCTAACTGGGCAGCCGGCTGCCACCACAGCAGGGGCTGCGAGGGAATACCTCGGCAAGTCGGTCGAGGTTTATCTCGATGCGGGGCCGAGTCCGAAGGGCGAGGCATCAACAATCCTAGATTTATCGGGGCTTTCAGACTCGAGCGAGTCAAAAATTCGCGTTGTTAGGCTCGGTGCCCTGTCGCTAGACAAAATTCGGCGTGTGGCCGGCGACCTGCTCGAGCCTGAGGTTGGGTCTAGCTAAAAAATGCGCGCCTATTTCTTAATTGCCATGATTGCAACCGCCATAACTTTTGCAGCCACCTGGTTTACCTTGAGGGTGGCCCATCGCTACAAGATTTATCCGGCGATTAGAGCTCGCGACGCTCACACCAGACCGACTCCCAGGCTTGGAGGCATCGCGATGCTTTTGGGTTTTGCGGCAGCTCTTGGTTGTGCGGCACTTTTTGCGAAGTTCAACTCGGTATTTGTCGACTTGAACCAAATCTGGGCAATTGTTGGTGCTGCCACGTTGATTACGGTGGTCGGCTTTTTAGACGACCTTTTTGATCTCGACTGGAGCCTCAAACTAGCTGGACAGTTTTTGGCAGCTGGTCTGTTGGCTTGGCAGGGCGTGCAGATTGTGTCATTACCGATTGGTGGCCTGTCGATCGGCAGCCTCGGAATGTCTCTGGTCGTAACCATCTTTTTGACCGTCTTGGTAATGAACGCCGTCAACTTCATCGATGGGCTTGACGGTCTGGTGGCAGGCGTGGTGTTAATTGGCACCCTGGTTTTCTTTGCCTACACCTACCTTTTTGCGCAACAGAACTCGCCAAACAACTACTTCAACCTCGCGTCTCTGCTTTCAGCCATCATCATCGGCGTCTGCCTCGGGTTTCTGCCCTTTAACTGGCGGCCCGCCAAAATCTTCATGGGCGACAGCGGCGCACTTCTTTTGGGTCTTCTCATGTCGACCTCAGCTCTAACCGTTACGGGTCAGGTTGACCCAACCGTGACCACAAGAACCACAATCGTGCCTGCGTTCATCCCATTGATTTTGCCGCTGATTATTTTGATTTTGCCGCTTCTCGATTTCACACTGGCGGTGCTTCGACGCCTGCGTGCCGGCAAATCTCCGTTTACGGCTGATCGCAAGCACATTCACCACCGTCTGCAAGATTTTGGCCACACCCATTTAGGTTCGGTTTTGGTGTTTTATATCTGGACAGCACTGATCTCGGTCACTTGCCTCTTGCTGTTTTTCGTTCCATTTTGGGCGGTAGCGATTATTTCTTTGCTTGGCCTCATAGCTGCGCTGCTTTACACCGCTTGGCCGGTGCTAAAGGAGTTCGACTTTTTTGCTAATCTCGCGAGAGCATTTCACAAACCAAAGGCGGGCTCAAATGGCTAGTGCAAACCCTTATCTGACGGCACTTTTTGGCCGCGTTTTGCGATTGACTTCGCTCAGCACCTTGGCGATCGCTGTTATCGGCGGCGGAGCAGGTTGGTTTATAAAGGGCACGGATGGCGTTTTGAGTGCCGCCATCGGAGCCGCCATGGCTCTGGTTTTTGGGGCGTTGACCGTGCTGAGCGTTTGGTTGGGCGGTCGTTATTCGCTTGGCGTTTTCTTTGGGGCGGTGATGGGTGGTTGGCTGCTCAAGTTGGTACTGTTCCTCGGGCTAACTGTGGCACTTCGGAACGCCGAATTTCTGGCTCGGCCGGTTTTCTTTTTCACGGTTGTTGCTGCGATTTTGGTGTCGCTCGTGATTGACGCCATCGTCGCTTCAAAGGCTCGCATTCCGGTGGTCGGTGACTAACCGAAAAACTTCTCGGCGAGAGCAAAAAGGCTCAAATTGCGTGGTCTCGAGATGTTAGACTTTTTGGAGTTGGGCCGATAAGTTATTTCGGCCGTAGCTACCCTCAAATCGCCGCAAGGCTAGTCTTTACTTGCCACGACACAGGAGCTCAAGCTGTTCACTCAAGCTATGAATCTGCTATCCGAAGCGCCCGCTGAAAGCGGTGGCGGCTTCGAAGCTCCAACGATTGCGGAATTCTTTCCGCATGCGATCTTCTTTGAGGGAACCGACTTCGAGATAAATCGAATCATGATGATTCGTTTCTTGATTACCGCAGTCATCATCGTTTTTTTCAGCCTCTGGGCAGCCCGTGCACAAAAAGCAACGAAAGCTGGCGAACTCGTTCCGAGCAAGTTTCAGCTGATTGGTGAAATCGCCCTGAACTTCGTTCGAAAAGGCATTGCCCACGAGCAACTCGGTCAAAAAGATGGCGACCGCTTCTTGCCTTTGCTAACCACGATCTTCTTCATCGTCGTTGGAATGAACTTCACTGGAATCATCCCTCTTCTTAACATCGCGGGAACCTCGGTTATCGGCCTTCCACTAGTTCTAGCCCTAGTTGCCTACTTCACGTTTATTTATGCCGGTGTGAAAAAACACGGCGGTCACTTCTTCACCGCTTCGTTGTTTCCGGCCGGCGTTCCACCGGTGTTCTACATTTTGGTTACACCGATCGAGTTCTTGTCGACCTTCATTCTGCGTCCGGTCACACTCGCTCTGCGTTTGATGATGAACATGATCGCCGGCCACTTGTTGCTAGTGCTTTGCTTCTCGGCAACTTCGTTCTTCTTGTTTGAAAACCAAAGCCTCGTAGCTCTGTTTGGGGTGGGAACGTTTGCCTTTGGTTTTGTCTTCACGCTATTTGAGATTTTGGTCGCATTCTTGCAGGCCTACGTTTTTACTCTTCTGACAACTGTCTACATTCAGTTGGCATTGGCAGACGAGCACTAAATAAACCGGAGCTAGCAACCGTTAGCTCTAAACCACAGAAGGGAACCACACCGTGGACATCATCAACATCGCAGCAGGCGTTACCGGAAACCTTGGCGTTATTGGCTACGGCCTCGCAGCAATCGGCCCAGGCGTTGGCGTAGGTCTTGTTGTTTCAAAGACCATCGAATCAATCGCTCGCCAGCCAGAACTTGCAGCTCGTCTGCAGGTAACAATGTGGCTTGGTATCGCATTCACCGAAGCACTTGCGCTTATCGGTCTTGCAACCCCATTCATCTTCGCCTAGTTCTAACTTCTAAAGAAAGCACACCATGCTAAGCACCGTTTCGGTACTTGTTGCTGAGTCAGAGAATCCTCTGATTCCGCACACACCAGACATTCTGTGGTCATCGGTGGTTTTTGTAATTCTTCTAGTTTTCTTTTGGCTCAAGGTTCTTCCTAACCTAAAGAAAAGCTTGGATGCCCGCACCGAAGCCATCGAAGGTCGCCTAGAAGCGGCTGAACAGGCGCAGGCTGAGGCAGCTGCTAAAACCGCCAACATCGAAGCTGAGCAGGCATCGGCTCGTGCCGAAGCTGCCACAATTCGTGAGGCGGCACGTGCCGACGGCGCTGCGATTCTTGCAGAAATGAAAGAAATGGCAGCAACCGAGTCGGCTCGTCTAGTGGCAACTGCAAAAGCTCAAATCGAAGCCGAGCGTCAAGCAGCGCTAGTTTCACTGCGCGCCGAGGTTGGCTCACTAGCCATTGACCTCGCGTCAACCGTTGTGGGAACAAGCTTGCAAAACGACAAAATCGCTGCCGGCGTAGTCGACCAGTTCTTGGCTGACCTCGAAGCTAGCGACAAGGCAGGCAAGAACAACTAATGGCAAGTTCAACCAGGCAGGCAATTGCGGCGGGCAAAGAGACGCTCAAGCCTCTTTTGCCGACCGCAGATCTCAACTTTGCCGCCGAACTTTTCGCGATCGCAGAAGCGATTGCGAGTTCAGTTCAGCTGCGCAACATTCTCTCGGACCCTTCTGCCGAGAATGCTGCAAAGCAAGGCGCGCTAACCGCAGTTTTTGGCAAATCTGCCAGCAAGCCTGCTGTTGAGTTTGTGACCAGCCTGGTTGCCCTGCGTTGGTCAACCGGCCGTGACCTAGTCTCGGGCATCGAGCAGCTTGCTGTTTATGCCGTCGCTGCAATTAGCGCCGCCGACAAAACCATCGCCACCTTAGAGAGCGAACTTTTTGCTGTTCGCCAAACCATCGACAGCGACCAAGAGCTTCAGTTTGCGCTTAGCTCAAAAACCGCAGCAGATTCAAGCAAGATGACTTTGATTGACACCTTGGTGGCCAAAAAAGTTAGTGAGGCAACAGCACTTTTGGTGCGTAACGCAGTTGTCATTGCCCGCCGCGAGCGAGTATCGGTGGTTCTAGAGCAGTTCGGCAAGCAGGTTTCTGCATTTGCTCAGCGTTTGGTCGCAACGGTTACTGTCGCAGCACCTCTAACCGATGGCCAACTTCAACGCTTGGGCTCGGCTCTCGAAAAGAACTACGGCCAAGCGCTTCAGCTAAACATTGAACTAGATCCAACTTTGATTGGCGGCGTGCGTGTGCAGGTTGCCGACCAGATTATCGACGGCAGCCTAAGCAGCCGTCTTAACGAAGCAAGACTTCAGCTGGCCTAACGCCAACTGACAACCGGGAAAACCCAGAAGTAGAGGAACGAGATGGCAGATCTACAAATCAGCCCGAACGAGATTCGCGACGCACTTAAAGAGTTCGTCAAGTCTTACGAGCCTGCACAGGCATCGCGCGACGAGGTAGGCCACGTAATCGACGCCGGTGACGGCATCGCTCACGTTGAAGGCTTGCCAAGTGCGATGGCCAACGAGCTGCTTCGCTTTGCCGATGGCACATTGGGTCTAGCCCTAAACCTCGACGAGCGCGAAATCGGTGTTGTTGTTCTAGGCAACTTCGAGGGAATCGTTGAGGGCATGGAAGTTCGCCGCACCGGTGAAGTTCTATCGGCTCCGGTTGGCGACAAGTTCTTGGGTCGCGTTGTTGACCCGCTTGGTAACCCAATCGACGGTCTAGGCGACATCAAGGCTGACGCTCGCCGCGCGCTCGAACTTCAGGCTCCGGGCGTTATGGCTCGCAAGTCAGTTCACGAACCACTTCAGACCGGCATCAAGGCTATCGACGCCATGATTCCAGTTGGTCGTGGCCAGCGCCAGCTAATCATTGGTGACCGCCAGACCGGTAAGACCGCAATCGCGATTGACACCATCATCAACCAGAAGGCCAACTGGGAATCAGGCGATGTCAAAAAGCAGGTTCGCTGCATCTATGTTGCTGTTGGTCAAAAGGGTTCAACCATTGCAGCTGTGAAGGGTGCTCTTGAAGCTGCCGGCGCTATGGAATACACCACCATCGTGGCCTCACCGGCTTCTGACCCGGCAGGTTTCAAATACCTTGCTCCTTACACCGGTTCTGCCATTGGGCAGCACTGGATGTATGCCGGCAAGCACGTGCTCATCGTCTTCGACGACCTTTCAAAGCAGGCCGAGGCCTACCGTGCAGTGTCACTGCTTCTTCGTCGTCCGCCAGGCCGCGAGGCATACCCCGGTGACGTTTTCTATCTGCACAGCCGTTTGCTTGAGCGTTGCGCCAAGCTAAACGATGAGCTGGGTGCCGGTTCGATGACAGGTCTGCCAATCATCGAGACCAAGGCCAACGACGTTTCTGCATACATTCCAACCAACGTGATTTCGATCACCGACGGTCAGATCTTCTTGCAGTCAGACCTCTTCAACTCAAACCAGCGCCCTGCGATTGACGTGGGCATCTCGGTTTCACGTGTTGGTGGTGCAGCTCAGGTCAAGGGCATCAAGAAGGTTTCGGGAACCCTGAAGCTTGAACTTGCTCAGTACCGCTCGCTAGAAGCATTCGCCATGTTCGCATCAGACTTGGATGCCGCTTCACGTCAGCAGCTTGCGCGCGGAGCTCGCCTAATGGAACTTCTCAAGCAGCCACAGTACTCACCGTTCCCGGTTGAAGAACAGACTGTTTCAATCTGGGCAGGCACCGGCGGCAAGCTCGATGAGGTTCCGGTTGAAGACGTATTGCGCTTCGAGGCTGGCCTGCTAGACCACCTTCGCCGAAACACCAAGATTCTTGACGTCATTCGCGAAACCAGCCAGTTGGGCGACGACACCGTCGCTGAGCTTGAAAAAGCAGTGGTTGAGTTCAAGAAGGGCTTTCAGACCAAAGGCGGCGAAACGCTAGCCTCAGTTCTCGCGGCACCGCTTGATTCAGCCGAAGTCAACCAAGAGCAGATTGTGACCCAAAAGCGCTAATCGCGTTTTTGATCACAGCGATTTTTAGAAACTAGGAGAGACATGGGAGCGCAACTTCGGGTCTATAGGCAGAAAATTAAGTCTGCCCAGACGACCAAGAAGATCACTCGCGCTATGGAGTTGATCTCGGCCTCACGCATTTACAAGGCACAACAGCGTGTAGCCGCGGCAACCCCATACGCTCGCGCAGTGACCCGCGCCGTCTCAGCGGTTGCAACCTACACAAATGTCAAGCACCCGCTGACCACCGAACCTGAGCGCATCGACCGCGCAGCAGTTGTGATTTTCACATCTGACCGCGGTTTGGCTGGAGCCTTCTCATCCAGCGTTTTAAAAGAGGCCGACGCACTTACCTCGTTGCTTCGTTCACAGGGTAAAGAAGTTGTTTACTACTTGGTTGGTCGCAAAGCCGTTAGCAACTTTGGCTTTCGCCGTCGTGGTTTCGTTCAGCAGTGGATTGGCGGCACCGACCTTCCGCAGGTAGACACCGCAAAAGCCATCGCCGACGCAGTTCTTGCCTCGTTCAACACCGACGCAGCCGAGGGCGGAGTAGATGAGATTCACTTGGTCTTCAACCGCTTCGTCTCGATGATTGCCCAGGTTCCAGAAGTAGTTCGCCTATTGCCGCTTGAGGTAGTCGAGGGCGTCGAAGCTCCAGCCGAAAATGAGATTTTTCCGCTTTATGAGTTCGAGCCAGACGTGACCAAAGTGCTTGACGCACTTTTGCCGGTATACATCGAAAGCCGCATCTTCAACGCAATGCTTCAATCAGCCGCTTCAGAGCACGCCGCCCGTCAAAAGGCAATGAAGTCAGCAACCGACAACGCCGACAAACTCATCAAAAACTACACCCGTCTTAGCAACTCGGCTCGTCAAGCCGAAATTACTCAACAGATTTCAGAAATCGTTGGTGGAGCTGACGCATTGTCAACCGCCGGCGACCAAGACTAAAAGAAAGAAAGAGACATGGCCGAAACCAAGAACACCGCAGCCGGCACCGGACGCATCGCGCGAGTAACTGGTCCTGTGGTTGACATCGAGTTTCCACACGATGCAATCCCAGCGATTTACAACGCATTGACCACAGTGATCGACCTAAACGGCGAGAAGACCACTCTTACTCTTGAGGTCGCACAGCACCTAGGCGACGACCTTGTGCGCGCTATCGCCTTGAAGCCAACCGATGGTTTGGTTCGCGGCGGCAGTGTTACCGACACTGGTTCGCCGATCACCGTTCCGGTTGGTGACGTCACCAAGGGCAAAGTTTTCAATGTTACCGGCGACATTTTGAATGGCAAGCCAGGCGACAAGATTGAGATCAACGAGCGTTGGTCGATTCACCGCAAGGCACCGGCCTTTGACCAGCTCGAGTCAAAGACCACCATGTTTGAGACCGGCATCAAGGTCATCGACCTTCTAACCCCATACGTACTCGGTGGAAAGATTGGTCTTTTCGGTGGTGCCGGTGTGGGCAAGACAGTTTTGATTCAAGAAATGATCTATCGCGTGGCAGAAGACCACGACGGTGTGTCAGTGTTCGCCGGTGTGGGTGAGCGCACTCGCGAGGGTAACGACCTAATCGACGAAATGACCGAGTCGGGCGTTATCGACAAGACCGCTCTGGTCTTCGGCCAGATGGACGAACCACCTGGCACGCGTCTTCGCGTTGCGTTGTCGGCTTTGACCATGGCAGAGTACTTTCGCGATGTTCAGAAGCAAGACGTGTTGTTGTTTATCGACAACATCTTTAGATTTACACAGGCAGGTTCAGAGGTTTCAACCCTTCTTGGCCGCATGCCTTCGGCCGTGGGTTACCAGCCGAACCTTGCAGACGAGATGGGCCTTCTTCAGGAGCGCATCACCTCGACTCGTGGTCACTCGATTACCTCACTTCAGGCAATCTATGTTCCTGCTGACGACTACACCGACCCAGCTCCGGCAACCACCTTTGCTCACTTAGATGCAACCACCGAACTTAGCCGTGAAATTGCCTCGAAGGGCCTTTACCCTGCAGTTGACCCGCTAACTTCAACCTCGCGCATCTTGGACCCTCGCTACATTGCGAAAGACCACTACGAGACCGCAACCCGCGTCAAGGCGATCTTGCAGAAGAACAAAGAGCTTCAAGAAATCATCGCGATTTTGGGTGTTGAAGAGCTTAGCGAAGAAGACAAGGTTACTGTTTCACGCGCACGCCGCATTCAGCAGTTCCTATCGCAGAACACCTACATGGCTGAAAAGTTCACCGGTGTTAAGGGTTCAACCGTGCCTCTTAAAGAGACCATCGAAGGTTTCTCGAAGATTGCATCGGGCGAGTTCGACCACATTCCTGAGCAGGCATTCTTCAACATTGGTGGCATCGAAGACATCATGCGTCAATACGAAAAGATTCAGAAGGCTACCGGCAACTAATGTCAGCTAACACTCTGCACGTTGAACTCGTAGCCGAAGACGCTGCCGTATGGTCTGGCGAGGCCAAAATGGTTATCGCCAAGACGGTTGAGGGCGAAATCGGTCTGCTGCCTGGTCACGAGCCAATGCTCGCGATTTTGGCTGGCGGCGAAGTTCGCATCACATTGCCAACCGGCGAAATCATCAAGGCCAGCGCCGAGAACGGTTTCTTGTCGGTTGAACACAACGTGGTGACTGTGGTGGCCCGTCACGCTGCCTTGGCCTAACAGCTTTTTGAGCTAACGCAAAAACCCGCTGAGTTTGCTCAGCGGGTTTTTCTTTAGTCACTGCAGGCCCGAGCTCTGAATCTAAAGTAACGATTTGAAAAAGTCATTAGTTTACAAACGATTTTTCGGTAGTCTGAATATTGTTAGCGTGCGAACAATCTGCAACGGAGCCTAAATGTCAGCGTCGAATATCAACCTCTCAGACTTAGACCTTTTCGCGAATGGGGCCCCTTGGTCGACCTTCGCTGATTTGCGCAAGAACGAGCCGGTGCACTTTAGCGAAGAAGAGGCGCCCAACAGCGGCTTCTGGAGCCTGTTGGGATATCAAAACATCGTGCGCGTGCTGCGCGACCCAGAGACATTCACCAGCGAACGTTTCACGAACCTCGAAGAGGTAGACAAAGAGCAAGAGGATGCCCGCCGTTCTTTACTTGAGACTGACGGAACTCGTCACCGAGCGTTGCGTCGACTGCTTCAGGGGCAATTCACACCGCCAGCGGTTGCCAAATATGAAAGCTTTTTGCGTGGCATCACAGCTACAACTCTTGACAATGCATTTGCGAAGGGGACCTTCGACTTTGTCGAAGAAGTTGCAGCCGATTTTCCGATCAACGTGCTCGTGAGATTGCTTGATGTTCCAGTCGAAGACACCCACAAGCTGATCGACTGGGGTAACCGCATGGTCGGTTTCGACGACCCAGAGCATGCCGATGTTCTGATCAGCGATCCCGAGTCTGAGAAATATCGCTTGGTGCCGTTCCGTTCACCAGCGGCGCTTGAGGTCTTTGCGTACGGCGATGATCTCGCCCGTCAGCGTCGAGGCAAAGACGGCACCGATCTAGTCTCAGTGCTGATCAACAGCGAGCCTAGCGACGGCATCCCTTTGAGTGAACGCGATTTTCACACTAACTTCTTGCTTTTGGTGGTAGCCGGCAACGAGACGACCCGCCACACCATCAGTCACACTATGCGCAATTTGATTCAACACCCAGAACAACTGGCTCTCTTGCAAGAAAATCCAGACATGATTCCTTGGGCTGTCGAAGAATTTTTGCGTTATGCCAGCCCGGTCTATCACTTCAGAAGAACTGCCACGGCCGATGCAGTAATCAACGGAAAGACCATCAAGGCGGGCCAAAAAGTTGTTACATGGTTTGCCAGTGGAAATCGCGATGACAGTGTCTTTGAAGAGCCAGACAAGTTTGACGTAAGCCGCCCTTCTAACGAACACATGACTTTTGGCCGCGGTGGCCCTCACATGTGCTTGGGCAATGCTCTGGCTCGCATCGAATTGCGCGTAATGTTCGAGGACCTTATCGGTCGCATTGACAAAATGGAGCTCGCCGGCGAAGTTGACTACTTGCGTTCGAACTTCGTGCACGGCATCAAGCGCATGCCAGTCAAGGTAACCCTGCGCTAAGCCTCAGGTGAAGAGCCAAAAGCATCCTCTGGTTGCGACCAAACTTTAAGTTTGCAACAAATAGCCCTAGCTATTCGCCAATGTAGCTCATCACGTGCTTAATGCGTGTGTAATCTTCGAAGCCATACATCGACAGGTCTTTGCCATAGCCTGAGTGCTTAAAGCCACCGTGTGGCATTTCGGCTGTCATTGTTCCGTGGTCGTTGATCCAGACGATGCCAAAGTCGAGAAGCTTAGAGAATCGCATGGCACGGGTGTGGTTTGAGGTCCAAACTGAAGAAGCTAAACCATACTGAACATCGTTTGCGTTACGCAAAGCTTCTTCGTCGGTGCTGAATTTCTGCACAGTTACGATCGGACCAAAGATTTCATCTTGAACGTGCTCGTCTGTTTGCTTGAGACCCGTCAAGACTGTCGCCTCGTGAAAGTAACCGGCACTTCCGATAGTGTTACCACCCACTGCAATTGCAGCATGATCAGGCAATCGATGCACGAAACCCTTGACGCGTTCAAACTGCGCAACGTTGTTCACCGGGCCAAACAGCACGTCGGTGCGGTCAGGCGCACCAGTTTTTGCGTTAGCCAGCACTTCAGTGCTGAGCAACGCGACGAACTCGTCGTGCACCGACTCGTGCACCAATATGCGGGTGGCTGCGGTGCAGTCTTGGCCTCCGTTATAGAAACCTGCTTCGGCAATCACTCGCGCCGCGCGAACTAAATCTGCATCACCGAAGACGATAACGGGCGCTTTGCCGCCAAGCTCGAGGTGCACTCTCTTCACATCGACGGCAGCCGACTTGGCAACCTCCATGCCGGCACGAACCGAACCTGTAATGGCAATCATTTGTGGAATGGCATTTTCAACCAAAGCCGCCCCAGTTGTGCGGTCACCAGTCACCACGTTAAACACCCCTGCCGGCATAAACTCGCTAGCAATCTCTGCGAGCAGCAATGTAACCGCCGGGGTAGTGTCGGAGGGTTTCAAAACTATTGTGTTTCCCGAAGCAATTGCTGGTGCGAACTTCCAGGTCGCCATGACCAACGGGTAGTTCCAAGGTGTGATTTGACCGATAACTCCAATTGGCTCGCGACGAATCGAAGATGTATGGTCGCGCGAGTATTCAGCTGTCGCACGACCCTCGAGATTTCGCGCCGCCCCGGCAAAAAAGCGAACCTGCTTAACGCAACCGTGCACTTCACCAATTGCAAAACGAAGTGGCTTGCCGGTGTCTTTTGATTCGACAGCACCAATCTCATCAGCACGAGCCTCCATGGCATCGGCCATACGAAGCAGCGCTAGCTGGCGCTCGCCTGGTGTGCTTTGAGACCAAACATCAAACGCCGCTTCTGCTGCGCGATAGGCAGCATCCACGTCACTTTTATTCGAAACTGCTGCGGTTGCATAAGCTTGGCCAGTGGAAGGATCGAAAATCGACATCTGTTCGTCGGCGTTGGCATCACGATATTCACCCGCGACGAAGTTTTGAAAATTTTTCACTGAGGTCGACCCTGTGAGAAAACATGCATGCCAATTGCTAATTGAGCCCGTTGCAATCTCGAAACCAATTCGCCCTGCCGAATTCCTAGATCTTGAGAAACATCGCTCATGGTGCGCTTGTCAATAAGAATCGCTTTTGCGACCACGGCAAGTGAGTCTGGCATTTGAGCAATGGCGGCCCTCACGACCTCGATAGGCAATTTTGCAGGGTCTGGCTCGTCTCCTTCAAACGCGAGGTCAAGGTCATAAAAAGAATTGTTCATGGTTGTTCCTTTTCTGAAAAAGCGTTTCGATAGCCCTGCACTACCGACCGCATGCCGATGCCCGCGGCACCAATAATTTTGCCATTCCGGTAATACTCAAAAACGCAGTCACCCGATATGTCGCCCTGCACCAAGCGATTTTCGTCGGCCAAAGAAAGCAAACCGAACGCAAGCAGGTGAATATCAAATTGGTCGCTCCAAAAAGAGGGAACCGGTTTGAATCCTGCCGTTAAGAGCGCAGCAAGTGATGCTGCGGCTGCCGAGGCCTCGGGGGACGCCTCGCCTGTCGTAAGCCGCTCGAGCGCAATAATTTGACCAACGTGTTTGCCAGACTCGGTCGGAATGTTCCAGTGTTCAACTCGTCTGGGTTTGTCGTCGAAAAGCGGGTTGGCAAATCGCGCAATGTCACCAACTGCAAAAACGTTTGGCCAAACTCCGCCATCTGACTTAGAAGCGCGCAGATTGTTGTCGGTAAGCACGCCATTTGAAATGTCGATGTTATTGCCAGCGAGCCATTCGGTGTTGCAGTCAGAGCCAATCGCTTCGATGAAAACATCACACACCAGCTCGCGACCATCATCAAGCCTCACTGCTTCAACGCGACTCGAACCAACAAGGTCGGTCACGTTGTGCCCCAAGACAAACTCAACACCCTCTGCTTCTTGGCGACGCTTGATTTCTGCTGCCAGCTCTCGGCCCAGAATGCGCACAATCGGCAATTCTGAAGGCGCCACGACAGTCACCGAGCATCCTAGCTTTTTAGCAGTTGCAGCCGCTTCGCAGCCGATGAATCCGGCACCGAGAACCACAACTTTGGCGTTCGGCTTCAGCTCACTTCGCAGGGCCATAGCGTCATCGAGCGAGCGAATCACATGGCGACCGGCTGCCAGGTCATTGTCAAAGGTCAGTCGCTTTGGTCTCAAACCAGTTGCAACTACTAGGGTCGAAAACGCAAAAACTTGACCATCTGCGCACGTCACGGTTTGGGCTTCAAGATCTGCGCCAACGGCTTTGTTACCTAAGACCCAGTTGACGTCTGCGGTGGCTGCCCGCTGAGCAAAAGCCACCGCCTCAAATGTGACCTCATTGCTAACCAACACCTCTTTTGTAAGGGGTGGTCGATTGTAGGGGGCATATTTTTCGTCTCCGATAGCTGTTATCGGGCCGCTGTAACCAAAACGTCGCAATGCCTCAGCTGTGCGCAAGCCGGCCATCGAAGCGCCAACTATGAGCACAGGTTTGGTCAAAGGTTTCACCACGTTACGGTCGGCTTGCGAGGGCGTCGAGTTAGTCGACGATCGAAATAGCTTGCATTGGGCAAACGTCGATTGCAGACTCAACGTTAGCTAACTCGGAGTCGTCTGCCTCGGCCATGTATTCAAGTTTGTCGTCGCTGTTTAGTCGAAAAATGTTTGGTGCTTCAAAAACACACTGGCCGTAGTGCTGGCACTTGGTCATATCAACATCGATTTTGATGGTCATGGTTTCTCCTCAACTGTACTTGGGTAAAGATCTTTGCTTGGTGTGCGAATGCCACGAAACTCCCAGTCGCCACCGAGTGCGGTCGAAATAACTTCTTCGCTCTCTGTCGGCTGGGCGCCAACATCAGTGCGAATTGGCGTTGGGCCGGTCACAATGTGGTTCGTGAGGCGACCGAGCCCTTCAACTTCTACCTCAACAATGTCGCCCGGTTGAACTGGTCGGCTAAAGGCTGGTGTGCCCGAGAACAACATGTCGCCGGGCAGCAAGGTGATGGTGCGCGCAATGTCAGCCACCAAATAGTGCATGTCCCATTCCATGTTCGCAGTGTTGTCGTCTTGAACAACCTTGCCGTTAACGATGGTTTGAATGCGCTTATTTTTGAAATCCCAATCTGTGACCATGCCGGGGCCAACGGGCGCGAGAGTGTCTGAGCCCTTCACGCGCAACATGGAACCGGCGTCGGTGTCTCTAAAGTCGTGCAAGCCAAAGTCGTTGCCAACCGAATAGCCTGCGATGTAGTCGCCGGCTTCTGCTCGAGAAATATTTCGGCAGATTTTGCCGATGATGATGACAATTTCGCCTTCGAAGTTGAGCCATTTGCAACCTTCGGGGCGAACGACTGCGCCCTTGTGGCTGTTTAGCGCAGTGGTTGGCTTGTGAAAATAGGTTGGTGCTGCGGGTAACTTGGTCAAGAACTCTTGAGTGCGGCTTTCATAGTTCAGGTGCACAGCGATGATCTTGGTCGGCTCACTGGGTGCAAGGTGCACTGCATCATCGATGGCAATGCGGCGACCATCGGGAGCGACCAAATCTTCGCCGACACGAACTACCTGAACCGGGTATCCGTCGAGCAAAATTCTTCTAAGTTCAGTCACGAGACAACACCACGTCTTTCGGGTTAGGAAAACCACTCTCTTGGGCGGGAAACCAAACGTGTACCTGGCCGGTGCCGATTGAGTTTTCATATTCTGAATAAAGCTCGCCCTTTGACTGCCAAGCGTCTTCGCCAACAGCACCAGCCATTGCTAGATAGTGAAAGAAACCAGCCTCAGGTTTATATTTTTTGAAGTTGTCAAAATCGGCAAGCACAGCGGCGTGATTGCCCGCTTTGAACCACTCAAGAACCTTGAGGTCATATTCATAAGCTTCTTTGCTAAAGATGTGGCTTGGGTCGCTCGCTTCGTGCTTGCGAAGGTCGCGGAGCTTGTGAAAGGTGTGCGAGAGCGCGCCGGAGGCAAGCAGTAAAACCTTGCGATCTGAGTCACGAATAGCCTCGCCAAGTGCCCTCCCTGCGCGAAGAAAATCTTCGGGCGTGCCGGTTTGGCAAACTGACATGCTGATCCATCGTTTGTCGTCGAGGCCACGGCCAAGATAGTGCCAGAGGTTTACCGTGGCATAAAAGATTGGCAGGTGGGGGTCAGCAATTGGGGTAATCCAGGTGCCATTCTTTTCGTCATAGTTTGCAATCGAAGCGGCAAGCTCTGGGTCGCCTTTGATCGCATACGGAATCTGTGACATTCCGCGCGGCAACTCTTCTGAGGTGAACAGCCCGCTGCGTTCAGCGGCCGAGGTTACAACAAACTCAACCGTTGTGGCCCAGTGGCTGTCGAGCACAACGACCGTGTCATAGTCGAGGGTTTCAAAAATGTCTTTGCGAAGCTTTTTGAGGCCCGGCACCAAACTTATTTCTTGACCGTTATTGAGGTCTTTGCGTACTGCCTCAGGCAGCATAATCGTTGGCACGTGAGCTAAAAGAGCGGCTCCTACTACTTGTCCCATGCGCTATTCCTTCCATCCGTTTGGTGAGAATACTGTGTTCTTGACATCTGCATAAAAGTCGAATGACCAGACGCCACCTTCGCGACCAATGCCGCTCTTTTTTGAGCCACCGAATGGCGCACGTAGGTCGCGAACAAAGAAGCAGTTCACCCAAATTGTGCCGGCGACTAAATCTGCGGTCACACGGTCGGCGCGGTCCCGATTGCCTGTAAGAACAACGGCTGCAAGGCCGTATTCAGTGTCATTTGCCATTTGAACGGCTAGCTCCTCGGTGCTAAAAGTTTGCATGCAAAGCACCGGGCCGAAGATCTCTTTGGTGACAATCTCGCTTCCGGGGGTTGGGTCGAGCACCAAAGTTGGTTTGAAATACAAACCGCCGAGCTCTGAGTTGCTCTCGCCACCGATGACGATGTTTGCGCCGAACTCTTTCGCGCGGTCAACAAAACCTTGCACGCGGTCAAAGTGCACTTTGTGAATTTGTGGGCCGATGTCTGTGGCTTCATCGCGCGGGTCGCCCTGTTTTATTTGTGCGATGCGCTCGGCAAACTTTTTGGCAAATTCGTCGACGATAGATTCGTGCACCAAGATGCGTGTTCCAGAAAGGCAAACTTGGCCAGCGTTGTCGAATTGTTCGACGGCGATAGTTGCCGCCAGGTCAAGGTCTGAATCTTCAAAAATGATTAGCGGGCTTTTGCCGCCAAGTTCAAATGAAATTGGGGTGAGGTTTTCGGCGGCCGCTTTGGCAATAGATTTGGCAGTTGGAACTGAGCCTGTGAAAGCGATTCGAGCAACATCTGGATGTGAAACCAGCGCTGCACCCGCTTCGGCGCCGAGGCCTTGAATCACGTTGAAGACGCCGTCAGGAATTCCGGCTTGCTTGGTTAGGTCGGCAAAAAACGATGCTGATAGGGGAGTCCACTCCGCTGGTTTCAAAACGACTGTGTCTCCTGCAGCTAACGCAGGGCCGATGCGCCAGGTTGCGAGCATCAGTGGCGCGTTCCACGGGGTGATTATTGCCGCTACGCCAGAAGGGTCGTAACTGACGTGGTTGGTGTGGCCGCGAGTTTCAAATATCGGATGCTTCAGTTCGTTCATTGCCCAATCGGCAAAGAAGCGAATATTCATGGCTACTCGAGGCATTACGCCGCGTCGGTGTGAACGAAGCAGAGATCCGTTGTCGAGGGTTTCCAGCTGCGAGAGGGTTTCGACATTCGCCTCAACTAAATCGGCAAGTTTGTGAAGTAATGCTCCACGGCCAACTGGGCCAAGCTTGGACCATGCCGGAAAAGCCGCCTTGGCGGCGGCGACGGCTGCATCCACTTCGGCGGCTTGTCCGCGGGCAATTTCGCCTAAAAAGCTGCCGTCAATGGGGGAGGTGTTCGTAAATGTTCTCTCAGAGGCAATGCGCTGGCCACCAATGTAGTGTCTCGTGTCGATCTTGGCGCCGACCACTTCAATTAAAGACATCGAGGAAATTCCTTTGCATTTTTCTGTTGCAGGAGCGCAGTGGCATCCTTGTGAAAAGTTCTTTCGTTCGGATACTAATGATTTTAGATTAGAGCATTAGTAGATTGGTTTTGTCCCAGTTTTTATAACGATTTGAAAGTTGAAGCCATGGTTCGCCCACGCATCGCCATTTTAGGACGCATCGCCGAGTCAACATCTGTAACTCGTTATGCCGGCATAGTCACCGCCGCGCGTCTAGCCGAAGCGGTTTGGCTAGCCGGCGGCGAACCTCTGACAATGTTGCCAGTGCCGGGCGCGAACCTTGCTGCGAGACTCTCCGGTATTCAAGGCGTGCTCATGCCGGGCGGTGGCGACGTCAACCCAGAGCGCTATGGTCAACGACCAACTACTGTCAATCTTTATGGGGTGGTCGACGCTCAAGATCAAACAGATATCGAAATTTTTGAGTTCGCGGTGGCAGAACGAATTCCCCTGCTCGCAATTTGCCGAGGGTTTCAGATAGTCAACGTTGCCCGGGGCGGCACTTTAGTGCAAGACATGAAATCGCCGCATACTCATCACATTGAAACCGTTACCGTGACGCGCCCAGACTTGCTTGGTCTGGGTAAACCTCAGGTCGTTGCCAGCTGCTACCACCACCAATGCGTCGACAGGCTGGGTGAGGGGCTTCAGGCGATTGCTTACGCGGAGGCTGGACACGTTGAGGCTTTCACGATTGACAGCGCTGACTCATGGATAACCGGAGTTCAGTGGCACCCCGAAGATAATTTTGACTCCGAAGCGCCAAACTTTAAGATTTTCGAAAAACTTGTTGCTGAGGCAGCCCGCTAGATTTGGCCGGCAATAAACCTACCTGGTCTCTAGAAACGCTGTGACGTGGCGGAGCATCTCAGCAAGCGCATCTTTTTGGTCGTTATTGAGCATTGAGGTGACTTCTATTTCACCCGCGTTGAATTCAGGGAACAAGCCCAGCATCAAGTCGCGACCTTTGTCAGTGAGGTCAACCAAAACTAAGCGACCGTCGGTGCTCGATTTTCTGCGCAGCAAAAGACCACGGCTTTCAAGTGTGTTCAAAACCCCGGTGAGGGTTGCTTTGCTAAAACCGCCCTCATCGGCAATCTGGCGCGTTTCGATTGGCTCCCAGATCCAGGTCACCCAGAGAACAACGAAGGCTGTCCAAGAAAGATCATGTTGCGAAAGCACGTTGCGTTCAAAGTGGTTTCGCACCGCCGTCGCCGCGCGAAAAAGATTGCTCGTGACAGCCATCGCGCGAAAGTCGATTCCCAAGAAACCAATCTTGTCTTTAACCTGACGTTCAGTCTCGGCAAGAGTGTGCGAGCCAGCCATTTTGTTGCCCTTCGATATGAACTTGCATCTTCGGCCGCGGAACTGACCTGGGCCTGAAAGTCTCTTGAACCATTGCCTCTAAGGATATAGGTTTGGGCGCAATTGCCTAGCTAATGAGGCCAGACCACTTCAAAAAGTTATCTACGAGCTCAAAAGTTCTGATGCGCGCGGCTGCTTCTTCATGTTTAGTTTGCCAAAACATTACGTCTGGGTCCTGGCCATCGCGGCGCACTTCATCGGCGCCATTAACGCGCAACCAGCCTTCAAGGGCATTGGTGTCGAGCTCGGGGTGAAACTGCATCGCAAGTGCATTCTCGATAGTGAAGGCCTGCGATGCAACTGGGTTTCGCGCACGCTCAACTGCGCCGGTCGGCAGAGTCCATCTGTCATAGTGGAATTGAAACCAAGGACCGGGGCCAACAATTTCGGGCGCCTCCGTCGAAATCCACGTCCATCCGATTTCGCCTTTCGGGCCAGGCGCAACACTGCCGCCCATTGCGCGCGCTATCAGCTGACCTCCAAAGCAGATGCCAAAGACTGCTTTCTTTGCCAAAATCGCCTCGCGAATCCACGCAACCTCGGGCAATACCCAGTTGCCGATGCATTCGTCGTCCCAGACGCCCCAAGGTGATCCCATAGGAATAATGAGGTCGTATGCCTGCCAGTCAGGAAAATCGAATGTGACGTTGGGCGTCTCAAAATTTTCTTCTGAAACCACAAGACGCTCTTCGATTTCGAATCCGTGGTGCCTGAGACGCTCCGAAACAGGTCCGGTTGGGCTGAGGTGGTCGTGTTGAATAAATAGGGCTTTCATAACGGCCTTTCAAAATGTAACGGTTTGGTTTCTGAGGCAGATGATTTGTTCTGAGATTAGTATCATCAAAATAATCGTTTGTGTGCAAATAATCTCGGTAACGAGTTGCCAACGATTCGAAAGCCAGTTTCATCTCAACGAGGAGCAATCAATGGAACAAGATCTCGGGAGTCTAAAAGCACAGCTGCAGGGTCGCGGAATTGACGTGCTACGACTAATTTACGCCGACGTGCTCGGAATTGCCCGATCAAAAGACCTTTTGGTGTCTCAACTTGAACACGGTGCTCACAATGGCCCAACATTTTGTCAAGGCGTTTGGGTCACCACAACTCAAGGAGGAGTTCTCGATGCCAACAACATCACATCAGATGGCTTGCAAGATCTAATTTCAAAACTAGACCCAAGCACGATCCACGATATGCCGTGGGAGCCCGGTGTTGCCTATGCCATTGCTGATGCCTACAACCCCGATAAAACCGACAACCTCATGGCACCACGTTCGGTACTTCGAAACATCATGAAGGAATATGCCAAACTCGGGCTCGTTCCAGTTGTTGGCCCAGAAATTGAGTTTTATATTGCCGACCGCACCGAAGAGGGTGGTTTCAAGCGCTCATTGACACGCACCGGTCGGGTATACACAACGGGCGCGCTCGTTGACCCAGAAGGCATCTTTTTGAATCTGATGCGTCAGCTAGACCGCCTTGGCATTGGCGTTTTTGCAGGCAACCACGAGTTTAGCCCGAGCCAATATGAGATTAACCTTTGGCATAGCGAGGCACTTGATGCGGCCGACCGCACGTTCTTGTTCAAAACTGCAATCAAAGACATCATCGCCCGAACTGGAAAGCATGCGACGTTCTTGGGAAAGCCTTGGGCTGACGAGGGAGGCAGCGGTTTTCACCTGCATTTTTCGGTAACCGACAATGCCGGCGTGAATCAAATGCACGATAAAAATGGTGCACTAAGCAAGACTGCCTTGCAAATGATTGCAGGAATAACCAAGCACGCCGACGCGCTTACAGCGTTCTGCAACCCGACAATTAACGCATTCAAGCGCCTCGGCCCAGACACTTTGGCTCCGTTCCGAGCCAACTGGGGCTATGACAACCGTTCGTGCATGGTGCGCATTCCGCCGGAGCGTGGTCAGGGCACACGCCTCGAGGTGCGCGTTGGTGATGGTGCCGCCAACCCTTATTTAATAATTGCAGCAATCTTGGCCGCCGGCCTTGACGGCATTTTGAATGATTCCGAGTGCCCCGCGCCTGCCGAGGGCATGGCATACGACAATGAAAACGCAAAAATTTTGCCGACTAGCCTGGCTGAAGCCCTCGATGCACTCGATGCCGATGAAGAACTCAGCAAAGTCATGGCTAAGGAACTCATCAACGTCTTTACTGTTATGAAGCGCGACGAAATAGAACGCTACAACGCGGCCGTACCTGACCCAGAAACCCGCGAGGTTACCGACTGGGAGGTTCAGGAGTATTTCGAAGACTTCTAAAGGTTTTGCAAATCAAGTCATAGAAATGGCCCGTCGCTGCTCAGCGATAGGCCATTTTTAGTTCGCCGTTGAACCACCTAAACAGTTGGGTTGCTGGTGTCCTTCAAAAGAGTGCCTCCATTAAATGTCACACCAACTTCACGCCAGTATCCGCCTAAGATTTTTTCGACAGGCAAAATGCTCGCAAGTTCATCCCACTGCGAATCGTTAAGTTCTAGCTCAGCCTCGCCACCCCATGCTTGGCCCAAGTCTGCGTCTACGCCACCCATCGTGATCAACTGGTCGAGCGAGTTTCCTGCGCCTGGGGTGATAGACGGAACCCACCGTGAGTGAATCATCTTGTGACCGTTAACAAAACCGTTCTGGTCAACCGGCTCTCTTAGAGTGACTACTGCACTGGCAAGTCTGTGATCATAAGCCGAAAGAGTAGCGCCAAGTTGAGCGCCTGGCCCAATTTTAGGGGTGGCTTGGCCATGGTTGAATATGCGGGTAACGTGCGCCGAGCCAAGCTTCTTGGGGTAGCCCTGAAACCAACCGCGTGCGATTGCAAAGTCTTTCGTGACCCAAATGGCAACGCAACGACTGTAGGTATTGCCTTCAAATTTGCATCGCACAACCACAAATGCCTCTAAGTATTGAGAGCGAATCGGGTCAAGCAGTTCAGCCTTTGAGCCGCTGCATGACTGCCAGTCGGCCCAAATGAATGCCACTGCGCCGGGTTGATCGTCGGCCAGCTCGAGTTCGGCAGGCAAAAGTGCTCGAACGTTGCCCGGGTCGGTCAGATACTCAACGGTGAGCAGAGTGCCTGAGTAATACCAGGGCATCTCGGGAACGATGGCGCTGTTGCCGGTTGGGGTTTTGGGGGCTAAAAATCCTTTTAGTTCGCTCATTCTTCTAACCTACCAAGTTCGTTTGTGTCCAAATAATAATCTGTTTGCAACCGTTGTAACGATTCCATTACAGATATGCGAAACTGGCTCTTTTTAGTTGCTCGTTCGCTTGCGAATGAGACAGTGTATGTGTTAGGTCGTTTGGATGTGAACGACTTTTAACTTAACGGCACCAATTTCGTAACACTCGATCTGAAAGAGGAGAAATCAGATGACTGATGCCCCACGCTCTGACACGTCGCTAGCTAAAGGCAAGCTAGGCGTTTTGGGAATCGTATTTTTCGTTGTGGCTGCGGCCGCTCCACTGGTCGGCATGACCGGCGCGGTGCCTGTTGCGATGCTGGCAGGCAACCAGGCAGGCACGCCAGGAACCTACCTTGCAGTTGGCCTGACGCTTCTGGTGTTCAGCGTTGGTTTGAGCGCAATGAGTAACAAAGTTACCAACGCGGGCGCATTCTTTGCCTATGTTGGTCGAGCATTTGGCAAGCACGCCGGTGTTGCTTCGGCGTTCATTTCTATCGTTGGTTATGTCACCATTCAGTTAGCAATCTATGGATTCTTCGGCGGCCTAGCCCAAGCGCAGTTTGCTGTCGTTGGGCTTAACATGCCGTGGTACGTCTGGACACTGATTGCATGGTTGCTCGTCACCGGTCTTTCGTTGCTTTCGGTAGACGTTGGGGCAAAAGTGCTTGGCACCCTAATGATTCTCGAGCTAACCTCGCTAGTTATTACCTCGGTCGCGATTCTCGCAAACGGTGGCCCAGAGGGTTCAAACTTTGGCGCCTCTTTTGACCCGGGCGCTATCTTTGCCGGAGGGTTTGGTGGCGGAGCGGGAATCGCGATTGCCTTCGCATTCGCTTCGTTCATCGGTTTCGAGGCTACTGCGATTTATGGAGAAGAGTCACGAGACCCCAAGCGCACGGTTCCTCGCGCAACCTATTGGGCAATCGGCATCATCACCGCGCTGTTTGCTGTTGTTTCATTTTCAATGGTGACAGGCATGGGTTCATCGAAACTAGTTGACTACGTCGTAGAAAATTCTGGTGGTCCAGACGCACCTCTTTCAAAACCGGCAGGCGTGTTATTCGCTTTGGCTGATACGTATGTTGGCTCTTGGATGTCAACGGTTATGAGCTGGCTTGTCGTCTCAAGCCTATTTGCGGGCCTGTTGGCTTTTCAGAACGCAACCTCACGCTACTTCTTTGCCATGGGTCGCGGCGGGGTTCTTCCTAAGTCATTCGGCCGCGTAAACGGTCGAGGTGCACCTCAAGCTGGGGTGATGCTCACCTCAGCATTAGCTGCAATCGTCATCATCTATTTTGCAGTCCTCGGGCTAGACCCAGTCTTAAACCTCTTCTTCTGGATGTCAGGAGTCACCGCTATTGCGATCATTCTCGTCGAGATTTTGGTGAGTGCCGCTGTGGTCAAGTTCTTCATGACCAACACCGGTGCAAACGTTTGGCAGGGCAAGATTGCGCCGATATTGGCTGCCATTGGGTTGGCCTTGGGAGAGTACCTACTAATGAGTCGATTCAACCTGCTAGCCGGCACCAGTGCCGAAGGCGTTGACCCATCTTTGCCTGAATCGGCTTGGCAGCTAAGCCCTCTCGGCTGGGTGCTAGTTTTGCTTCCGTTTGCTGCCGCAATCGTAGGCTACGTTCTATCGGCATTCCAAAAGGGCGAGAACGACTCGATAGCCAAAGACATTTTGTCATAAAGCCCGCCTGCGAGCAGAAATCGCACTTTCAATGAAAATAACCCGTCGAGTTCGGGGTTATTTTCATAGAGCCAACTATGTGGCCAAAGCACTCACGAAAGCTCTTTTGGTCAAATCCCGGTGCCGCACTGGCTGCCGCAAGTTTTTTTAGAAGATGCTAGGCGGGCGAGCCTGTCTTCAGTCGCACCTTGAACCATCATGGCCGCCTCAACTAGGCCTTCGCCGAAACGCTCTTGAAAGAAATGGGGCCTTAAATTTTTATTATTTTGCTGGGCGCTCACGGCGGTTTGCTGCCGGAACCCACTTGACGTCGCCGCCGTGCTTGAGGTTTGCGTAACGGGCGAGAACAAATAGCAAGTCGCTTAGGCGGTTTAGATAGCGAGCCGCGAGCACGCTAACGCCGCCATCCGTTGCGCCTTTCTTAGCAGGCTCGGTGCCATAGGCTTCGATGGCGTGCCAGGTTGCTCGCTCAGCGCGG
>JBEGPW010000023.1:0-24751 GCA_041181225.1 Actinomycetota bacterium | reverse complement strand
CTCAATGGCTGAAGAACCCGCCCTCAGAACTAGGCACAGCAAACGACCGAGCCTCCGTGCAAACTAAAACTCCCGCGTTCAAATTGACCGATTTTTCGGTGGACTACCAAACCTCAGCTTTAAAGAACTGCACCCTTGAAATCGACTCGAGTGAAATCACAGCGATTATGGGGCCGAACGGTTCGGGTAAAACCACCTTGCTTTGGGCCCTCGTGGGCGAACTTGAGAAATCTGCCAAACTCTCTGGCACCATCGAGCCAAACCTTGGCAACGTTAGACCCAACGATCGGCTTAAAACAATTGCCTTGGTTCCTCAGCGGGCCTCTGACCTATTGTTTTTGAACACTTTGAGCGAAGAACTAGCCGAATCAGACCGATTTTCAAACTTGCAGCCGGGCTCAACCGCCAAAGTTCTTGAGAAAATTTCTGGTCGACTTGACCCGAACCAACACCCGCGTGACCTCTCAGCAGGCCAACAGCTGGCCCTCGTAATTGCGATTCAGCTGGCTAAGAACGCTTCAATTTTGCTCTTGGATGAACCTACGCGGGGTCTCGACTATGTCGCTAAACGAGCCTTGGCTGGCCAACTAATCGAACTCAAAGCTGCCCAAAAAACCATCATTTTGGCCTCTCACGACACCGAATTTGTTGCTCAGGTAGCCGACCGAGTGGTTGTTCTCGCAAATTCAAAAATCACTAGAGATGGGGCTGCAAATCGAATTTTGGCTGAGCCTGGTCTAACTCAAAGCACCACAGCAGCGGTGACCGCAGCAACTTGTGAGAACCCACCAATAAATCTCGCCCAGATCGAGCGTCGTTTTAAAGGCAAGCGTTTTTCAGACATCGAAACGGTGAGAACTTGAAAAATCTCACGTCGAAACTAACCATTGCAGTTGCAGCAATTGGTTCACTCGTTGTTTTTAGCTGGCCACTCTTGATTCAGGCAGACACGACGGTCACGGCGGCAATAAATCAAGCGCAACTAGCCCAGAGCATTTTCATAGTTCTGATGCCTCTACTGGTGGTAACCGTGTTGGTTGAGTTTTCGAGTGGCAAAATCACTGCTCGGCAACTTGCGGTTCTAGGTGTCTTGACCGCTCTCAACGCAATTATCAGGCTCGCTGGAGCCGGAACGTCGGGAATCGAAACCGCGTTTTTCCTAATCATCTTGGGTGCTTATGTGTTTGGCGCAGGATTCGGGTTTTTGCTCGCCACCGGCAGCATCCTCGTGTCGGCTTTGATTAGCGGCGGCGTTGGCCCATGGCTCCCGTTTCAGATGATGGCAGCCGGATTAGTTGCCATTGGCGCAGCCCTGCTGCCCCATCCAACTCGAGCGTGGGCTCAACGAGCAATCATCATCGTTTACGCAGTTCCAGCGAGCTTTTTTTATGGGGCACTCATGACCATGTGGAATTGGCCTTTTTTGGCGGGCACCGGCACCAACATTTCTTATATGGCAGGAGCCGGTTTAGTTGAAAATCTGAGGCGCTTTTTGAACTACGAGTTGCTCACCGGAGGATTGGTTTGGGATGCCGGCCGCGCAATCACAACCGTCGTGTTGTTGCTGTTAACGGCACCAGCCCTGCTCGCCACTCTTAATCGAGCAGCCAACAGGGCTGGTTTTGAAACTTTGAAGCGATAGCCGTTTAGTTGAAAACAACTAACGACAAAGCAACAGCGGCGATGACAGACACGAGAAGCAGTTGGCTGGTCATCTTGAAGGTGTACTTTGATTCGCCACGAGCCTGGTGAACGATTGAGGCAACAATCATGGTGAGGGCAAGGCCCAAGGCGGCTGCGATGGCGATGAACTGAGCCCATACCGGGTGGTCGGCACTTAGCTCATAGACGGCTGCGCCGGCGATAAGGCCAACAACGCCAGCAAGCTCAAGAAGAGCAATCAGACGAACTGCAACTGACGGAAGTTTTTCAACCCAACCAAAGCCAGCTTCAAGCAGCTTTGCGATTGGCGAGGTGAGCTTGAACATGCCAGCTTTGTAAAAACTTACTGAAAGAAACGCGGTTGCGGCCCAAGCCACGACGAGTGATGCGATTGCAAATGGTGCCATTTGAAACTCCTATGTTGATTACTTATTCTTAGAAACAGGCAAACTAAGCCTGTCAAGTAAAGCGCTGATTGACAAGCTGAGTCTAGCGGCTCGCCAACAAATCAGTTTTCTAAACTTTCCACTCTGGCAAACGCCACTGGCGTTTGACTGCGAGCATTCGCACCACAACGATAAACGCCGCCGATCCTGCTAGCGACAGCAAGCTCGGCCAGTTTAGAGTCGCACCCAAAACCACAATCCAAGCGCCCGCAAAAGCCACGATTGAATAAGGTTGGTGGTCGCTAAAAGCCCTGGGAATCTCGTTGACCACGATATCTCTCAAGACGCCACCAAAAGCAGCACTCAACGTGCCCAAAATCACCGCGACAATCGGCGGCGAGTTTGTTGCCAAAGCAATCTGCGTGCCGCCCGCAGTGAAAATGGCCAAGCCAATTGCGTCGGGCCAAATGATTGCTCGGGCGGTCAGTTCGATGTGGCGACCGCGCAAAAAAACCATAGCCAAGATGCAAATCGCCAAAATGCCATAAATCCAGTTGACGTTTTGCACCCAAAAGAAAGGGCGACGATCTAAGAGGATGTCGCGCAGAGTGCCGCCGCCAAAAGCTGTCAAAGCCGCAACCACGGCCATGCCCACGAAATCTAGTCGCTTGCGAGCGGCCTCAATCAGGCCGCTTATGGCAAAGGCCACAATGCCAATGCCTTCAAACGCGAGGGCCCCGTTGAGAGCCCACCATTCGGCGGCTGATTGAGATGTGTTCATAAAACTCGAGTTTATTCGTAACACTTTGCAACACTTTGCAATCGCAGGCAACTGCTGAGTAACCTTATGCCATGGCCATTTATAACGACATTACCGAAGCTTTCGGAAACACGCCCCTCGTTCGCCTTCACCGTGTGATGGACGGCGCCCCCGCTGAGGTTCTAGCAAAACTCGAGTTCTATAACCCTTCATCGACGGTCAAAGACCGTCTGGCTATTGCCATGGTTGATGCGGCCGAAGAATCTGGCGAGTTGAAGCCTGGTGGCTCAATCGTTGAGGCAACCTCGGGCAACACCGGCATCGCGCTCGCAATGGTTGGTGCGGCTCGTGGCTACAAAGTCATTTTGACCATGCCAGACAGCATGAGCGTTGAGCGTCGCATGGTTCTCAAGGCCTATGGCGCAGAGCTCGTGCTAACCCCAGCAGCCGAGGGCATGCGCGGCGCGGTTGCAAAGTCAGAAGAGATTGCGAGCACGACCGGCGCGGTTGCGGTGCGTCAGTTTGAGAACCAGGCGGGTCCAAAGATTCACCGCGAGACCACAGGTGCAGAGATTTGGCGAGACACCAACGGTGAAGTTGACATTTTTGTCGCTGGCATCGGCACTGGCGGCACCATCACCGGTGTTGGCCAGGCTCTAAAAGCACTGAACCCAAACATCAAGATCATCGCGGTCGAACCTTTGGCATCACCGATTTTGAACGGTGGCTCACCGGCCGGGCACCCGATTCAGGGAATCGGCGCAAACTTTATACCAGCCGTTTTAGACACCGACATTTATGACGAGGTGCTTGACGCGCCGACCGATCAGGCCTTCGCTTATGCTCGCCGTTTGGCTGCCGAAGAAGGTATTCTTGGAGGTATCTCTTCGGGCGCAGCTGCTTGGGGAGCATCGCAAATTGCGAACCGTCCTGAAAATGCCGGCAAAAAGATTGTTGTGCTCTTCGCCTCGTTTGGTGAGCGCTACCTTTCAACGCCACTGTATAAGGACCTAATCGAAAGCTAGGCACACCATTCGTTTCGGTGAAAACATCAGGGCTGTGCTTGAACGCGACCCTGCGGCTCGCAACGCCTTCGAAGTTATTCTGACAACACCCGGTTTGCACGCAGTTTGGAACCACCGCCAATCCCACTTTTTGTGGTCGATTGGTCTAAAAACTCTTTCTAGGATGTGGGCTTACGCTGGTCGTGCAGTGACCGGAGTCGAGATTCACCCGGCTGCCAAAATTGGTCGCCGCTTGGTGATTGACCATGGAATGGGCGTTGTGATTGGCGAGACCGCAATCATCGGCGACGACGTGTTGATTTATCACGGTGTTACTCTGGGCTCTCGTACTGGCGAGACCGGCAAGCGACACCCAACCCTCGGAAACAACGTCGTGATTGGCGCCCAAGCGACCGTTCTTGGAAACATCACTATCGGTGACGGAGCCAGCATTGGAGCAGCCTCGGTTGTTACCCGCGATGTTTCAACCGGCACCACCGTGGTCGGCAACCCGGCTAAAACCGTCTAGTTGGCGCTTTAGAAAGTCAGTGCTTCGGCGGTCACTGCGCGTGAACCACGGCCAGGTAGGTCATAGCCGCCAAAGTTATCGTTGGCTTCGTTGACTATCTCTGACGCTTCGATCTTGTGACCACCCCACTCATACCCGGTTGTGGTGTGTGCATCGCTGACCAAAGTCACGTCATAACCGCGCTCAAGCCCAGAGTGAGTGGTGTGACGAATGCAGTTGTTGGTCTGCATACCGGTGAGAATCACGTGGTTGACTTTGAGTCCGGCCAAAATCTCTTCAAGATTCGTTGCCTCGAACGAACTTTTATAAACTTTTTGCACGGTGCGTTCGCCGGGCGCCGGCGAAAGTTGCGGAACGATCTGCCAACCATCCGAATCGATTGGCATTTCTTCTTCGCTGTGCTGAACCCAAATCACTGGCGCGCCGGCAGCTCGAGCTTTAGCTACAGCCACGTTGATGTTTGCCACCACTGAGTCGAGGTTATAAGCGCCTTCGACAACACCATTTTGAACGTCAATAACTAAGAGTGCCGTCTTGTTACGGCCAACCAATGTGCTCATAAATCAATGCTAGAGCAAAACTGAAACGGATGGCCTAAGGAGCTACCTGAGCTAGGTCAGCCTTAATTACATTGTTAGCCCTGCGAATGATGATGGCGTGAATTGCCATGAGAGCAAGTGCAAAAGTAATTGGATTGAACAACTGCTGAACAATCGGATCAATTTCGTTGTTAGGGCTAGCCGCTAAAGGATAGATGAAAAGACATAGCACGGGATACGCGGCCGCAGCCCAACGTCCGAAAATGGTTGAACCTTTGAGCAACGGGTATAGGCGGCCAACCCTAGACAAAATAATCATCGCATTCACGAACAACACCAAAGCAAATACAAGCCCCAGTATAAGTAGGGGCCAAATCCAAATAATAACAAACAAATAAATCGGGGCAACGAGCGCCACTGCTGCCAAAGGGACTAAGGGGGCGGCCAAGACGCTCAATCCGACGAGATAAAACTTAATTCTTCTGCTCAGTTGAGTTTTTTCGTTCACGATGCTTGTCCCCCTGTTATGAAGCGCTTATCAAAAGCGTCACGAGAAGACTATTGCCACCCCCCTTTTTTGCGATTATCGTAGAACGGCTGAGTCAACGCCTAAACCGCAGCGTGGCGAACTTGAACGGGCGCATCTCAAGCCTGATTTCGCCCGAGTCTTGAACGGCTCGAGCGTCTTGGCTGGCAACCTCGTTTTCTAGCAGGTCAACCATTGCGACCGATGTGAACTCGAAGTTAGGCGTAATCGAAGCAACCGTGCGGTCGCCCAAAGCCTCATAGAGCCTGACGATTAAGTCACCCGAGTTGTCTTCGGCGAGCTTGACTGATTCGACCATGACGTTTGAACTTGCCACGGTTAGCAGTGGTTCGACCGCACGTGCGCCTTTGTATGCGCGCAACGGCAGGTTGAGGCGGTATCCCTCGGCGATTGAATCGACAACGTTAGCCCCAACCTTTATTGACGTGCGCACCGTGTGGTGCCCTTGATCGGTGTTTGGGTCGGGATAAACCGGTGACCGAAGAATCGACTCGCGAACCTGAACATAAGAGCTACCTGCGGCATTCTGCTTGCGCGTCATGTCGTGGCCGTAGGTTGAGTCGTTGGCGATGGTGACACCATAGTTTGGTTCGCTAACCTGCAACCACCTGTGTGCACAGGTTTCAAAACGGGCGTAATCCCAAGAGGTGTTTGTGTGAATAGGTCTTTGAATGTTGCCAAATTGAATTTCAGAGGTTGCCGTTGCTGTTTGAAGGTCAATTGCAAAGGCCAGCTTTAACAGCTTGTGAGTCTCATGCCAATCGATGTTCGATGTAATCTCGACCACGTTTGAGTTGCCGGTCAGCATGACATCCTGCGAAATTTTTGACTTGCCAAAACTGCGGGTAATGCGCAGGCCCGAGCCACGGGCATCTGTAATCACTTTGACGCTGTCAACCTCGCGCACCTCGGTCAAGTTGTGGTTGTAGTGAGGTTCAATCTCCCAGGCATCCCAGTTGGTCGGCAGGTCGCGATAGACCTGAACGACGTTCGAAGCTTTGTCGGCAGGAATCACCTCGCGCGAAGCCGCATGGTCAAACAACGATGTGATTACACCTTCGTGGCTGAGCTTCACGGTCAAAACCCCGTTCGAGATTTCGTGCCCGGTTGCGGTAGCGACAACGTGAGAGTTGCCTTCGGCCGCAGCGACAACGGCAGCGCCCAGAGGTGCGACGCCCTCAAAAGCAACCGGTGAAGCGTTGAAGTGAAACTCGGTGTCGCCAGGTCCGGAAAGCGACTCAAGGCTCTGCTGAATTATTGCTTCGAGCACGACTCGAACTTCTTCGTGCTTGCGCTCGGCTTCTTGGTGAACCCAAGCAATCGAAGAGCCAGGCAAAATGTCGTGGAACTGAAGCAAGAGGATGGTCTTCCACGAGCTTTCGAGGGCCTGCTTCGGATACTTCATGCCGGTTCGAACCGCGGCGGTTGAAGCCCAAAGTTCGGCCTCACGAAGCAGGTGCTCGTTGCGACGGTTGCCCTGCTTGGTCTTTAGCTGTGAGGTGTAAACCCCGCGGTGATATTCGAGATACATCTCGCCAAACCAAACCGGCGGGTTCGCGTAATCAGCTTTAGCCTGCTCAAAGAATCCCCTCGGTGTGCCCAGCACAACCTTTGGCGAACCTTCAAGATCAGCGGCTCGCTGACCCGCCCCCAACATTTCTCGGGTTGGGCCGCCGCCACCATCACCCCATCCGAATGGAATCATCGAGATGTTCGACGCACCTTTTTCGGCGTATTGCCGCTCGGTCTTGGCAAGGTCAGCTTGGCTCAAATCTGAGTTATAAGAATCGACCGGGGTGAAGTGTGTGAAGAGCTGCGTGCCGTCGATGCCCTCCCAGTTGAAGGTGTGATGAGGCATTCGGTCGGTATCGTTCCAAGACATTTTTTGCGAGAAGAAATACTTGGCACCTGCGGCCGCACCAATCTGAGGCAGCGCGCCCGTGAAACCGAATGAGTCGGGCAGCCACACTTCGGTGCTAGTGATGCCGAATTCATCGCTGAAAAACTTCTGACCATATATGAACTGTCTTGCCAGCGCTTCTGCGCCGACCATGTTCGTGTCTGATTCAACCCACATGCCACCGACCGGAATAAACCGACCTTCGGCAACACGCTGCTTGATGCGCGCAAACAGCTCGGGGTATCCCTCTTTGATCCAAGCCAACTGCTGAGCCGAAGAGCAGGCAAAAGTGAACGCGGCGTCGCGATCCATCAGGTCAAGAACGTTAGCAAAGGTTCGAGCGCACTTGCGAATGGTTTCACGCACCGGCCAGAGCCAAGCCGAATCGATGTGGGCGTGACCAACCGCAACAACTTGGTGCGAGCTGGCGTTGGCCGGTTTTGCGAGGAGTGGCGCGAGAATCGCACGAGCTTTTGAAGCGCCCGAATGAGACTCGTCAGTGCCGCAAGCGTCAACCACCGCTTCGAGCGCGTGAAGAATCTCGTTATAGCGGGGTGAAGTTTCTGACAGTTGCTTCATCAAACCGCGAAGCGCAATTATGTCTTCGTTTAGGTTCCAAACTTCAATGTCTCGGGCCGCAACGTCTAATTGGGCGATGCGATAAAGGTGTTCTTGAGGCGCAGTGGTTTTGTCGCCGAGCGGCGTCGGCTTGAAGTTCCAAGCACCCGCAACGTTTGCGTTAGAAGCGGCCTCGATATAAAAGTCAATCTTGCGACCTTGGTTCAAATCAACTGGCACCCAGCGGTTGAAAGGTTCAATGGCCTTGATGATGTTGCCCCGCAGGTCATAGGCGAGACCCTCCGCCTGAAAGCCAGGCTGGTGATTGCCAAGATCGCGGTTCCACTGAGGGTATTGCACCGGAACACTCGAGCCAGAGCCCTGAAACCCGAGGTCGATGAGCACTTCAATCGAGGAATGCTTGCCCACCCACGCCGCTGGAACCTCGCCCGTCACGTGAAACCAGGTTGTACCCCAAGGCAAACCCCAGGTCTGGCCATGATGGAAAGGTGTGAAAAGTTGAGCGGTTGCATGTGCGAACGAAACGGGCTCACCGGGTGCTTCCCAAGCGGTGATTGATAGCGCATGAGTCTCAACATAAAGCGAGGGCAACAGCGATTCAACAACGAATCGATTGAGTCTCGCTTCGATCATTCTTGCGTTAGTGTGCATGCGTGCATCCTCATCAATCAGCTCTGTGAATCAACCAAAAAGTTTATGTTATGCAAGCGTTTACCAGCCCCGTGTGTAGTAATCTCGTCTAGTGAGTTTCTAAATCTTAGAGAAAGTATGTAATGAAAAAACTATTATCTTTCGCAGTTGCTCTGGGCGTCGTGTTCTCAGGGCTAGTAGCTTCAACGCCTGCAATGGCGACAGGTGCACCTGACTACGTAATCGACTGTCAAGCAACCCAGGGCGCTCCATGGGTTGACACTGACCCCTCATCGTCTTACCAAGGAAGCCTCGACGTCTATCTCGATGGCGCTCAGGAATACACCAAAACCGTAGAGGTAAAAAACTGTGGTTACCACCTTGCAACCGATGGTGTTAACAACGCCGGCGTTTACGTAGGAACAAGCGCTGACGTTACCTACACAATCGTGATTCCAGTCAACACCTTCAAAGAGGCACGAGGTTACAACACCTGGGACGTACCAAACCTGACTACTTTTATTGTCAACTTCTGGAACTTTCCGCCAACCAAGACAGCAACGGCCGACAAGTCATCGATCGGCCAAGGTGAATCAGTCACTTTTGCGACAAGCAACACCGACCCAACTACGTTGTATGCACTATTTGTTGACGGAACACTGTCAAAAACTGGTGCGGTTTCTACAATCGACAGCGTTGTGTCCTGGGCAACCTTCGGAGGATGTTCTTCGCTCGATGTGGAGCTTCGAGTTTATGACGCCACCTATACAGGCTCAGAAACCGTCACCTATCAAGACAGCTATGCTTCGAGCGCACTCGTGACATTCGACGCTGGAACAGGCGGTGACTGCATTCCAACGCTGGTCGCAGACAAGTCTTCGATTAGTGAAGGTGAATCGGTAACGTTCACGCCATCAGGCGCTAGTTCATCTGCACTTATTGGTCTTTTCTTGGACGGCATTTTGGTGGAAACTGGGCCTCTTGGTTTTCTTGGTTCGAGTCCAATCCCTTGGGAAGCGCTCGGAAACTGCACATCGCACGTGGTAATTCTTCGCATCTATAACGTCGAAGCAACGCCTGGTGCTGTTGTGTCTCTCAGCGATCCTTATGCCGCCACGGTTAGCGTAACCTTCAACGCTGGAACTAGTGCAGATTGCCCTCCAACGGTGACCCCGACTGTCACGAAATCAACCATCGCTAAAACTTTCATCGGTTTTGCAGTGAACAGTGCGAAGTTAACCAAAAAGATGAAGGCCGGCATCAAGGCGTTCATCAAAGCTCGCGCTGGAATCACGTCTATCGACATCACTGGTTTCACCATGGGCCCGATCATGAAGGTTGACAGACAGATGGCCACTAGCCGCGCCACAGCGGTCAAGGCATACGTCAAGTCACTGCTTTCGTCGGTCAAGGTTGTCACCCACGCCAAAACAGACAAAAGAATAGGCGCAAAGTATCGCCGCGCAATTATTGTCTTGAAATACGAAACTGCCGGCTAACCCTTAGTCGAAAATAAATGGAGGCCATTCGAAATGAGTGGCCTCCTTTTATTTAACTTCGATTTTGAGCAAAAAGAGCACGGGCTAAAAACACTCGAACGGTTAAAGCGAAAAACCCCTGATTTCTCAGGGGTTATTCACTGACGCTGCCGAAACAGAATCAACATGGGATGTCGGTGCCCCGGCGTTTGACTGCCGTTGCACTGTAGTGGAGATGGGGGGAATTGAACCCCCGTCCAGAATAAGGATTCTGACTCTTCTACGGGTGTAGCCTCTCGAGCGTTTTACTCGGTTCTGAACCTAGCGCGAGGCGGCCTGTTCAACGAACCCAGTCTGAGTGAAAGTCCCAATCGGCCCTAAGACATAACCGATCAGCAAGATTTCTAAATGACGCCAGGTCTCACATTGAAATCAACTGTGAGCTGACGGACTTCAGGCTAGTTGCTCTAGGCAGCTAGGGCGAAGTCGGCGCGGTTTGTATTTGCACCTATTTTTTACAACCATCGTTTACGAGACAAGATTGCATCCTCGACCCGCTTCATTCAGGCACAAACATACCCTGTCGAAACCGATCATCCCCATGTTTAGTTTTGCTTGTTTAGAGTAAGCCATGCGGGCGACAATTGCCAGCTAGCGGGGCGAAACAACAGGTTTTTACCAGTCTTTGCCCTTGGTTGACATTGCTCGGTCTGATTCGCGCTTGTCTTGCTGCTCTTTTAGGGTTTGGCGTTTGTCATATTCGCGCTTGCCTCGGGCTAGGGCGATTTCGACTTTGGCGCGGCCATCCTTGAAATAAATCGACAGTGGAACGATGGTTAGGCCAGATTCTTTGATTTCGCGAGAAAGTTTGTGGATCTCATCGCGGTTCAACAGCATTTTGCGTCGACGACGGGTTGAGTGGTTGTTCCAGGTGCCCTGATAATACTCAGGAATGTGCACGTTCTCGAGCCACGCCTCGCCACCCTCGATGGTTGCATAGCCGTCGACGAGCGAGGCACGGCCCTGACGCAACGCCTTCACCTCGGTGCCATGCAAAACCATGCCGGCTTCATAAACATCGATTATGTGAAAGTCATGCCGGGCCTTGCGATTGGTGGCCACCACTTTTTGACCACGTTCTCTGGGCACGATTGACTCCTGAAATAAATAAACAAACAGCCTTGAAGTTTATCAAGGTTGTTGGGCGAAGGGCTAGTGCACTTAGATTTTGAGGTAGCGGTTGATTGCGCTGCTTGATGCGACAGCCGCGAGGATGATGCCCACTGCCACCAGCGCCGGCGCGATTATGAACGCGTCGCCAAGACCAATAAAGCTCATATAAGAGATTGTGTTGGCTAGGTATCCCTGCACAAAGAACTGCACAACCGAAATCACCGCGATGCCTGCGAGCACACTGCCGATGGTGGCTGCGACTACACCTTCGAGAATAAAGGGTAGCTGAATGTAGAAGTTGCTCGCGCCAACGAGGCGCATGATTCCGAGCTCGCGGCGCCTCGAGAAAGCTGACAGGCGAATAGTGGTTGAGATTAGCAGTGTTGCACTGAACAACATCAGTGCGGCGATTCCAATTGCGGCGAGGCTGGCAGCATTTAGGATTGCAAAAATTTGGTCGAGATAGCTGCGCTGGTCGCGGACTTCAAACACTCCGGCTTGACCGCCGAGGCCTTCAATAATTATTTGGCTGTCGCCTGAGTTTTTGAGTTTCACCCAAAATGTTTCAGGCAGCTGTTCTTTGGTTACATATTTTGCCACCGCATTGTCTTTGAACTGCTCTTGAAAATGGTCATAGGCCTGCTTGTGGTTTTCAAACTCATAGCTGGCCACATAAGCCTTCAAGGTCGCCGAGTTTAGTTTGGATTTCACCGCATCTTTGATGTCACTGCCCGCTGCGCCTTGGGGGCATGAACTTGCGGGGTCGATGCTGGTGCAGAGATAGACGGCGATCTGCGCGCGGTCATACCAGTAGCCTTTCATCTGGCCAATCTGAAGCTGCAACAGACCAGCTGTGCCAACAAAAGTGAGTGACACAAATGTCACAAGAATGACCGAAATCACCATCGAAACGTTGCGCTTTAGCCCCTGCGCAATCTCGCCAAAGACAAATCCGAGCCTCATCAGATATCACCGGCGCGGTAAGAACCGCCGCGTTCGTCACGAATGATTTCACCGTTTGCGAGCTCGACTACTCGCTTCTTAAAACGGTCGACAATGGCTTTGTCGTGGGTTGCCATCACAACTGTGGTGCCCGCTAGGTTGATGCGCTCAAGAAGCGCCATGATGCCCTCTGAGGTGGCGCCGTCGAGGTTGCCGGTAGGCTCATCGGCCAGCAAGATTGCAGGTTTGTTCACGATGGCTCGCGCCAATGCCACGCGCTGCCTTTCGCCACCAGATAACTCGTTGGGGTAACGGTCACCTTTGCCGTCGAGCCCAACCAAGCGCAAAACATCGGGAACCGAGGTTTCGATTAGCCCTCTCGGCCGCCCGATGACTTCGAGGCTGAAAGCAATGTTTTGAGTCACCGTTTTGTTTGGCAACAGGCGAAAGTCTTGAAAAACTACGCCGAGCTTTCGGCGAAAATAAGGAACGCGACGGCTCGGCAACCTGACCAGGTCTTCGCCTAAAACATGAACCTGACCACGAGTTGGCACTTCTTCGCGCAACATCAAGCTGATCAAACTTGATTTGCCCGAACCTGAAGCGCCTACCAAGAAAACAAACTCGCCTTTTTCGATTTCGAGCGAAACGCGGTTCAAAGCTGGGCGCGCAGAACCTCGGTATTGCTTGGTGACGTTTTCGATGCGGATCATGGTGCTTTTAGCCTAAGTTCATAGGCAGGCGTCGCGCGGTAGGTGGGGCTTTGTGTTTTGGGCTGTTAGCTGAGGTCTGAGGTTTTACGCCAGCGAATGCCCGCGTTTATAAATCCGTCGAGGTCGCCGTCGAAAACCGCTCCGGGGTTATTCACTTCATATTCGGTGCGCAGGTCTTTGACCATTTGGTAGGGCGCCATCACATAGCTGCGCATCTGCTCGCCCCAGCTCGCTTTGACGTCGCCGGCAATCTGCTTCTTCTTGGCCTCTTCTTCGCGGCGACGAACCTCGAGCAGGCGCGATTGCAATACTCTCATGGCCGCAGCCTTGTTTTGAATCTGGCTTTTCTCGTTTTGGCAACTCACGACTGTACCGGTCGGCAAGTGAGTGATTCGCACGGCAGAGTCGGTCGTGTTTACTGATTGGCCGCCGGGGCCTGAGCTGCGAAACACATCCACGCGAATATCGCCGTCGGGAATATCTATCGCTTCGGTCATTGCCACAAGCGGAACAACTTCAACCGCGGCAAACGAGGTCTGGCGCTTGCCAGCGGCGTTGAATGGGCTCATGCGCACGAGCCGGTGGGTTCCGGCCTCAACCGATAGCGTGCCAAAAGCAAACGGGGCATCCACTTCAAAAGTTGCTGACTTAATGCCTGCGCCCTCGGCGTAGCTAATGTCGAGCACCTGTGTCGGCAGCTTGTTCTTTTCGGCGTAGCGAAGGTACATTCGCATCAGCATTTCTGCAAAATCGGTGGCGTCATCGCCGCCCGCCCCCGAGCGAATCGTCACTACCGCCGCGCGTGAATCGTATTCACCGTTGAGAAGGGTTTGCACTTCGAGAGCTGAGACCTGGTCGCTCAGCTGGGCGAGCTCAGTTTTTGCCTCGGCCTGGGTCGCCGCCTGTTGTGAAGCGTCGTTTTCGTCATTGGCCATCTCAACTAAAACCTCTAGGTCGTCTAGACGACCAAAGGCAGCCTCTAGCCGGTCTAAAACACTTTGTTTTTGAGACAACGCACTGGTGACAGCTTGGGCGTTTGCCTGGTCGTCCCATAGGTTTGGGTCGGCCGCGCGTTCTTTCAGCTGAGCAATTTCGGCCCGCAATGCTTCGGGGTTAAGCACCTCGCGCACGCTAGACAAAGTTTGTCGAAGGTCACGGATTTGTTGGGAAAGATCAAGCTCAGCCATTTGGGTTCTAGTTTATCGAGCCTTGAGGTGGCAACGTCGTCGGCGCAACCCGTTGAACTGCACCGATAATAGAAACGTGACTTCCAAATCGCCGGCTGGCTTCTCAATAAGAAGCATGGTGCTACCGATTTTTGTGCCCTCAATTCTTTTTGTTAGCGGCGAGGCAGCTTTACTGCCGATTTTGCCGGCAACTGCTGAAAAACTCGGTGCCGACCTTCCGACGGCTGGTCTCATTGCAGGCATGGTTATGTTGGGCACCTTGATGTTTGATATTCCGGCTGCCACGGTTGTGCACCGCCTCGGCGAGCGCCGTGCCATGATTACCGGCGCTGTGGTAGCCGCCGCTGCGATTAGCGTTGCCGCCCTTGCAACTTCACTCTGGATGCTGGCCCTGGCGATGTTGGTTGCCGGCATGACTGCGTCAATCTTTGGGCTCGCGCGCCACGGTTATATGGCCGAGATGGTGCCGATCTCACACCGCGCTCGGGCACTTTCGACTTTGGGCGGCACGTTTCGCGGAGGTGCTTTTCTGGGGCCGCTTGCGGGCGCTTGGGTTGCCGCTGTCTTTGGTGCCCAAGAGGTTTTTTGGCTTGGAGCTGCTTTTTGTTTGATTTCAGCAATTTTCTTGGCGGTGGCGACCAAACCCGATGCCCCTAATCAAGAGTCGGCGCTGAGTTTTCGCGCAATCTTGGCAGTTGCCAAAGAAGAGCGTCTGTCGTTGGCGACACTCGGTGTTGGGGCCGCACTTTTAAACTCGATTCGCACGGCCCGTGGTCTTGGGCTGCCGCTTTGGGCCTTGGCTATCGGGCTCTCGCCTGCCCACGCCTCGCTCTACATCGCGATTGCCGGTGGTCTTGACTTTGCGCTTTTTTATACCAGTGGCCAGGTCATGGACAAGTTCGGCCGTCGATGGGTTGCTGTGCCAACACTGCTCGGACTAACAGTCACTTTTGCCCTGTTGCCGTTTAGCTTTGACGACGCAACTTTTTTGACCGTCGCCCTGCTCATGTCTTTGGCCAACGCGCTCGGCAGCGGCATCGTGATGGTGTTGGGCGCTGACCTTGCTCCCCCAGCTAAGCGCAACGAATACCTCGCTTCATTCAGACTGCTCAACGACATGGGCAATGCCGCGGCTCCTCAGCTAATCTCGTTGCTCACGGTCTTGGTGAGTTTGAGTTTTGCGTTCTTTAGCATGTCTGGGCTGAGTTTGATTGGAGCTCTCATCATGATGCGCTACCTGCCCAAGAGCGGGCCAGCGGTTCCGCCCAAGCACTTCTAAAGTCTCCGCGCCCTTGCTAGACCACAAACTTCGTGCTCGTCACCGAGGTCTATCAGGGGAACGAAGATTGGGGCAACGAAATTCCCGCAAACCTTTGCTTCGACAGTGAGCCCGTCGCGAGTTGCGACTTCAAAATTTACGAGGATGCCCGCTTCGACCACAAACCTCTTGGCTGATTCCTGGAGTATTTCGGGCTGTAACCGGGCATTCTGAACTTCAATGTCGCTGAGTTCCCCCAAAACTGACAGGGCGATGGCCTCGGCCGTTTGAGTTTCTCGCTGTTGAAATAGCAGGAGCGAGCCGACGTTTATGAAAGTGCAGGCAGCGGCCAGCAAAATGCTGGCTAGCCCGATTGCCAGGGGCGCGATGCTTCCGGAGTCTTGGCTGAAATTAGTCTTCAGGGAACCCACCTCATCGCTGCCGATGCCGTCGCATCTTTGACCTGAACTATCAAATGCAGAACCTGCCCTCGCGGCTCGCACGGCACTATCGGGCCGCAATCAACTCGCCAACTAACATCTGACTCGAACTCGCGAAAATCGGTAGCGATTTGCTTGATCACCACTTCGAAACTTGAACTTTCGGCTTTAGCGCTTTGAGCCAATGCACGAATGCCGTGTTCGGCCATTGCGGTAGCAGCGAATTGGTCGTTTTGTTTGTCGATTAGATCGATTGAAAACCACATTATGGGCAACATCAAAAACGTTGCGACGGCGACGAACTCGATGAGCGCCGACCCCGCATCGCTACTGAATTTCGGCCGTGGCATGAGCTTTGGTGGTGATTGCTGTCACGCCTGGCAGCAGAGGAAGGCCGGGCAGGTTTGCGCTGATTGTGACAACGGCCAAAGAGAATCCGTTGCTGCTTTCGGTTTTGGCTGTTATCTGCGTTTTTAAGCTGTCTCCGACGATGGCATGAACGGCGGTTTGAGCCGAATCGATTGCCCGTAACTCGTTCCCGTTTTGGTCGGCTCGCGATATTTGCCTTGCCGCGTCGGTGGCAACATTGGTCAAGACCGTTCTTAGATACAAGTTTGAAATTACGGTGAGCGCCGAGACAAACATGGCCAGCAGGCTAAAACTCGTCAAGATAAAGTCAACGACCGCCGACCCTTCTTGATTGTTTGGTTTCAACTAAAACGCCACAACTTTGTGCATTGCGGCGTCAAAAACGCTTTGAAGCGCTGGTCCGGCGAGACCCCACATCATGACCACCAATCCGGCAGTCATGAGTGTGATTAGCACCCAACCTGGAACATCGCCGCGTTCGCTTGAGGCCCGTTGTAGCCAATAACCGCGGGCTGCCTCGAGCGCTTCTGAACTTTCGACATCGATAATCTGTTTTGAACTTTCTTGTAGCATTTTTTCTCTTTTCTCTTGGTCATTGATTTGCTCGTTCATTGGGTTATTGAGAGAACTTGCAGGCTCGGATAGATTGCGAAGATCACCGTCACCGGCAAGATCAAAAAAATCAGCGGAACGAGCATTCGAGTCTCGTTTTGTCCGGCTTGCTTTGAGAGAACCTGTTGAACTTCAGAGCGAAGTGACTTGGAAAGCTCGGTAAGCATTTCGGCCAGCGGGGTTCCGCGAACCAAAGCCACCTGCAGTTTGGTGCACAGCTCGCTCACGTGACGACTCTGAGCGCGTTTGGCCCAGGCGTCGAGTTGCTGGGGAAGAGTCGCTCCCATTTCAACAGCCAAAACTAAACGCTTTAAGTCTTGGGCAACGACGCCGTTGGCTCTTGACGCAATTTTCGATATCGCGGTGAAGATTCCATCGCCCGAGCTCATCGACACCGACATCAGCTCAATCAAATCTGGGAGTTCAAATAACTGTTTGCGTTCACTGCGGCCAAGTGCTCGGCCCTGCATGCCCGACATCGCTCGCCAGGCAGCCCAGATAAAAACTCTAATTCTGCCGCCCTGAGCTGCATTGGCGCTTTGGTGAATGGTCTTGCGAGCCTCGAGTCGGTCGAACAGTCGATTTTGGGGCCTCACAAAGAAGGAATCAAAAATTACCCACACGCTCAGGCAAATCGCGAGGCTGGTGAGAAACAAAACGGTTATTGCCAAGCGACTCACTGCAGCACCCGAGAAACAGCAGGAAGTGCGCCTAGAAGCTGAACGGTTCGATAGGCAAATGCCGAGACCAAAAGCCCTATAAGCAGAACTAATGCCCCTGATGGCGTGTTGTAGACCGCGGCATTTTCGGGTCGCGATGAAAGTAGCGCCACGATTAGCCAAGGGGAAACGATTGCCAGCTTGGCGGTGCCGACCACCCACGACTGCTTCGTCTCAATTTCGGCCATCGCCGCGAGTTCGTGCCTGAGGCTCTGAGCCTGCAATCTCAAAAGTTGGTGATAGTTTGCGCCGCCCAACTCATAGACCATTCGAAGCAGCTCGGCGAGCCGGTCTGCGTGAGCCGAACCAAGTTCTGTCTTCATCGAAACCATTACCTCCTCAAATGAGAACCCTCTATCGAGCCTTGCCGTCGCCCTTGTGAAATGCGCCCTTAGACTCGCTGGCGCGTGGATTGAAAGATCAGCGAAAGCCTCAACCAGTGAAAGCCCGGCGACTTCTGCAGAGGCTAGCGAGTCTAAAACTTCGGGCCATAGTCCAGAGATTTGTTTTCGACGGGCTTTGGCCCGACCATTTAGCAGCTCGAACCCCAACGCTCCTGCTAAGAGCGCAATGCAAAAGCTAAAAGTAGCCACCCGCGTCATCAAATAGCTCCAGGTGGCGACGAGCGCCATCACTGCTGTGAGTCTCAAAAAGAACCCGGTGACTCCCCACCTAGACAGCCCAGCACCCTCGAGGTTTGAGATGATCCACCGATTGAACTTTTCAGCCAACATGACCTCCTAGCCGAACCTGATCGGAGTCGTTATGAGTTGCGAGCTTGAGGCGTCAAAATGAACCGATTTTATTTCGACAACTCTGCGCACCCCCGCAGATACCTGAGCACAATGAACGACAAAGTCGATGCAGGAGGCCACCGTTGGGGTGACAAACTCTTGCGAAATATTGGAGCCGGCAAGCAGCGGCAGAGTCGCAAGTTTTCTCACGGCGTCGTCAGCCGAATTTGCGTGGATGGTGCACAGGCCGGGCAAACCAGAGTTGAGAGCAATCAACAGGTCAAACGCTTCGGCCTGCCTCACCTCGCCAACCACGATGCGGGTTGGTCGCATACGCAGGGCCTCAACTATTAGGCGACGCAGGCTTACCTCACCAATTCCCTCAAGGTTTGGCTGCCGAGCCTGCAAAGCCACCCAGTCTGGCAGGTCGCACCTGATTTCAAAAGTTTCCTCGATCGAAACGAGCCTCTCGTTGAAGGCCAACGGTTCTCGGGCGAGCTCAGCCAGAAGCGCGCAGAGAAGGGTGGTTTTGCCAGCCTGAGTTGCGCCTGAAACCAACATGTTTGCTCCATTGCGCATGGCCTCGCGCAGAAAAGCGTGCTCTCCCGGGGTGACGGTAGCCGATTCGCGCAGGTCATCCAAGTTCAAAATCGCACCACCAAACTTTCTGATGTTAACTGACCAGTGCTTTTTGGTAAGACTCGGAATGATTGCGTGAAGCCTCGAGCCGTCAGGCAAAGAGGCGTCGACGAATGGAGCCGAACGATCGAGCCTGCGCCCGCTCGTACGAAGCATTTTTTCGACAATTGCGGCGAGTGCTTGCCCACTCAGCTCAACGGAGATTCGCTGATGCCCTCTTGCGGTTGCGATAAACACTTCATTTGGCTGGTTGACCCAGACCTCTTCAACCGCGGGATCGTCAATGAACTGCTGCAATACGCCGAAACCTGACATGCGAAGCCCAGCTTCGTCTCGAATCAACGATTCGAAATCATCCCCGGTTTCAATCGGCGCGACACTTGCCCGCAACACAAGCTCTCGTTCAACAACTTCGTCGATTATTTCGTCAACGGTTTGGCTGATGGTTTGAGTGGTTTGATAACTCGACACGTGCCCTCCTCTAATCGCGAAAATGTCGGTCGGCGATTCGAGGTTTAGCTTTTCGAAAATCTAAATTGCTGGGATGCGTTTATCCACAGGTAAACATCCGCTAAACTATGAAGGCATGCGTGAGTGGCGAAATTGGCAGACGCACTGGATTTAGGTTCCAGCGCCGCGAGGCGTGTGGGTTCAAGTCCCACCTCGCGCACCAAACATAAAAGACCGGATAACCTCCGGTCTTTTTGTTTTAAGCGATTGTGTTATCGCGTTTTTGCACCAAAATAGAAATGTGGCGACGCAAACCGAGAAAGACCTCCTTGAGTCGATGAACATCGACCTCGAGTTAGTTTGCGATTACCCCGAATGTGACACCTTCGCTACTCATTTTTTGGTTTGCGCCGAATGTCGCGCAAGCGAAAACATGTGTGGCCCGCACACCGTGTTAGCTCAAATGGCGCCAGAAAACGAATACGTGGTATTCGACAAGTCTTGCAACCACCGAGTGCTGATGTCGGCCTGCGCCAAAGTGCCAATTCGCTAAACGAGTTGAGGCTTGACCTTGGTTCCGAGCAGCTCAATCGACTTCATCACAATCTTGTGGTCGATGAGCCCACCATCCATCTGCAAAATGTGTCGGTCGTGACCTAAGCTCTCACGCAATTTCAAGATGCGATCGGCGACCTCATTGGCGTCACCAACCAGAAACGCACCGGCGCCATTGGCTTGGGCATCCCACGAGTGTCGGTCTGGTGTAGAAAAGCCGCGCTCCGCAGCAATCTGTTTCATGGTGTGAAGCCAGGCCGGAAACATGACCTCTTTGGCTTCACGGGCATTCTCGCCGACTAAACCAAAGCCTGCAACGCCCACTCTCAGTTTCGAAACGTCATGACCAAATTCATTGGCCGTCTCGCGGTAATAGTCGACGATGGTCGAAAACCGCGACGGATACCCGCCGATGATGGCATACATAACGTCTAAACCGAGGCGGCCGGCTCGCGCCGAAGATTCTGCGGTTCCGCCACTGCCGATCCAAATCGGTAGTTTGCCAGCTAGCGGGCGAGGCCAAACATGAGCTTCATTTAATGGAGAGCGAAATTTGCCGTGCCAGGTGATCGGGTTTTCATTGTTGAGCCTCAGAAGCAAATCAAGTTTTTCTTCAAACAACTCGTTATAGTCGCCCAGGCTTTCTCCGAAAAGTCCGAAGCTTTCGGTGAACGACCCCCGCCCGGCTGTGATTTCAGCGCGACCACCAGATATCAGATCGATTTCGGAATACTGTTGAAAAACTCGAACCGGGTCTTCGGTGCTCAGCACTGTGACCGAACTGCCCAGACGAATTTGCTTAGTGATGCTGGCCGCAGCCGCTAAAACTATCGCTGGCGAAGACACCGGAAAATCAGGTCTGTGGTGTTCACCAACGCCAAAATAATCGAGGCCCACCTCATCGGCAAGTTTGATGCGCTCGAGCAAAAGTTTTATTGACCGGTCTTGCGAAAAATATTCGCCAGTAGCTGGGTCAACTGAGGTATCGCCGAAACTATAGACTCCCAGCTCCATTGCTTCGCCCCAACCTAAAATGTTGCCTGTGCAAGAAGCCTAAGGCAGTGCAGCCGCCGCCGCGACCGCAGCGCCGGCATTGACAATTCCTGAACCGCATCGGCCGTCATTCTCAAAATTCAAAACGTTTGACGAAATATTGGGGTCGTGGCAATGGCCCAAAAGCGCGAGCTTGCTGTTTACAGAGGGAGAGATGGACTTAAACGTCAATTCAGGGTCATCGTTAAACGGCGTTGCGGTGTTGATGATGATCGTGGCTGCCTGCTCAAAACTGATTCCAGGATGCACGGCATACATGAGCGCGACGATGCCGGTAACCAACGGGGCCGCCATACTGGTGCCTTCTTCGTAACCGTATTCAGCGGCGAGAGGACCCTTTGAGCCGGTATTGGTTGTTGAAATGATCATGCCCGCGGCGTCAGGGTCGGTTCCTGAAGCCTGAGTTTCGTCGCCACCCGGCGCTGAAACGTCTACTCCAGGACCAGCGTTGCTATAGATGGTGCGGTCACCAACGCTTGACGTGGCACCGACGTTTATGGTGCCCAAACAGTTGCCAGGGTAACTGTTGAAGGCTTGCACCGGAGCATTTGGGTTCCCCATTCCGTTGCCGGCAGCTGTGACGATAGTAACTTTTGCCGCTTTGGCGGCGTCAACAGCAGCTTGGGTTGCTGCGTCACAACCGTTGATTACCGAGGTTCCCATTGAGATGTTGAGGACTTGAGCTGGGTGCAGGTTGAGCGGAGGCGCAGTGGCGTAAGCGCCTTGAACCTGAAATTGCGGAACCGGAAGACCGATTGACCAGGTGATGGCTGCTGCAAGGTCGCTCGATAGGCCTCCGCTAGGGCCGAGAACTCTCACCGGCAAAATACGAGCTTCGGGCGCTACTCCGGTTATTCCGATGCCGTTATTTGCCTGAGCGGCTACGAGGCCACTGATGTGGGTGCCATGCCAAGAACTCACTCGAGCTCCCCTGGCGTCAAAATCGCCAGGATCTGCTGGGTTTGAATCCCACCCGTTTGTGTCATTAGTCGGTATCGACACACGCGGGCTGCCACTCAAACTGCTAACAAAGTCGTGGCCGTAAACTTGGTCGTTTTCTTTGACATATTGATTATCGAGGTCTGGATGTGGCGTATAGCCGGTGTCTAAAACCGCAACAATCACTCTCTGGGTTGACCCTCCCTTTTGGTAGGAACCTTTACTGTAGGCCCAACCACTCGGAGCGTTGATGCCGTACTTGCCGTCTAGGTACCACTGATGAAAATACATGGGGTCGGTTGCGGTTTGGGTTAGAAGGCTTTGGGCCGAACCGTGCGAATTGGTTGCTCGGACGCTCGCCCGGTAGGTTTTGTTTGGATCCAACCCAACAAAGGTGCAGCTATTTTCGACTGCGGTCGGTGGCACACAGCTGACGTCTGGTGCTCCCTCAGCCGACGCGATGGCTAGGTAACTCACGGGTAACCCACCGCGTTGATTTTCATTTTGAGGCAACCAAGCAGGGGCTTTCGAATTGATTACAGTGTCTCCGGCCGCGAAAACTGGGGCCTGAGGAACCGTGGTTGGCTTAGCTTTTGCAACGGCCGAAAAGCGCCCATAAGTTTCTTTGACGTTGAGTTTTGTGATGGCTCTGACTCTGAAGCGGTAGCTGAACCCTGCATACAGTTCTTTAGTGACGTTGTATTTCAGAGTTGTTGGCTTTGTTTTAGAAACAAGAATGCTAAACGACTTGCCGCTGTCGACGCTTTGGTCGATTTGGTATCCGAGTATTTTGGCACCATAAGTCTTGAGCGGCTTCTGCCAACTGAGTGCTATTTGAGCCAGTTTAAGTTTTTTAGCTGACCAGCCGTCCACCGCTTTGAGTTTTTGGACCGCGCTGGCCGCAGGTGGAGCTTTTGCGGCAGGTGCAGTTTTGGGTGCAAGGTTTGCAGCGGCAGCAAACTTTAAGACTTGGTCGGGTGCGACCAAAGCAATCTTTGGGCTTCGAGCCAAATTCGCCATTGCAGTCGCAATCTCGATCTTTGAGAGCGGCTTTTTGAAACTGACCGAATACATGTTTAACCCGATGCCTCGACCAGGCTCAAGTTCCACACCGGCAAAGTTTGAGCCGGTGATGTCGCCGTTTGCAGCAAGTGGATTTACGCCATCGCGATACTTAATCACCAGACCGGCAACCTCAATGTCACTGATTTGAGCGAGGTAGCCACCCGCAGTGGCGTTGGCCGCAAAGTCTCGTGAGAAAGGATTTACAACAATCGCCACTGCAGCGAGTAGAACAGAGCAGGCCGTAAAAATTGCGGTTGCCCGACTAAATTTTGCTGTAATCACTTTTACACTCTAGATCGCCCGACTGAAAAAGGCCTGATAGCCCGCTTTGGATTACAAACTCTTTTGCAACAGGATTGTGCCGAGCCAACGATCGAATTTGAAGCCGACCTTGGCCAAGTGCCCTTGATTTTTGAAACCAAATGATTTGTGCAGCTGAATCGATGCATCAGCGCCACGGTCAGAAATAACCGCAACCACCTCTCGCACGCCTGCGGCTTTTGCCTCGGCCAGCAGCTCTTTCATGAGTCTGGTGCCAACCCGCTTGCCAATTGCAGCGGGCCTCAAATATATGCTGTCTTCAACCGTGCGGCGATACGCCGCTTTTTGGCGCCACGGAGCAACATAGGCGAAGCCGATGATTGACCCGTTTGAGGTGGCAGCAACCAAGAAGGGCATGTTCAGACCACTCAACCACTCAAACTTTTCGCGCCAGTCAGCCAAAGTCATTGGCTCAACGTCAAACGTAACTGCGCTGTTCTTAACATAAAAGTTGTAAATGTCGAGAATTTCTCCGAGGTCAGTGATTTTCGCAGCGCGAACTTCTATTTCGCCCTCAGGCTCGACCGGAGTTGCCTTCGCCTTGCGAACTAAACGCCAACGTGATTCAGAATCTAAAGCCACTGCGGCCTCCTAACCAAACCAATCTATCGGTTGTTGCCCCACCTCAACTAGCAATCGGTTTGCGTTGCTAAACGGGCGGCTGCCAAAGAATCCCCTGCGCGCAGACAGTGGGCTCGGATGAGCAGCCTGCAATATTGCAGACCCAACTAACGAAGCAACGGTCTGAGCAGATTTTCCCCAAAGCAAGGTAACGAGCGAGCCTGACCGCAACACCGCGAGCCGTTCAATTGCTGTTGCGGTGAAGCTCAGCCATCCGAGTTCTTGATGTGAGCCGGGTTGGCCAGGCAAAACGGTGAGTGAACGATTGAGCAGCATAACGCCCTGCGCTGCCCAGTCTGAAATGTCTACCGATTCAGCCGCGCGAGGGCGAAGACTTGGGTCGCGATCAACTGCCAGGTCAGTGTTGAGCTCAGCGCGAATGTTTTGCAGACTTCGAGGCTGCGGGCGAATTTCAATTGGGCAGGCAAAAGCCAAACCGATTGCGTGACCAGGGGTTGGATAAGGATCTTGGCCGATAATCAAAACTCGGGTTTGGTTTGGGTCGGCTTCAAAAGCGCGCATCACATTTTGGCTAGCGGGCAAATACGACGCGGATGAACCTTCGGCCGCTGGCAGCTCGGCGAGAGTTTTTTCGATTGATTTGAGCACAGCTTTTTGGTCAGAGAGAATTACCTGCCAAGCGGGGTGCATCGCCTCAAAGAACATGCCTAAATCTTAGGTTGCGCATGCGATAATTTTGCAATGGACTACTCAGCTCTTGCCGCCGAAGCGCGAGAATACCTGCCTTTTATGCAGGCAAACCGACAGAAATTTCACCAGATTCCTGAGGTTGGTTTGCACCTGCCGCTGACTCAGAAGGCGGTGCTTGAAGCCATCGAATGCTTGGGCGAAATCACGCTCGGCAAAGACCTAAGTTCGATCACGCTTTTGATCCGCGGTGCAAAACCCGGCCCTACAGTTTTGATTCGCGCCGACATGGATGCCCT
>JBEGPW010000022.1:0-4425 GCA_041181225.1 Actinomycetota bacterium | reverse complement strand
GTTTGGTTGTCAACTTTTTGAACCACGGTGTTGCCCGCCAAAAGCGCAGGAATCACATCGAAAATTGCAAGAGCAACCGGGTAGTTCCAAGGTGTAATAACGCCGACCACGCCAACCGGTGCATATTCGACATAGGAGCGGGTTAGAACCGGCACGCCCGATGTTGTGCGGTGACGCCGAAGCGTCTGACTGGCGGTTTTGCCATAGTAGCGAAGCGAACCAACCGAGCCGGCAAACTCTTCAAAAGCGTGTTGCCGAGATTTTCCGGTTTCAAGTTGCAAAAGCTCGAGCAACTGGTCTTCGTGTTTCACCAATAAATCGTGCAGCGATAAAACCATTGCGGCGCGTGAGCCGACCGAAAAACCAGCCCACACCGGCTGATATTCGCGAGCATAGGCAACGGCAGCCACCACATCAGAAACTTTCAACTGCGGCAGTTCGCAGATGCGCTTGTTGTTCCAGGGGTTGATCACGTCAAAGTTCGGCAGTGCGGCGCCTTCGCCGCGGCCATCTTCTAGGTGGGCAATCAGGTTGCTGATGCTGAATTCGGTCATACCGAAAGTTTAAGCCTGCGACCCGCCAACTGGCGCGGGTCGGCGGCTAAAAGCTCGGCGATTCGCAAAATCTCGGCGGCAGCGGAATCACCCGGGTGACTCAAGACAACTGGCATTCCAGCGTCGCTGCCTTCGCGAAGCGCAACGCTCAAGCCAACCTGCCCGAGCAGCGGAACGTTTTGGCCAGTGGCCGCGCTGAGTCGGTCGGCAACCAACCGGCCACCGCCCGCGCCAAAAATTTCGAGCTTCGTACCATCGGCTTGTTCTAGCCAAGCCATATTTTCGATAACACCAAATACGCTCTGACCGGTTTGCAAGCCGACCGTCGCCGAACGCTCAGCCACATCGCTGGCCGCAAGTTGCGGGGTCGTCACAACGACCGTCTTAGCAGTCGGCAGCAGCTGACCCAGGCTAATCGCCACGTCGCCGGTGCCAGGCGGCAGGTCTACGAGCAAAACGTCTAAGTCGCCCCAAAACACGTCGGTCAAAAACTGATTGATGGTGCGGTGCAGCATCGGCCCACGCCAGGCGACCGGCGCATTGCCGTCGACAAACATGCCAATTGAAATCACTTTGATGCCGTGAATCACCGGAGGCAAAATCAAGTCGTCTACCCGGGTTGGTTTGTCAGTTACCCCAAGTTGACCAGGAATCGAAAAACCAAAAATGTCGGCGTCCATGAGGCCAACGCGCAGGCCTTTGGCAGCCAAAGCGGCGGCCAAGTTTGCCGTAATCGAAGACTTGCCAACCCCACCTTTGCCAGAGCCGATCAAAAAGATCTTGGTCAAAGTAGATTCGTCAAACGGGTTGGTGCGGGCAGCTCGACCGGCGCGCAACTTGGTCGTCAAAACCGCACGTTGCTCAGGGGTCATCACGTCGAGCTCGACATCCACGTCTTTAATGCCTTCGACACCACTCACCGCGGCGTGCACTTCGCTTTGAATTCGAGCGGATGCTGGGCAGCCCACCACGGTTAGCGTCACACCAACCTTTGCGTTGCCGTGGGCATCGATGTCGAGTGAGCCAATCATGTCGAGTTCAGGCAGCGGCAGGCGCAGCTCGGGGTCAATCACGGTGTCGAGTGCGGCGCGAACTGCAGTTTCAAGAGCGCTGCCAGCACTCTCAGCCAGCGAGCCGGTTGCCCCGGTGTCAGTCATTTGCGATGCGACGGCTCGCGCCTGGTTTGGCAGCCGAAGCACCTTTTTCGTCGCGCAACTCGTTGAGAAGATCGCGCAGCAGGTCTTTCATTTCGTCGCGAACAAAGTCTTTAGTTGCGAGCTCTTCAATCGCCTGACGCAATGCCACGACTTCGCGGGCGAGGTATTCGGTGTCGGCCAGGTTTCGTTCGGCGCGCTGGCGATCTTGCTCGGTTTTTACGCGCTCGCGGTCGGCCTGGCGGTTTTGCGCCAACAAGATAAGTGGTGCTGCGTAGGATGCCTGAAGCGACAAGATCATCGTCAGCAACGTGAAGTTGAGTTGGCGCGGGTCAAACTGAAAACCGTTTGGCAACAGGGTGTTCCAGGCTAACCAGAGCACCACAAAGGCGGTCATCCAAATAAGAAATTGCCCGGTGCCCATCGCGCGCGCGAAAGTTTCGCTGGCCTCACCAAACTTTTCTTGATTGATTGCAAGCTTTGGAACGAAACGGTCGCGACGCCGGAACGGACGGTCGAGGCGGTCGTTGTTTTTAGCCACGGGCTCCTCCGTTTCGTGTCGTTTTGTTTGGGGTGCGCATTACCGACTTGGTGGTTTTAGGCACGTCGTCTTCGGTGCGCCAGTCTTCTGGCAACAGGTGGTCGAGCACGTCGTCGACGGTCACGACTCCGATCAGATGATTTTCTTCGTCAACCACGGGCAAAGAGACCAAGTTGTAGTTTGCGAGCGTGCGGTGCAAAACTGAGATGTGAGTGTCGGCGTGAACCGGCTCGAGTTCGGTGTCTAGCAGGGTTCCGAGGCGCTCGTGCGGCGGGTAACGGAGCATCCGCTGAAAATGCACAACGCCAAGAAAGCGCCCGGTGACGGTCTCGTATGGAGGCAAAGTGACAAACACCGACGCCGCCAAAGCTGGTGCAACTTCAACTCGACGAATCAGCGCCATTGCCTCAGCAACGGTTGCATCGGCTGCGCAAATAATCGGTTCGGTGGTCATCAAACCACCGGCGGTGAACTCGTCATAGGTCATCAGGCGGCGAAGGTCGTCGGCTTCTTCTTCATCCATGAGTTTCAAAATGGCTTCGGTGCGGGCCTCTGGCAGGTTGGCCATTAGGTCGGCTGCGTCGTCAGGCTCCATCAGGTCAAGAACTTCGGCCGCACGCTCGTCGTCGAGCTCGGCAACAATGTCAATCTGCTCGTCTTCGGGTAGCTCCTCAAGCACGTCGGCGAGGCGCTCGTCGTCGAGCTCTTCGGCAACCTCAAGCATGCGCTCGTCTGGCAGGTCAAGAAGTGCGCTCGCAAGGTCGGCAGGGCGAAGGTCGCTATAGGTCGCAATCAGTTGCTGGGCGCTCTGGCCTTCGGCGTCTTTGGCTTCTTCGGTCACTTGCTCCCAAGCGGCAAACAGTGTCGCGCCGCGAACAAACGGGCTGGCCGAGGTCTTTGGGCGACGCAAGAAAAGTTCGCTAATGACCCAGTCGCGGCGCTTGCCCTGCTCAATCGCTAAGTCTTCGATGCTTGCCGAGCCGCTGCCGTCAAGCAGGCTGACTTTGCGTCCGAGCATCTCGGCAATCACCCGCACTTCTTGCCCCCGCTGAGTGAAGCGACGAAGGTCAATCAAGCCGGTGGTGATTACTTGGCCGGGGCTAACCGAAGTCACACGAGCAATTGGCACAAAAACGCGGCGGCGGCCACTGATTTCAACGAGCATTCCGGTTGCGCGCGGTGCCCCGCTGCTTCGATATGAAACGAGCACGTCAATGACCTTGCCCACCCGGTCGCCAGATGGGTCAAAAACGCCACAGCCAGCCAATCTGGCCACGAATACACGGTTTGAGCTCACAGGGTTAAGACTACCCGCAACCGCCTAAACTTGAGCCATGCAAAACCAATCAAACCGCGGTTCTGGCCGTGCCTTAAACCGTGGCCTTGCCCCTGTCGTTCCAAGCGGCGATGTGGTTGGCGAGTTCACAAATTACTTGGATGCCGTTGCTCTGGTTGACCGCATCGTTGGTGGAGGGTTTGCGGCAAACTTGGTCGCGATTATCGGTTCTGACCTGAAATCGGTTGAGCGAGTTCGCGGTCGTTTGACCTATGGCAGAGTCGCCATGAACGGCGCGTTGAATGGCGCTTGGCTGGGCTTGTTTGTCGGTTTGATTTTTGCCTCGGCTACCTCAGCCGCAGGCGCCGCTAACGAAGTTGTTGCCGCAGCCGTTTTGGGCGCGGGCATCGGCATGATCTGGGGAGTGGTGCGCATGTCAATGCGTGGTTCGCGCCGCCAGTTCATCAGCGGTTCGGTAATCATCGCCGCGAGTTATCAGGTCATAGTTCCAAACGGCATGGGCGGCAGAGCGGCCGAACTAGCTGAGAAAGCCGAAAAAGGCGACACAGCCGAAAAAGCTTAGGCTTGCAGGGCCGCCATCCAAGTTTCAATTTCTTCGATTTTTCGAGGCAGGGCAGCGGTTAGGTTTTCAACACCGGTTTCAGTGACCAAAACGTCGTCTTCGATGCGAATGCCGATTCCCTTGAAGCGCTCGGGTGCAAGCTGATCGTTCGGGTGAAAGTAAAGCCCCGGCTCAATAGTGAAAATCATGCCGGGCTTGAGCTCACCGTCGAGTGACATTTCGCGACGTGCCTGCGAACAGTCATGAACGTCCATGCCTAGGTGGTGGCTCGTGCCGTGCACCATAAAGCGACGGTGATATTGGCGGTCGGGCTGCAT
>JBEGPW010000021.1:0-4706 GCA_041181225.1 Actinomycetota bacterium | reverse complement strand
CCCAGGTTTTGATGCCCGCCGCGTTTAGCTGAGCTTTGATTGCTTCGGCCGCGTGACCTTTGACAACGACGGCGAAGCCGAGGCCGAGGTTCCAGGTGGTCTCGAGAGCGGTGAGCTCATAACCGCCCCACGAAGCCAAGGTTTGAAAGACGTTTGACGGAGCCCAGGTTGAACGGTCGATGTCGAGGCTAACCTGGGTTGGCAAAACACGCGACAGGTTGGCAGCGATGCCACCGCCGGTGATGTGGCTCATGGTTGTGACGTGCTGGCCGAGGTCACTTTCGAGCAGGTCGTTCAAGACTCCGGTGTAGAGCCGGGTTGGTTCGAGCAGAACTTCGCCCAACGAACGAGCGCCGAATTCTGAAACCGTTTTGTTGTAGTCAAGTTTGCTGTCGGCAACAATTTTGCGAACCAGCGAATATCCGTTGCTGTGAAAACCGCTCGACTCGAGGCCAAGAACGACATCGCCAACCTGCACGCGATGAGCGCCTAGCAACTTCGAAGCTTCAACCGCGCCAACGGCTGCTCCGGCAACATCGTATTCATCGGCAGCTAAAAGCCCAGGATGCTCGGCAGTTTCGCCACCCACCAGTGCCACGCCAACCGAGGCACAGGCTTCGGCGATTCCGCGCACGATGTCGGCCACACGCTGCGGCACAACTTTGCCGGTTGCGATGTAATCGGTCATAAACAAACTCTTGGCACCAACGACAACAATGTCGTCCACGACCATGCCGACGAGGTCTTGGCCAATGGTGTCGTGCTTGTCAATCGCCTGTGCAATCGCAACTTTGGTTCCGACACCGTCGGTTGAGGTTGCGAGCAAGGGGCGGTCGTAGGCTTTCAAAAACGAGACGTCAAAGAGCCCGGCAAAACCGCCAAAGTCGCCAAACACGTTGCTGTTGTGGGTGGCTGCGACAGCCTTCTTCATAAGGTTTACGGCTAGGTCGCCGGCCTCGGTGTCAACACCGCTGGCTGCATAGGCGTTAGTCATTGAGCACCTCTTGTTGAGCTCGCGCTGCGTCTGCATCGCCGCCATCGTCGCTAGCCGAACCTTCAGGACGCTCAAGTAGGTTTTTGCCGAGGCGCGAAGACGCCGGCAACGCGATTGGGTATTTGCCCGTGAAGCAGGCTGTGCAAAGTTGTGATTCTGGCTGATCGGTGGCGGCCACCATGCCATCCTTGGTCAAATAACCGAGACTGTCAGCGCCAATTGACTGGCGCACCTCGTCAACCGCGAGACCGGTTGCAATCAGCTCGGCGCGAGTTGCAAAGTCGATTCCATAAAAGCATGGCCAAGTGATGGGCGGTGAGCTGATGCGAACGTGAATCTCGGCGGCGCCAGCCTCGCGCAGCATTTGCACCAAAGCGCGCTGAGTGTTGCCGCGCACGATTGAGTCGTCGACCACAATGATGCGCTTGCCGCGAATTACTTCTTTGAGCGGGTTGAGCTTTAGGCGAATGCCTCGCTGGCGAATGGTTTGTGAAGGCTGAATGAACGTGCGGCCGACATAAGCGTTTTTGACCAACCCGTGACCAAATGGGATGCCCGACTCTTGCGAATAGCCGATAGCCGCCGGGGTGCCAGACTCGGGCGTGGGAATAACCAGGTCGGCTTCAACCGGGTATTCGCGAGCCAAGGTTCGACCCATTTCAACGCGCGCGTCATAAACGTTTTTGCCGTTGATAGAAGTGTCTGGGCGGGCCAAATAAACGTATTCAAAAACGCAACCGGCGCGTTTGGTTTCGGCAAAGCGAGTCGAGCGCAAGCCGTTTTCGTCAATCGCAATCAACTCGCCCGGTTCGATTTCGCGCACGAACGACGCTCCAACAATATCTAGGGCAGCAGTTTCAGAAGCAACCACCCATCCGCGTTCGAGTCGACCCAACACCAACGGGCGCACGCCCTGTGGGTCGCGGGCGGCATACAAAGTCGTTTCGTCCATAAACACTAGGCAATATGCCCCCTGCGCGCGCGGCAAAAGCTCAAGCACTGTCGATTCAAGGGTGTGGTCTGGGTCGCCGGCCATTAGAGCGGTCAAAACGGCGGTGTCGGTGGTGTTGCCTCCGGTGATTTCGTTTTGGCTTTGGTCTGGGTAGCGCGCCTTCAAGAGGTCAAGCAGGTCGGCGGTGTTTGTGAGGTTGCCGTTGTGGGCCAGAGCGACTGTGCCGTCGCTGGTTCGGCCGAGAGTTGGCTGGGCGTTTCGCCAGTGGCTTGCGCCGGTGGTTGAATAACGGGTGTGGCCAACAGCAATATGGCCAACCAAACTTTCGAGAGCGCTCTCGCTAAAAACCTGAGAGACGAGCCCCATGTCTTTATAGACCAAAATCTTTTTGCCATCACTGGTGGCGATTCCCGCCGACTCTTGGCCGCGGTGCTGCAGGGCATAAAGCCCAAAAAAAGTTAGCTTCGCAACTTCTTCGCCCGGTGCCCAAACACCAAAAACTCCACACTGATCTTGAGGTGCTTTTTCGTCAACCATCAAGTCGTGATTTAAGAGTCCGTCGCCACGAAGCAAGTGGTTTTCCCGTCGTTAAAAGTGCGGTTTATATCTCAAGTTTAGTAGCTTCGATGGTCTTGGCTCGAGCCACCGAAATGCTTTCTAAAACGACTGCAAACAGAACCCCGAGCCCTAAACCAGCGGCGGCAAAGTAGAGCACCAAGAAGCCCAGAATGGCTGTTGGCGTGCGATTTTCATCTGGGATGAGCGCGTTCACGATGAACGCCGCGATGATGCCGAGAACTATGCCGGTAAAAATAAAAGACACAAACTTTGCTGATCGTCGAATCTTTACCGTCACATCGCTCGCGCGCATCTCGATGGTCTCTGAGGTCTTTGGGTAGGGCAACTGTGGCCTTGGTTCGTTCACGTTTCAATTGAACCTTAAAACTTGAAGCTTTCTAAAATAGCGGCAGCAATTCGCTGAGGTCGGCGCGCGTGCCAGACGCGAGCACGCGACCGGTGGCGAGCGCGGCCTGCCACTCGATTTGCCCGAGCGCCAGGGCCAACCAGAGTTCAGCGGGCAACTCGACCACGTTCGGCGGGGTGCCTCGAGTGTGACGCGGACCTTCAACACACTGCACCGCACCCAACGGGGGCACACGCACTTCAACCGAGTTGCCTTCAAAACGCGCAGCTAATTCTTCGAGCAGGAATCTCACCGCCGTGGTCTTGAGGGCGGTTGGTGCGTCATCCAAGTGGTCTAAGAATTCTTCGCGCAATTTGGCCACGGCCGCCTGACCGTCGACCACATTGGTTTTTCTGTGAATTCCCATAGAACAATTGTGACACGGGGCCTGTCTTCAGGAAACTCCCAGACTTAGGTCCTGATAATGAACCCATGAACAACACAACTGGCAAAGCAAGAATCCTGGTAGTTGACGACGAAGTCGGTCTAGCTACCGAAATCTCAGTGGCCCTGCGATCAGCTGGCTACATGACCCGAGTTGAACACAACGGGGCCGACGCACTAAAAACAATCCTCGAAGCCAAGCCAGACCTAGTCTTGCTCGACATCATGTTGCCGGGCATGAACGGTTTTGAGGTTGGCTCCGAAGCAATCGCAAAACTCGGGGTACCAATAATCTTTATGACAGCTCGCGACGCGGCTGAAGACAAAATGCGGGGACTCGAAATTGGCGCCGACGACTATGTCACCAAGCCGATTCTCATGGGTGAGCTTTTGCTCAGGGTGCGCGCAGTATTGCGCCGCACCGGCATCTCAGCGGCCCCGCTATCAATCGGCGAGCTCATGATCAACGAAGACGAAGCCAGCGTGACCTACGCCGGCGAAGAAATCAACCTCACAAACACGGAATACCGCCTGCTCAGCGAACTCGCCCGTTCACGCGGCCGAGTTCTCTCAAAAAACTACCTGCTCACCCAAGTGTGGGGATACGACGCCTTCGACCCAAACCTCGTCGAAGTTCACGTCAGCTCGCTTCGCAAAAAACTCGAAGCAGCAGGCTGCGACGCCAACGAACTAATCAAGACCAAACGCGGTCTTGGATACATGGTCAAAGCACCAGCGGTCTCAACCGCCGCCTAAAGTAAGACGCTCGATAATCACCCATCCTTAAGAAAAAAGGACCAAGATTGTCTTGTGAAATCACTTCAAAGCCGCGTCATTGTCACTGCGCTCATCGCCATAACTGTCACCGGGCTTGTGTTGGTTGCAACCATCGCGATATTGATGCGACCGGTTTTGAAACAAAACCAAGCCGACGCTCTAACCGCCGTTCTTAATGCGGCGATCGCACTCGAAGGCACAGTCACACCAACCGAGTTGGCCCAGCGAATCACCAAACCCGGAGTTAGCGTTGTCATCACCAAAGATGGCCGTTCGTTTAGCGACGGCAAAGGCCTCGGCGCAGGGTTAGGCCTCAACGGCATTCCAGGCGACTTTCAACTGATTCCGCTGCCCGGCTTCAACCACCGCATGACCGGCCAAGACGATGGATACCTTCTCGTCGAAGACTATTTGCCAAACTCCCAATCAATCATCACGGTGGCTGCAGCCAACGTCGAAGCAATCGACTTGTTTAGTGAAATCATGGAAATCGGCCTGCCCGCCATGTTGGTGTTGATGCTCGTAATCGCACTCGCCCTGCGCAGCGCAATGCGCGCCGCACTAAAACCACTCGACGACATGACCAGCCTCGCAACCCAAATCGCTTCAGGTGAACGCGGGCGACGCCTCGACGT
>JBEGPW010000020.1:0-9275 GCA_041181225.1 Actinomycetota bacterium | reverse complement strand
AGATAACGTCGATAACCGACCGCATTTCGAGCTTCTTTGTTCCTAGTGTTATCGCCCTAGCTCTCGCATCTTATTTGGTTTGGGCTTTCTTGTTTGGCGACACTGAGCGGGCCCTCTCGGCCGCCATCGCGGTTCTGGTGATTGCGTGCCCCTGCGCGCTCGGCATAGCTGTTCCGATGAGCCTTGCGGTTGCAACGGCGCAGGGCGCAAAACGAGGCATTGTGATTCGCAACCCAGACGCGCTTTCGCTGCTCAACAAAGTCGACACCGTAGTTCTTGACAAGACCGGAACCCTCACCGACGGCCGTTTGCAGGTTCACGACACAATCCTGCTGGGTCACGGTCAGTGGCAAGGTAAGCTTTCGAAATCTGAGGCCATCGCCATTTCCGCCGCTTTAGAGCGAGGCTCGAATCATCCGATTGCAAAAGCGATTGCAGCTCTTGACACGGCCCAACAGGCCACCGAAATCGTCGAGACGGCCGGCAAAGGCCTTGAGGGCGTTGTGAACTCAAAGTCATATTCGATTGGTTTTAGCGAGTCTCAAATATTCGAAAATCAATCTGAACTTCAGAAAGCAATCGAGCAGGTTGGCGCTAAAAGTCTTGCTGTTCTTTCGCAGGGCGATGAGGCTCTGTTGTTGATTTCACTATCAGATCTAGTTCGTCCAGATTCGCTAAAAGCAGTCGCTTTGTTGCAAGGCATGGGTATCGAGCCGGTGTTGCTCTCGGGCGATGTCGAATCGCGAGTGCGCGAAGTTGCTCACGAGCTCGGCATCACTCAGTGGCATTCGCGTGTCAGCCCTGAAAACAAGCTTCAACTTCTGCGCGAGCTGAAAGCAGCGGGCAAGACCACTGCAATGGTGGGCGATGGTTTGAATGACGTGGCTGCTCTGACGGGTGCTGATGTCGGGCTGGCCATGGGGTCGGGAACCCACGCGGCGCAATCGGCCGCGGCCATTACGATTCTTGACGATAGCCCACTCGGAATATCCTTCGCCCTCGACCTCGCGCGTCGAACCTGGCGAAACATAAAGCAGAACCTGGGCTGGGCATTTGGCTATAACCTCGTGCTTATTCCAGTCGCAGCGCTCGGCCTGCTGAACCCTATGCTCGGTGGTGCGGCCATGGCTTTCTCTAGTGTTTCGGTCGTGCTAAACGCTCTAAGGTTGAATCGAGCCTCATGACTGTAATGCCAATGTTTCCCCTGAGCACGGTGCTGATGCCGTCAATGCCGTTATCGCTGCGTATTTTTGAAGAGCGCTACTTAAAACTGCTCGGCGACCTAATCGGCCAAGAGAACCCTGAGTTCGGGGTTGTGTTGGTTGCGCGCGGCAGTGAAGTTGGTGGGGGAGACAATCGGCTCAACATCGGAACGCTCGCAGCGGTCACCGACATCGGCACCCTTGATGAGTTTTATGGTCTTGAGTCATTTGGCTCGCAACGTTTTCGAGTCAACGCGTGGTTGCCCGACGACCCATACCCAATGGCCGACATCGACTTGCTGCCAGATTTAATCTGGGATGACTCGCTCATGCCGGAAAGGGTTCACCTCGAAACCAAGGTCAGAAACCTTCTAGCTTTTGCGAGCGAGTTTGGCGATCTGCAATACACCGCTGACACCGAACTCAGCGATGAACCCATGGATGCCTGCTGGCAGCTAGCCGGAGTTTTGCCGGTTGGTCCGCTAGACCTTGCAGACCTTTTGGAATCTCAGTCGGCCGATGAACTAATCTCTAAAACCTTCGAGATCGTCGTGAAGCTTGAAGAAGCTCTCAAGGGCATGATGGGTCAGCTCGGCGATTCAGGCGAAGCGGACGATTTAGGAGAAGCGGGAGACGAGGTTTCTTAGGCCGCGTCAAGCCTGCTTATTTGAGCAGACCCTTTTCGACCAACCAAGCGCCCGCAATTTCGCTTGACGTTAGCTGCTCAGTCACACTCTTGACGTTCATAGCTACGAGGTCGGCGGCGGTCATCGCTTTAGAAACAGCGTTCACTAGGTCACGAGCTTTTTGGTCGACTGCTTTCGAGGCGATTGGCACGAGGTTTGAAGCCAAAAAGAGGCCCTTTGGGTCTGCAAGGGTGACCAGACCTAGCTGCTGAATTCTTGGGTCGGCGCTGTAAACATTTGCAAGGTCAACCTGCTTGGCGACCAACGAGTCAACGGTGGTGTCTCCGGTTGAAACGAACTCAACGTCTACCGAATAGAAACTCTTCAAACCTTTTGGTCCGTATGGGCGCTCTGCAAGCTCAGGTGCACCGCCAAGTTTCAGTCCGGTGACCGACGCCAAGTCGGCAATCGAAACCAAGTTGTTTTTCGCCGCAAAGTCTGCAGTTACGTTGTATGAGTCTTGGTCGGTGGCCGGCGACATTTCTAACGCGGTTAGGCCATCCGGAAGCACGTTTGTGAGTGCCGCATACACCTCTTCGGTTGCGGTAACGGTGGCGGTTGAGTCAAAGAACTGCAAAAGGTTGCCGGTGTATTCCGGAAAAAGGTCAACTTCGCCGGCTTCGAGAGCCGGAACATAAACGTCGCGCTGACCAAGCGAGTATTGACGGTCAACTGTGTAACCGGCGTCTTCTAGAACAAGTGCATAAGCTTCGGCCACAATCTCGTTTGAGTAATAAGCCTGTGAGCCGATGACAATCGGCTTGCTCTCAGCGGTGGCGGTGCACCCAGCCAAGCCAAGGGTTGCAATCATTGCTGCTGCGGCTAAAACGATGCGTGACTTGAACATTTTTAGTTACCCCTTATTGGTTTATCTAACCCAACTCTAGTTTGCTTCTGGGCTAAACCAATGAGCTGATTGCCCACCAACGTTAATAAAACGATAACGATTGCGCTCGCGGTTACCTGGGCAAAATCTCTGAGCGCCAGACCTTGAATAATGCCGAACCCCAGACCGCCGAGCCCAACCAAAGGTGCCAACACAACGGTCGAAACCACTTGGATGAACGCGACGCGAAACCCGCCGATTATCGAGCTTGCGGCGAGTGGCAGCTCGGCATGCCAAACCAGTTGCCACGAAGTCATGCCTTGAGCAACCGCGGCCAATTTTGTGGTTCGCTCGATGGCGCTGATGCCTGAATACGCTCCAGCCAAAATCGGTGGAGCGGCGATCACGGCGAGGGCCAATGTTACGGCCACCTCTCTGAAGTTCACACCCAATAGCATCACCAGCGCAAACAGCAAACCCATCGTTGGAATAGCTCTTGATGTTGAGCCGAGCCCCACCACTATGGCCTGGCCTTTTCCGAAGTGGCCCACGATGATTCCCAAGGGCAACGCAATTACGGCAGCCAAAAGTAATGACCAAAGGGTAATCAGTAGGTGTTCACCCAATAAGTTCCAAAGACCGTAACGGCCATTCCAGTTCTCGACATCTGTAAACCACTGCCAAACCGCTTCGAGGCTAAACACTGCGAACCTGCTTCTTGGCCCATGGGGTCAGCAACCGACCCAAAAACCAAACCATAAGATCAAGCACTATCGCTATCACAAAAATAGCCACCAGCCCCGTGATGATTTCGTCGGAGTTCTTGCGCTGAAAGCCATCCAAGAATAAATAGCCGAGATTTCTAACGCCAACGACAGCGCCAATTGAAGCCATCGACACGGTGCTTGCCACTGCTATTCGAAGGCCGGCGATGAGACCAGGTGTTGCTAGAGGTAACTCCACATAAATGAAGTGTTGCCAACCGCTGAGACCCTGAGCTTTAGAGATCAGGTTTGCCGAGTTAGGAACCTGAGCCAGGGCATCTCGTGCTGAGAAAAAGATTGAGGCAACAACATAGATTGTCAGCGCAATCAAAACGTTGGTTGGCCCCAGATAACTTGTGCCGAGCAGTGCGGGCAGTGCCACAAAGAGTGCGAGCGACGGCACCGCATAAATTGCGCCAAGCAAACCGTTGGTAGGTGTAACGAGTTTTCTGGGCACGAACTTAGCCAGGGCAAGTGCTATCAGCGAACCCAGCGCCACCGGCAAAAGCGACACGGAGAGGTGCGTCGTTGCTAGCCCAAAAATAAAGTTGCTGTTTCTAAGAAACCATTCCATTTAGACACCGAGTAGTTTTTTGACGAAGTCGTTATTCGGCTTGCTTCTAATCTCGGCAGGCGTGCCGCTTTGCTCGACGTGCCCGCCAGCCGAGAGCACAACCAGTTGGTCGGCAAGCCGAAGCGCCTCGTGTCGGTCGTGAGTGACAAACATGATTGTCAGCCCCAAGGCGCGCTGAATTCGGGCTAGTTCGTCTTGCAGTTCTTCTCGCACGATCGGGTCTACTGCGCCGAACGGTTCATCCATGAGCAAAATGTTTGGTTTTATAGCTAGAGCCCTGGCCACACCCACGCGCTGCTGCTGACCGCCCGACAGTTGGGCAGGGTAACGTGCAAAAAAGCTTTCGTCGATGCCCACCATGTTGAGCATTCCGACGGCGTTGGCTCTTGCGGTCTCTTTGCTTTGGCCGGCAACGGTTGCAATAAGAACTACATTTTCAAGAATCGTTTTGTGGGGCAACAGGCCAACTTCTTGCATCACATAGCCGATGCTTCGACGAAGTTTCACCGAATCAAGTGAGGCGATGTCGCTGCCGTCGATCGAAACGGTTCCCTGCGAAGGCTCGACCAGCTTGTTGACCATTTGCAGCAGCGTGGTTTTGCCTGAACCTGAAAGGCCCATCAAAACAGTTATCTGTCGGCTCGGAACAACCAGTGAGAAATCGCCGACAGCAACCGACCCGCTATAAACCTTGCTGACGCCCTTGAACTCAATCAACTAAACGCTCCTGCGTTTCGAGCTAGCTTTTAGAGACTTCGACGCCTCGCCAAAAAGCCACGTGCCCAGCGATTTCTTTGGCGGCATCTTTGGGCGTGCGATAAACCCATACGGCATCTTTATTGGTCTGACCATCAACGACCAGGCTGTAATAACTCGCCTCGCCCTTCCAAGGGCAGGTTGACTTCAAGGCAGAGTCGGTCAAGAACTCTTGGCTCACACTGTCAAACGGAAAATACTGGTTGCCCTCGACCTCAACGGTTTTGTCTGACTGAGCTATTACCTGTCCATTCCATCTAGCTACATACATCTTGAACTCCTGAGTTTGGCGTTACAAAAACCTGAAAGGCTCTTCTGTTGCAAGCCTAGGCTATTGAGAAGGAGTTGATTTGAGCCAAGCGAGCACTTCTTGGGCATGCTTGTCTGGCGGAAAAACCGGGTAGAAGACTTTCTCGATTCGGCCATCCAAAAGCACCACAGTGAGTCTTTTATAAAGCGCTTTGCCATCGACCACGAAAGTCGGCAGGCGCAAAACCGCGCCTAGTTCGCCTTCTTCGTCTGAAAGCAGTTCGAAGGGTAGGTCAATTCTTTGCGCCAGTTCGTTCTGGTAGCCAGTGTCTTGATTTGAAAGCCCGAAAACGTTTTGAGCTCCTGCCGCCTGGAGCTCCGAGAAGTGATCTCTAAAACCGCAAGATTCTGGGGTGCATCCTCGGGCACCGGGGATCTCATCCCAGCCGTCAGGCAGTGGCACGCCCGGCTTGCCCGTCATTGGGTAAACATAAATCACGGTGCGACCCGAACCTAAGTCTGCGAGTTCGACTTCACGGCTTTGAGTGCTTCTCAGTTTGACGTTTGGCATCGCCATGCCGAGCAGGTGGTCGGCTTGGCCGTCATCCTCGGGAACGGGCAGGCCCTGGGGAAGCGTGTTGTAGTTGCTCATACCCTGATTCTAAGTTGCACGACGTTTCCTTCGGGGTCAACTATGTCGTGACGAGTTAGTCCATCCAAGGTAAAAGTGCGTTCCGTAACTAGGCCACCTCTTTGCGTGACTTGCTCGAGCGCACGGCTAAGAGAGTCCACATCAAAAACCGGCTTCATAGCCGAATCTTCTCTGGCAACCGGCGGAGACTCAAGCGAAATGGTTTTAGCAATTCGCGCTGGAATCGAGTGAATCAGAAGCTCATGGCCGTCTTTGCCGAGACGAACGTCTTTCTTGCTGTCGCCAGGTCTCGGATCGCGAGAAAACCCCAATACCGCCTGATAGAAGTCGGCCATGGCTTTTACGTTTACCGAGAAAATCACAAGAGCATTCATGCCAAAGAGTTTATTGGCTCGGCTTTCCCCAGGGAATGGGCGGCACTTCCTTCGGCCTCCGAAGTGGTCACGTTCAAGCTGCCCAACCTTCGGCCTCAGAAGTGGTCACATTCAAGCTGCCCAACCTTCGGCCTCTGAAGTGGTCACGTTCAAGCTGCGGCCACCGAGTCGGCATAACTTGCCGCCTCGCTCGGGCCTTGCGGAGAATGAGGGATTCGAACCCTCGAGGGCTTGCACCCAACCAACTTTCCAAGCTGGCGCCATAGGCCACTAGGCGAATTCTCCAGTTGCTACAGGTGAAAGTTTAGTCGAGCGCATCCCCTAGCTTTGGCGGGGTTCTCTCGTTATAAACTTGTCATGGACTCCCCGTGCGGCGTCACCTTGGCCAACTCCCCCAGGATCGAAAGATAGCAAGGGTAACTGAGCTCTGGCGGGTGTGCGGGGAGTCTTTTTATTTGCCGCGATTTGTCGACTGCGAAAGGTAGGCTCAAAGGGTGGTTACTGCTCTTTATCGTCGTTATCGACCCGAATCTTTTGCTGAGCTTATCGGCCAGTCTCAGGTGACCGCGCCGCTTATGGCGGCCCTTCGCAGCGACCGCGTAAACCACGCTTATTTGTTTTCAGGCCCGCGCGGTTGTGGCAAGACCACTTCGGCACGCATCCTCGCTCGTTGTTTGAATTGTGCCGAGGGGCCAACCGACACCCCTTGCGGAGTTTGCCCGTCTTGCGTTGAGTTGTCGCGCGATGGTTCGGGTTCGCTCGACGTGGTTGAGATTGACGCCGCGAGCCACAACGGTGTTGACGATGCCCGCGAGCTTCGTGAACGCGCGATTTTTGCACCGGTGCGCGATCGCTTCAAAATTTTCATTTTGGATGAAGCGCACATGGTTACCGCTCAAGGGTTTAACGCGCTACTCAAGATTGTCGAAGAACCGCCAGCGCACGTCAAGTTTATATTTGCGACCACCGAGCCCGAGAAAGTAATCGGCACGATTCGCTCGCGCACTCACCACTACCCGTTCCGTTTGGTGCCACCTGCGCAGTTGCTCGAATACATGGAGCAGCTCTGCACTCAAGAGGGCGTTGACCTCGAGCCTGGCGTTTTGGCACTCGTGGTTCGTGCCGGTGGTGGTTCGGTGCGCGATTCGCTCTCGCTGCTTGACCAGTTGATTGCTGGTTCAGAGCCCGTCGAAGGCGCTGACTCTGACGCGGTTTTGGTCAAATATGACCGTGCGGCGGCTCTGCTTGGTTTCACTCACGGCGCGCTGCTCAACGAGATTATCGATGGTTTTGCGACTCACGATTCGGTCGCAGTTTTTGGGGGAGTAGACCGCATCATTCAAACCGGTCAAGACCCACGTCGTTTTGTCGAAGACCTACTCGAGCGCCTTCGCGACCTGATTGTGATTCACTCGGTTGGCGACCAGGCGAAAGCTGTGATGCGTGGCATCGCAACCGACGAGCTCGACAAAATGACCGCCCAGGCCTACCGCTTCGGTCTGGCAGAGCTAACTCACGCAGCCGCCACGGTCAACACTGCGTTGACCGAAATGTCTGGGGCCACCAGCCCACGCCTTCTACTTGAGCTAATGTGCGCCAAAGTTCTTGTTCCAGCCAGCGACCAAACCGAAGTTGGGTCGCTAGCACGACTTGACCGGCTCGAGCGACGCATCGGTGTTGAGGGCGGCGCCGTTGCTTCTGGCGCTGCTTCACGTGCCCCTAGCGCTGCTGCGCCCGCGCAAACCCCTAGCGCTGCGGCACCTGCGCAATCCACTAGTGCTGCTTCGCAATCCGCTAGCGCTGCTTCGCCCGCGCAAACGCAGCGACCGCAAACCCCTAGCGCTGCTTCGACCGCTCAATCGATTCCGACGCAAGCCGCCGCCGCACCAGCGCTCGCTGCCGTCACGACTCAAAAGTTTCAGGCCGCTTGGGAGGACATCCTCAATGCCGTTCAATTGCAATCTCGCATCGTCTGGTCAGTAGCTTTTGCCCTCGAGGTCATCGACTTTTCTGACGGAGTTTTGACCTTGAGATTTGGCTCAAACGCAGACCTCGAAAGTTTCAAAAAGCAGGCTGGCGCCCCAGACACCCTTAGAAACGCGATTCGCCAAGTGCTTGGCGTTGAGGTCAAGTTCAAGCCGTTAATTGCCGAGCCTTCAACTTCTGGTTTGTCCACCGCTCAAGCCCCTGCAGTCACGGCTCCAATCTCGAGCGCTGCGGCAAACGCTGCCGCTGTTGCAGCCGGAATCACACCAGCGGCACCGGCTCAAAAGACCGTCAACAAAGCTGCCCCGAAACCAGCGGCAAAGCCAGCCGCCAAACCTGCGGCAGTGACCGAACCGATCGACAAGCTGCCAGAACCAGACGCTGCCGATGAGGCGCGCTATGGCGAGTCAGTTGTTCGCGAGTTCGGCGGGGTTCCAATCGATGACCCAAAGACAGGCCGCTAAATGTATGAAGGTGTAGTTCAAGAGCTAATCGATGAGCTCGGTCGACTGCCGGGCGTTGGGCCAAAGTCGGCGCAGCGCATCGCGTTTTATCTGTTGCAAACTCAAGATGATCAGGCTGAGAAGCTGGCTCAGGTTTTGCGTGAGGTTAAAGACCGCGTAAAGTTTTGCGACATCTGTGGCAATGTGACCGAAGAAGACACCTGCTCGATTTGCCGCGATGTGCGCCGCCAACAGACCACGATTTGTGTGGTTGAAGAGAGCAAGGATGTTCAGGCTATAGAGCGAACTCGAGAATTCAAGGGTCGCTATCACGTGTTGGGAGGGGCGATTAGTCCGATTGAGGGCATCGGCCCTGACCAACTTCGCATCAAAGAACTTATGAGTCGCCTTAGCGACCCTCAGATTGTTGAAGTGATCATCGCGACCGACCCAAATCTTGAGGGAGAGGCAACTGCGACCTATCTCACGCGAATGCTAGCGCCGTTGGGAATCACAATCTCACGTTTGGCCAGTGGCTTGCCAGTTGGTGGCGACCTCGAATATGCCGATGAAGTGACTTTGGGCCGAGCTTTTGAGGGTCGCCGAATCGTTCAAATCGGCTAGACTTAGACCTTCGCAGCCTGTTTAGCACAGGCATCTCACCCGCTTTTTACAGGAGAAAAACGTTGGCCCTTATCGTGCAGAAGTTCGGCGGATCATCCGTGGGCGATGCAGACAAGATCAAACACGTTGCCAAGCGGGT
>JBEGPW010000019.1:0-2527 GCA_041181225.1 Actinomycetota bacterium | reverse complement strand
GCTCGCGAGTCTGCAAAGTTAGGCGATAGGCCTGGTTGCCGTCGGCGTCAACCGACACACCAACCAAGCGGCCAGGCATGGTGCGCTCGAGGTTTTCACGAACGGCTAGGTAGCCAGCGTGTGGGCCGCCATAACCCATCGGCACTCCAAAACGCTGAGTGGTTCCAACGACAACGTCGGCGCCAACTTCGCCGGGAGCCTCAATCAGCGTCAATGCCAATAGGTCTGCCGAAGCAACGGCCAAACCACCACGCTCATGAACCGCAGCAAAAATTGAGCCTAAAGACTGAACCTTGCCCGAAGCTCCGGGGTACTGCGCCAAAGCTCCGAAGCAGTCTTCATTTATTGCGGCCGCGCCTTGGCTGGCATCAAAATACTTAATCACGATCGATAGCGGCTCAGCGCGGTGCTCCAAAAGCGCTTTAGTCTGAGGCAAAGTGTCGGCGTCAACAAAGAACACGCGCGACTCTGAATCGCTTGCGCGTCGGGCAATCAACATTGCTTCGGCGGCAGCCGTCGACTCATCGAGCATCGAGGCGTTAGCAGTTTTCATCGCAGTTAGGTCTGTGACCATGGTCTGAAAGTTGATGAGTGCTTCAAGGCGACCCTGGCTGATTTCGGGTTGGTATGGAGTGTAAGCGGTGTACCAGCTCGGGTTCTCGGTGATGTTTCTCAAAATTACACCCGGCGTGAACGTGCCGTAGTAACCAAGGCCGATGTATGACTTTGTAACTCGATTCTTGCCAGCGATCTCGCGCAACTTGGCGAGTGCTTCGGTTTCAGAAACTGCAGGAGGCAGGGCGTCAGAACCTTTGATTTTGATTGACTCGGGCAGGGCAGCGTCCATCAGCGCCTCAAGCGAGCTAAAGCCCAGCGTCTCGAGCATGAATTTCTGCTCGGCTGCATTTGGCCCGACGTGTCGGTTTTCAAAGGTTCTGAGTGTCAAGTGACTAAGCCTCTCCAGTTAGTGCGTCGTATTCCGTCGATGAAAGCAGCTCGGCCGGTAGCTCGGCAAACTTCACTTTGATCAGCCAGCCGGCGCCGAAGGCATCCGAGTTGATTAGTTCTGGCGAAGCGGTCACTGTGGCGTTGACCTCGACAACTTCGCCGGTTATAGGTGAATACAACTCTGAAACCGACTTAGTTGATTCCACCTCACCAAAAATTTTCAAGTATGTCGTCGCCGCACCAACTTTGGGCAGGTCGATATATACGACCTCTCCCAGTGCATCGGCAGCATATTTTGTAATGCCGACTGTTGCGACTGAGCCTTCAACCAAGACCCATTCGTGTTCTTTGGTGTAGGCAAGGTTTGTTGGGTTAGCCATGATTTCTCCTGTTAGATTCTGTTACTTTGAACGCTTATAAAAAGGTGCTGCCGAAACTGTGAACTCTTGGCGGCTGCCGCGAATGTCAACGTCTAGCTTGGTGCCGACCTCGGTTGAGACCGAAGTGTCGATATAGGCCATTGCCACCGGGAATCCAAGTGTTGGCGAAAGTGCGCCTGAAGTGACCGTGCCGATTGCCTTGTCAGAGCCAGTTTCAAATATCTCATAGCCCTGACGTGCAGCTCGTTTGCCCTCGCCGACAAGACTTACGAGACGACGCGAAACTGGGTTTTCAGACAGCTTTTGCAACGCTGACTTGCCCACGAAATCTTCATCGCGTTCAAGCTTGACCACTTTTGCAAAGCCGGCCTCAAACGGATTGTGATCGAGGTCAAGTTCGTGGCCATAGAGCGGCATGCCCGCTTCAAGACGAAGGGTGTCGCGGCAGGCCAGCCCACACGGTGTTAGGTCTGCGCCACCGGTTGCCAATAACCGCTGCCAAATTTTGCGCGCTTCGCCAGCCGGTGCAAAAACCTCAAAACCGTCTTCGCCGGTGTAGCCAGTGCGCCCAATCAAAACCTCGACACCGCCGACCTTGGCCGACAGAATCGAATAGTATTTCGCCTCAGCAAGAAGCTGGTCGCAAACCTGCTGCAAAATTGACTCGGCCTTAGGGCCTTGAACGGCAATTAGAGCCCAATCGTCTGACTCGTCAACAACGGTGGCACCTGCGAAGTTGGCCGCGCGAGCAGCAAATTCGGCCGCGACAACGTCTCGATTGCCGGCGTTGGCAACCACCATAAATTCTTCTTCACCCAACCGATAAACGATTAGGTCATCAATCACGCCACCGCTTTCGTTGCAGATTAGCGAGTATTTTGCTTTGGTTACGGCCATTGCTGAGCTTGGATTAACGAGTGCGTAGTTCAAAAACTCAGCGGCCTGCGGGCCAGAAACTCGGATTTCGGCCATGTGGCTGATGTCAAAAAGACCGGCCGAAGTTCGCACCGCTCGGTGCTCGTCTAACTCGCTGCCGTAACGAACGGGCATTTGCCATCCGCCGAAATCGGTGAAACTGGCGCTGAGCGCTTCGTGTTCAGGCAGTAACGTCGTCGTCTTCATAAGTCCTTCTCTCCAGTTGCAAGTGCAATCGCGAAACATTTATGCCAAGAAGCCCCTCAGCAGTGAAGCACTGCCTT
>JBEGPW010000018.1:0-3058 GCA_041181225.1 Actinomycetota bacterium | reverse complement strand
GATTCTCTAACGGCCAAGTGTCACTTGCAAGCCTGTTGAGCGACCAGCCCGAAATTAGTGCAAGAAATGAATTTGAGTTTGTTCAAATCGTCGATGAGATTTGTCGAGGAGGTTGGCCGGCATTTCAGGGAGTTGAGGTTGTAGAGGCTCGGGCGGCCCTAAAGTCATACCTTGAAGACGTCGTGCGCTCAGATTTTTCGAGTGTGACTGCAATCGCAAAAGACTCAAACCGTGTTCGCCGCGTTTTAAAGGCATTAGCTCGAAACGTAGGTTCAGAAATTTCAGTTGCGAGATTGGCGAGCGAGGTTGGCTCTATAGAGCTTCACGGCATTAAACCCTCGACGTTAGAGAGCTACATCGACGTTTTGCGCGGTGTCATGGTGATTGAAGACTTGCAGCCCTGGGCAACCCATCTGCGGTCAAAGGCAATCGTGCGACAGTCGCTAAAGCGATATTTTGTTGACCCGTCTCTCGTCGTGGCTGCTCTTGAGGCAACGCCAGAAAAACTAATTCGTGACTTAAACACTTTGGGTTTTTTATTTGAAAATCTTGTTATTCGCGACTTGCGTGTTTATGCGCAGAGCCTGCGCGGCCGCGTCGCCCATTATCGAGATTCGTCGGGGCTTGAAGTTGACGTCATCGTAGAAGCCGCCGATGGTGCTTGGGCTGCTTTCGAAATCAAACTCGGGGACTATGAAATTGATAAGGCAGCCAAGAACTTGCTTAAGTTGCGCGATCAGGTTGATAAATCGAAAGTTGGCGCGCCTTTGACATTAGGCGTGATTACCGCCGGTGGTCATAGCTATAGGCGCTCCGACGGCGTTGCCGTGATTTCGATTGGCACCTTGGGGCCTTAGGTGCCCACCCGCCCAATCACCGACCCCAAGGTAGAATTGACCACATTATGACTTCTGCGATTACCGCCCCTTTTTCAACCGCAACCGGCGCTGACGTTCGCGTGCGCTTTTGCCCTTCGCCAACCGGCACGCCTCACGTTGGTTTGGTGCGCACGGCACTGTTTAACTGGGCTTATGCGCGGCACACTGGCGGCACATTTGTGTTTCGCATCGAAGACACTGACGCTGAGCGCGATAGCGAAGAGAGTTTTGAGATGATTCTCGAAGCGCTTCGCTGGCTTGGTTTGAACTGGGATGAAGGCATCGAGGTGGGCGGGCCAAACGAACCTTATCGTCAGAGCGAGCGCGGTCACATTTATGCCGAGGTTATCGAAAAACTTAAGGCGAGCGGCCATGTTTATGAGAGTTACCTCACCGGCGAAGAGATCGACGCGCGCAACGAGGCCAATGGCCGCGCCAAGCAGCTCGGCTATGACAACTCTGAGCGCGACCTAACCGAAGAGCAGCGCGCGGCTTATCGAGCCGAAGGTCGCAGCCCAGCGCTTCGCCTGCGCCTGCCAGACACCGACATTAAGTTCACCGACTTGGTTCGTGGCGAAATCACTTTTCCGGTTGGCAGTTTCGCCGACTTTGTTTTGGTTCGCCCAAACGGCCAGCCACTTTATACGCTCGTAAACCCGGTTGATGACGCGCTCATGGGCGTCACTCACGTTCTTCGCGGCGAAGACCTGCTCTCTTCAACCCCGCGTCAGATTGCTCTTTATAACGCGCTCTATGAGGCCGGCGTCGCAAAGTTCATTCCGCAGTTTGGTCACTTGCCTTATGTAATGGGCGAAGGAAACAAGAAGCTGTCGAAGCGCGACCCTGAGTCGAACCTCTTTCACCACCGCGACCGCGGCTTTGTTCCCGAAGGCCTTTTGAACTACCTCGCGCTTTTGGGCTGGGGCATCAGCGCTGATCGCGATATTTTCACCTTGGATGAACTGGCCGGCGCCTTTGACGTCGCCAATGTCAACCCAAACCCAGCTCGCTTTGACCTCAAGAAAGCCGAGGCGATTAACTCGGCGCACATCCGCCTGTTGGGTGCTGAGGATTTCGCCTCGCGTCTAGTGCCTTACCTTCAGAGCGCAGGCGTGGTGGGCGCAACTTTGACCGCTCGCGAAAACGAGATTTTGGCAGAGGCTGCGCCGCTGATTCAGGAGCGCATCATTGTGTTGGGCGAGGCTGCGCCGATGTTGAGTTTCTTGTTTGTCGAAGGCAAAGACATTGTTGTTGAAGACGACGCAAAGGCTGGTCTGCCGACGAACACCGGCGCGATTCTTGAGGCAGCGGTTGCTGCCCTTGAGCCAATCGCTGACCACGATTTTGTCACGGCTCACATTCAGGCAGCCTTGCAGCTAGCGCTGATTGAGCAGCTTGGCGAAAAACCACGCAACGCTTTTGGCCCGCTTCGCACTGGCATTTCAGGGCGTCGAATTTCACCACCGCTGTTTGAGTCGATGCAAATCTTAGGCAAAGCCGAGACCATCGCGCGTCTCAAGGCTTTTGCCGCCGCTGCCGCTTAGTGCACTGCTTTTTTGTTTGCCAGTGCTCGAGCCCAAGCGCTAAGATAGAGAGTCGGGTCTGACCCGAAACCTGCTCTGGGGTATGGTGTAATTGGCAACACGAAGGTTTCTGGATCCTTTGTTCTTGGTTCGAGTCCAGGTACCCCAGCAAAAAACGAAGCCGCTCTTTTGAGCGGTTTTGTTGCTTTAACAGGGGATACGCTTTGTTTATGATTGCTTCCATTTCGACGATTTTTGCCCTCGGCGCAACCTTTATTGTTGCGCTGTTTTACTTTGCTTTGGCCTTCGGCGCACCAATGGGGGAGTATGCCTTTGGTCGCCAACTTGCGAACACCGCAGCAGTTTTTAACGCCACCGCCGGGCGAGTTTTGGGTGGGATCTATCGGCTTATTAGTGCATTCACCGGAATTGCGTTCCTGGCTATCTCGGGGCACTACGCGTCGATGCTCGAATGGTTGCCCAGCCTGCTTGATGCTCAAGGCCGAGCTTATGTTTTGTTTGGGCTGACCGGCCTTTGGTTCTTGTGGTTCTTGTCAAACCTGACTTCTAAAAACCCGCAAGAAAAGCGCATGTTCACGGGCATCAGCGGCGCCTTGCTGTTCGCCAACATTTTGATTCTGGTGTTTTACCGAACCA